>JAVBRC010000042.1:0-19309 GCA_031548405.1 Oscillospiraceae bacterium | reverse complement strand
ACGATGTCCACCGACTCCTACACCTAAAAATGGCATGACGAAGTAACGGTGGGAGCATCGAACTTCAAGAGCAGTTAATACTGCTGTCAAAATCCTTATGCATCCCGCCGCCTCTAATGGCCATCTCAAGGCTTGAGATTGATTTTTGTTCCCTCCTAGAGGGAGAAAGGCAGGCTGATTAGCTAAATCTTTCTCTGCCTATCATTTGGTAGTTTTACTTTTTACCTGGTTTTGTTTGTGCTAACGCACTGCCTGCTACAGATTTAGAAGTCTTGCTGTAACGGTTGTCCCTCAAAACTCTGCTTGCTTTGGTAGCAACTGATTTTGAAGTCTGCTTACTGTTCTTTGCCATGATGTTCACCTCCTTGTTTTTTGAGCATCTCCTCTCTTCTTAGCTTGTCAACCATCCCAGTGGGTTGATTGATATTTACTTGTGTCCGTTTCGCCGCTCTGGGCACCGCTGATTAAGCGATGAACTTTGAAACTGATGTGTATAAATGCAAGAATTTCTCCTACTAAATTAATAATACTCTTTCTGTGCTTTTTGCCCGTTGAACATACTTCAACAAATAAAGCTTTGGATTTACCAATCTAGATACTAAAACACCTCGAATTCTTAATAAAATTCGAGGTGTAGGTATACATATTCGTTGAAGAAAGTTCAACAAAATTATTTTCGGGCAAAAAAATAGACCAGACTTTTACGTCTGATCTACTGATAACTGATATTTATTTTGTTTTTGGTGGTTCGTGAATTAAGTACTCATACTTCTGGACTGCCAACTCTTCATAAATGTCATCATAGTCAGTTGCCCATTTTAAATGCAGTAGGGAATCATATATACCATTTTCTGCACCTGTTTTTCCTGGCAGATATAAATTAAGGGATAGTTCTGCAAGTTCAAGCATTTTGTTACTAACAAGAAAGGGAATATGTATACCCAAGCACGTTGATATGACATTTAGTTTCGTGAGATTTGCTCCTTTTGTTAAATTGCTTATTGTCTTTTTGTTTAACCCTGTAGTACTTTCCAACAAACCAAAGGTATAGCTACATATATTTTTGCTCATTAGCTTTTTTAATGCCTCGCCAAATTCTAAACCGCTAATAGCTGCAATCATCTCTTGAGATATTTCATTCACCAGTCCATATTGATTAACTAAATCCTCGTCAATTTCATCATAGTAATTAAATGATTTACTTGCCATTGCTGCTGGAAGTGTAATGTAGTGTAACTGACCTGTCTCTTTATCTACAACGAATTGAAGAAAGCATTCTTCCTCATGAGTTTTTGCATAGGTTGTAAGGCGTATTCTGCCATTCGAATCACGCTCGATATACTTACTATCATTTATGCATAACTTATTGTCGATGTATGCGAAACAGTCCGTTTCTATCATGCAAGCCAGAGCCTTGCTCTCTGAACACCAGTTTTGCAGGGTAGAAGTCTTTACAGAAGACACATAGGTTTTTCCGATCATATTTTCTTCAGATATTACAACGCCAACAACACGGTTTTCCTTTGTATCATTTATTGGAGTATTTGTGTCCTTCTCGGGGTATAAATCTTCTCCCCCACTCAACAAAAAGTAACGTAAATATCTTTCAATATACATTATTAAACGAGAATCTTGATACTCTGATTTCTCCACTCGTTCAAAAAATACTTTTGCCTTTTGTATATCCACTGAGGATTTTAGCTCTTCGAACTTACCATGTGCCTCAATTGTTTCCTTGGTCACTTTTCGCTCCAGAAGTTCTCTAAGTAAGCGTTCATAACAACCAAGCCTTTTTGCTACTAGGCTAATTCTGTCATTCTCTGCACACTTCATCATTTCTGAAATATAATCTCTGAAAGATTTTCCGGGAACAATCTGTACATTTCCTATCTGGATATCATGTGTAAAAATATTTGCGTATTTTTGCTCCTCTTGGCTTAACATGGAAAAAGATTTATGAAGTTCTTTTAATGTGCTTTCCAACGATGCTGGGTCATATGCGTTTTCTATCAGTTTAAGGAATTTTTCAAATCGAGAGTTCATATAATCAGCATCAATTTTCCCTGTGTCATACTCGGTAATATGTGTATCTATTTCATAGGGAACATCTCCACCACGACCGCTACCACCGCCTTTGGCAAGTTCTTTGTATCTTGCAAGAAGAATTAAGTAGGTTATTTCATCGAATTTCATTATAATGTTTGAGTCATGTTCATCCAGATAAATATTTTCGTTCCAAGTAAAGCCTTGGATCATTGCGGCTTCTAAATGTGTTGAAAATTGCTTAAAAAGCTTTGCAAACTTAGCTTTAACCGATGATTCATCTGGTAGTTTTTCAAAATCATTAATTCTAGCATTGCTAAATAATTCAGACATTTCATCGAACAGATCGTTCATTTGGCGCAGGTTATTAGGCAACTTATCTACAAACAATCCTGTAGGAATGTCGCCCGAGTATGCTTTAACTGCCGCCTCAATATTTTTTTCCATTGTATTTGGACGTCTATAATATTTGATAATGCCAAACGGTTTATCCGCCAAATTGAATAAACGATTGGTACGAGAGAATGCCTGAATAAGATTCTCATATTCCATCACCTTGTCCAAATAGAGTGTATTCACCCACTTAGAATCAAAGCCTGTAAGCATTTGATTCACAACGATTAGAATATCAATCTGTTCATCAGTAGTAATACGCTCGTAAGGTTTTTTATGTGACAATCTCAGGCTTACATCTTTTCTAAATCTGTCATACGATGCCATGGTGAAAGACTGTGAGAATTTGTGTTCATAATCCTCAAGCATTTCCACAATACCATCTTCTTTCTCTAACGAGCCACCGCCTTCGTTGTCAATAGTAGGATCAAACATAGCGGTTATATTTAGTTCTGGCATTTCATCCTTCATTAATCGATAATAAGCCACTGCCTCAGGAATACTGCTCGTAGCAAAAATTGCATGAAACTTTCTGCCCCTGCTGTAAATAGTCCACTTTTTCTTTATATCAGAAATAACTCCATCTCTATATTGGTTCGACTGATATTGTTCATTTGGAATAAAATCTTCAATACCACTGACCCATTTCCCATCGACTAGTTCACCATACATTTTAACTTGAGATGAGTCCATATATTTGTAGAACATTTTTTCTTTTTGTGGATCTCCCATAATCTCTGCCGGATTAGAAGCTTTAGCCTTGTGAAGAGCTACTTGTTCTCTAACATCAGAATCGTCAAAGATTTTCACCATATACGGGTCGAAGCCTAAAACATTTTTATCACGTATTCCATCTGCCAAAGTGTATCGGTGTATTTCATCACCAAATATAGTGGGGGTTGTACTGTCTTTTTTAATGTTTATCTCTTGGATTGGAGTTCCAGTAAATCCGAAAATCAATGCATTTTTAAATGTAGTTTTTATTGCAGTTAACATATCCCCAAAGGTAGAGCGGTGGCACTCATCAATAATGATTACTAGCCGCTTTGATTTAATTTTCTTTAAATCATCTTCTCCAGCCTCTTTTGTAAGACCACTCAGTTTTTGAATAGAAGTGACAATCAAATTAATATCTTTATCATCGCTCTTAAGTTTCGAAATCAGAATATCAGTATTTTCGGTCGCTTGCACGGATTCGCTTTCATTAGCGAAGGACCGATATTCTTTTAATGATTGTATGCCCAGCTCTTTTCTGTCTACTAGGAAAACTACCTTATCAGCGTCATGAGAGCTTGCAATAAGCTGAGCAGATTTGAAACTTGTCATTGTTTTTCCTGACCCTGTGGTATGCCATACATGACCGCCCAACTGATTATGATCTTCCCAATTCTTTTTTGCTACAGTATCAGCAATGCCAATTGCAGCGTAATATTGATAGCTACGCATTACTTTCAGCACGCCTTCTTCAGTATCGGCAATAGTATAAAACCCAATTAGCATATGTGCCATTGGGATATTTAACAAATTAAGGATAACCTTATGCCATTCGTTGGTTGGTTCGTTATCACTATTTGCCCAATGAAAATAAAATGCTTTGTTAAATTTAACGCCTTCTCCTGGGTTTGCAAAATACACGGCTTCTTCTGGTTGCATTGCCACAAATACTTGCACCAAGGAAAAAAGCCCTCTGAAAACACCTTCGTAGGAATATTTCTCTATTTGATTGTACGCCTCACTAACTGGAATACCGCTTTTTTTCAACTCTATATGTATTACTGGCATACCGTTAATCAAAAGCATCAAGTCACCACGGCGATTGTTTAATATCGGCGACTTAGTAGCAAATTGTGGTTGTTGTACTATCTGGTAACGACTCTCACCATATGCGATTTCTTGACGATCATATATTTTAAGACTGACTTCTTTGCCAAAGTTAGCTGTATCATCGGGGTTATCACGCTTGATAGATACGCTTTTACCATTAATAAAGCCATTTAGTCTGTATGGTGATTGCAATAAATTAATTTGCTCTAAAATCTGTTGCATTTCGCCTTCTGTCAGTGGACATTCATTCAATCTTACTTTTTGGCGATTGTTGTTAAACAAAATATCTGCCCAGTTTTGTATCAGTTGCTTTTCGGTAGGGTTACGCAGCACAGTAGACTCCCAACCGCAATCTATTAATGCTTTTATGACAGCATCTTCAAAATCTTTTTCTTTATCAAAATACAATGCAATACACCTCCTACACAAACATTTTTTCCATACAAGCGGACTTAATATTTTTTAGTTTTTTTACTTTCTGTTCTTGTAAAGTGATAAGATTATCCATATGTTGCAAGCAACTCGCAATGCCACTTTGTTCTTCTGTATCTCTTGGCAACATAATTTTTATTTCGCTTAATGCGGGATATTTTAAGTTCCAGTTGTCCGAAGTTATTCCTTGGGAATTTGTTCGGAAGATTTGAATCATATCAGGACGCTTAAATAAATATGCAACACATTTTGAATCTACACCTTGATTAGGTGCGAGGACTGTATAAGCTGGGCTTACAATGCCTTCATATGGAGAATATCCGCTTGCACCTTGCCACATTCGCATTGAGTTATAAGCAATATCCCCAACGCAAACTTTTTTATATTTTGACTTATCATCGTTAGAGTTATTGTGTCTTCCGAGTTCTGAAAACTTTTTCACGCCGTCATTTGTGGTCACAGAAATCAGTTCGCCTTCGGGCATACTTTCTGTTCTTTCAAAAAAACAATCTCCTAATCTCTTCTGCTCCCAAGCACCTGTATAGCCACTAAACCGAAGTTCAGGCACATCACAGCCTTCTTTAGGGAACATTTTTTCAAGCATTGCTTTTTTTATAATTATTAACTTTTCATACTTCTCTGTTTCTAAAGCAATCATCTCGTCAATCTTAGAAAAGAAGATTCCAATTGCTTTTTGCTCATCCTCCTTTGTTGTCATGACTTCTACTTCATTTATTGATGTTTTAGATAAACTTGGCACGCCAGTTGACTCATCTTTACTTTTCCAATTTATATTTTGAAATAAAGCAAACACAAAGTTTAAATCATTGTTTTCTTTCATTACAGCATAAAACAATGTATCAACTGTCCAAAATGGTGCATGGAGAATGAACGGCTTATCAATTGTTCCTTTTCTTCCTATGCCTATGGCGTTTCCAGATGAATAAAGTGCTTTGTTTACACTGGCAATATAACCACCAGTACCGTACACTGGTATATCACCAAATGATAAGTATTTATAATCTTTACCACTACGAATGTCGACAATGTTTAATATCTGATCAATCGTCCACTCATTTTCAAAACCTGCAAATCGAATTTCGGGTTTTTTTGCTCGTGTTGACATCATTCCACCCCCAAAATCTTCTTTAGTTCTACTAAACCTTTGATATCGTAATCACTGCCCACTAATTCATCAATCATTCCACCTAATGCAGTACTTGCTGTTTCTATTTCGGTTTCAATGTCTGAAAAAGTAGTGCAATATTTCTCGTGCAAATGACATACCTTACTAATTAGCTCGCCAATGATTTCATCTGGTATAGCAAACAGTGAATTCACCAATGGCTTTATCCATTTTTGCTCCAATAGATGTAATGATGCCTCTTCGCTCAAGTTCTCAATGGTATCCTTTGTCTTAAGATGAAGTGCGTCTGATTTTTGTTTTAACACTCGTTATTATCTTTTGTTCAAAAGAACCGTCTGGTAAAGCGTACTTTAGTTGCAATTCGCTAATTCTACTATTTACCGTTGTTTTCTTATAAGTGCCATCTGCACCCTTCTCCATCAAATCCCAGTCTACTTTTTTACAACTGATGATGTATGCAAGTTTTTCATTTTTCTTAGTTAGCTTGAGATATTATCGTAAGGCTTTAATTTCAGGGTTTTTATAATCGTTAATTGATTCTGATATAAAGTTTTTTACCTCTTTTGCCACAAAAGCGTCCTTTGTCTCGTTTAAAACACTGCTTTCTTTTTCTTCCATATCAAAGGCTTCCATAATTTCTACATATAGTGCAGTGATTTCAGATAGTCTTTTTTCTATAGCTTTTAATTCTGCTAATTCTGCTGTTAACATCTCTTTTTGAACCAAATCAAACGGCAAGATATGTCCTCGCCAACCTTCCTGAACCTCTGGAACTTCATCTTCATTGGCTTCTTTCTTTTTCACAACCATATTAGGGTCAACTTGATTAATTACTTCAAAACCCTCAGACTGTAGCATTTCTAAATCAGCAGAAATAACATCCCAATTATCAGATAAAATTTGGAATGCTTTATATTTGTCAGCAAGCTTTACGTTTTCTATCCTCGTAAAAATATCATTGCTAACGATATCCTTTTGTTGCTCAGCACTTACATCTAAAACACCATCAATTAAGTCTGTTTTTAGTGACGCATAGAAGCCGTCAAATTCTCTTGTAAAAATCATTTTGTAGTATTCGAGCGAAGCGTGATTCATGATAGCTGCCTTGATGTCCTCATGGGTCATTGCTAAATATTCATCAGAAATGCTAGTGAAAATATCTTCTCTTAGATTAGGGAAAGCATCCCAATATGCAGCCAGTTGGTTCACTTCTTTTACTGGAATTCCTCCAAACATGGTTGCATGGATATCCCAGCTTTCTGCTGGCTCTAAAGAGTTGACATAACGAGGAATGTTCAAGTTGTAATCATTGTCGCTAATAGTTTTCTTTGTAACAACCGCTGAATATTTGTCTATTGCAGCTCTGCTTTTAAGAGTGTCGACAATCTTCTTAATATCGCAGGCTCTTAGTTTGTTGTTCTTGCCAGCTTTCTCAAATCCCTTAGAAGCATCAATAATGAGAACGTCAGAGGTTGGACGATTACGTTTCAAAACCATGATTATAGTAGGTATACCAGTTCCAAAGAAAATGTTGGAAGGCAAGCCAATGATGGCATCAATGTTGTTCTTTTCAATTAGATTTGTTCTGATTTTGCCCTCGTCACCACCTCTAAAAAGAACACCATGGGGAAGAACAATGGTCATAATGCCATTATCCTCGAGATGGTATAGTTCATGTAACAAGAACGCATAATCGGCCTTACCTTTTGGAGCAACACCGTAATTTTTATACCGTGGGTCATGCTCTTTTTCAGACGAATCCCATTTTTGTGAATACGGTGGATTAGAAACCACTGCGTCCACACGAATCAGATGATAAGTCTTGTCTTTGTCGGAATCCTCGAAAAAAGGCCAATCTTCTTCTAGTGTATCGCCATTTCGAACATTAATATTAGCGGGATTAATACCACGCATAACTAGATTCATTCGTGTGAGGTTATAGGTGTTTTCCTTAAGTTCCTGAGCGTAGTAATCTATTTTATTTTCTCCCTCTATATATTTTGCAACAGCGCTTCCGATATTGATGAGGAGTGAACCCGATCCCGAGGTAGGGTCGTATATTTTAATTTGCTCTCTATCTTGTAAGTGATCTGCAATAATTTCCGACATTAAAACAGACACCTCATGTGGTGTGTAAAACTCGCCAGCTTTTTTACCTGCGTTAGAGGCAAACTTGCTGATCAGGTCTTCATAAATAAAACCAAGAACGTCATAGTCTTGCTTTCCATCCATTGGGATTTTGCGTATCAATTTCAGCAGACCTCTTACAGCTTTAGTTTGCGCCTGCGCTGTCTCGCCAAGTTTAGACAGACCTGTCTGCAATGTTTTGAAGATATTTTCAAACAGCTTTTTATATACGCTGTCTATGTTTAGTTCAAAAGACGCCAAGGCATCTCGAACATTTGATATATCAAAATCATTTCCTTTTGCAAGCCATGTCGAAAAAAGATTGTCATAAGAGATAAAATAGCCCAGTTTTTCTTTTATATGAGTAGCATATTGCTCGTCATTTTCATTTACCGCCTTTATATCTTCTTCGGTTAAGTTTTCTTTTTTAAATAATGCCACTTCTTTTTCAGATAAATATTTATAAAAAATAAAGCCAAGAATAAAATCCTTGTATTCATTCGCCTCAATTTTAGATCTCATTTGATTTGCTGATTCCCATATCGTTGAAGCCAATTGTTGTTTATTCATATCATTTGCCCTCTCTCTTCACATAGCATATTTCAATGTCATATCCCAAACCTTCCATCATTTGAACGAAGGTTTTGTTTAAAACATCATGATTTTTTTTGATTATTTTATTCACATATTGACCTGTTGTGCCGATTTTCTCAGCCAACTCAACTTGTGTCATATCATTTTCCAAACATTTGATTTTAATGTCCTTTTCAATATTGTTTATTATCATGAGTTCCCTCCTTGTCACTTTGAGTGATGCAGCGATATTGCCCATCTATATTATATCACAATTCTATTTGCTTTTCAACACTATTAGTATTGTTTTTTCAAATTATGTTGATATGTATTTGTGAATTTATATTATAAATCAACTTTTTAGTCTCTGGTATATGCATAGTTCTAAACTTGAACCCATGTTTGGCAGGGTGATAAAACTCTCTACAAATGCTTTTGCAGCACAAGTCTTCTCATGCATAAATCGACCACAAAATAAAACAATTTTTCCAAACAAAAAAGTCGCAGATTTTCTGGAGTATCAAAAAATCTACGACTTACTATTATTTATGAATCACAATCTAATTTTGACTATTTTCAACATCCTTTAAAATCTTACCCTCATCCGTTTTCCATTCGATATTCCCGTTCGCTGATGCACCGAGTACAAAAGCAGCTGAACTTGATGGCGATTTGAATAATATCTCGTTTTTAATAATGCTATTCTCGTCTATATTATCCTTATTGTTTTTCCTCTCGGTTTTCACATAGTCTGGGCAGCTTGGAACGATATCTGCTCTAATTTTGCTACCAGCTAAAACGACAAAACCTTCACTAGTTAACTTGCCTTTTGCATCTGCTCCGCTTCGTTTTATGTAAAAAATCTTATTATCACTTTCTGCACTATCACTATTCGGAGCAACCGTTGTTTTAGAATCTGTAAGGGGTTCAAAAACCTTATGCCCAAGCGTACCCATAATTATTTTTGCATAGTCAATGAATTCCTCGAGTTCGCTTTCCTTTTCCTCTGTAATATTTCCGGGTGAAGGGTCATTACCATTTTTCACAACGTAACGTTCAGTCTCTTTAGCGATATTTGTAAACCTATTTTCAAGATAGCTTATCTCAGTGGGTCCAAAAGAATTATTTGAGGTGGTAAACACCACAGCTTCTGTCCAGTAGTCTTTTTCAGGGTTGCGTTTATGCTCTTGCAAACGGTATAGTATTCCTTCGCCATTTTTCTGAACTCCAGCTTGCCCGATATAAACGACACTTTCACCTGTTTGATCAGATATTCCGAAAAGAAAATATACGCCACTTTGAGAAAGGTCGTCACGTCCCTTACAGCTATCAAGCTTTGTACGTGGGATTTTATATGACACTCCAGTCCAATTGGCAAGAGTGCATTTCATTCTGCCATTTGGTTCTCCATCCATCAAAAATAAATTTATACTTTTTCCTCGCATATCTTCTCAAACCTCTTTTCATCTATTTTCTCACATACTTTTTAGTGTCTCCGATTGCTGTCAACAACCCTCTACACTCACATTATTTCAGCAGTCCTATACACTCACAAAGGGGTGTCTCGAACAATCGGTCAACCCCTATAAACACTCAATTTGAGTGGATTTAGGGGTTATCTTTACGACAAAAAAATATATTGAGGGCATCTCAATTTTCTTGATGATTTTAGAAATGCCCATTCTATCGGCTTTCTAGCCACTATTAGCAGTCTGTTTTGGTGAGTAACACCACACACTCCACATGCTTAGTATGCGGAAACATATCAACGGGTTGAATTTTATTTACTTTATACCCAGATTTTCCAAGGATAATCAAATCACGTTCAAGAGATTCAATACCGCAAGAAATGTAAACGATACGTTTTGGAGACAGCTTAATAAGAGCGTCTAAGAATTTTTTATCACTTCCACTTCTTGGAGGATCAGTAAAAACGACATCGACACCTTCACCAGAGGTTGAAAGTCGTTCCATAAAGCGGCTGGAATCATCATTAATAAATTCAACATTTGAAGCCTTATTCAGCTTTGCGTTTTTATTAGCATCAGTCACAGCCTGTTTATTCAGTTCAACGCCGAGCACTTCCTCACAGTAGTCAGAAGCGATAATACCAATTGTACCCGTACCGCAATAGCAGTCAAGAACTCTCATAGTCTTATCAAGCCCCGCAAATTCCATAGCAGTTTTATAAAGAATTTCAGTTTGAACATGATTTACCTGATAGAAAGACTGCGCAGAAATAATAAATCGTTTTCCGCATAAAACGTCCTCAATATAGCCCTTGCCATACAAAACATTCTGCTTTTCCCCCATTGTCATCGGCATTTGTTTATTACACACATTCTGGACGATTGTCGTAATTGTCGGGTGGCATTTTACAAGCTCATTTGCAAAGTTTTTCTTTGATGGAAACTCATTTTTCGATGTAACGATGCATACTAAAATCTCGCCTGTTCCAGCAGCCTTTCTAATCATAACATGGCGGATAAATCCGTTACCAGTATGTGGATTGTATGGGAAAAGCTTAAAGGACTTCATTAGTATTCTAATTGAAGAAATAATTTTTCCAGCCTTAACGTCCTCTAGCATACAGCTTTCGCAAGGCACAATTTTTCCACTTCCCGCCTGAAATATTCCCGAAATTATCTGACGGTTAGGGTTTGTATAAAACCCATGCTGAACCTTGTTTCTGTAATTATAAGGTACCTTCATACCGATAATTTTTTCTGGTTTTGCGAATTTCGAAAGCATTCTGTTAATCTTGTTTTGCTTCCAGATAAGCTGCTCGCTATAGCTTTCTTTAAGCTGACAGCCTCCGCATCGCTTAAATAGCTTGCATGATTTTGCTTCTGTTTTATTATTCTTATTAGTTTTATTTTCCATTTTAAATCCTTTCAATACTTGGTTAAATATAATCCTCAAGTCATACTTTTGTTATCAATCAATCCTGATATTAAGACTGTTCAATAAATTTATTGCTTCAGGGAACGAAAAGCGTGCATCCCTGAGGGTGTTTGTAAAAACATCAATTTCATAACCTGTTGCATCACGGAAATCTGCTTTTCTCAAATCACATTTAATAAATTCGGTACGATCCAACTTGCAATTTTTAAAGCCTGACTCCACAAGCTTACATTCACCAAAGGTAGAATGTATAATTGTATTGTCATTAAACTGAATTTTTCTGAATGTCATATTTATAAATGTGTTGTACTTCAAGTTACAATTCTGAATTTTGCTAATCGGCTCTGAAAAATGTCCGGACGGAACGAGTACGCTCCAATTAACCCCCATTAAATTACAATTAAAAAATTCCGTATCTGAAATATATGTCGACTTTGTTTCAATATTTGTGATACTGCATTTATTAAATTTACAATTACTCAATCTGCATCTTGTAATCTTACAATCGTTAAATACACAACTGTCAAACTCGCAGTCAAAAAACTCATACCCCTCCAGCTGTTCGGCATCAAATTTAAGTTCTTCAAACTTTTGATTTTCAAAATATTTTTCTTCCATTTTTAACTCCAGTTTTATTTCATTATGGCATTTCTAAGGAAACACTGATTAAATTTGTACGTGAGATGCGTGCAAATCCACTAGAAAGGCTTTGCACGGCATTGTCTTAATATTGATTTTCATGAGAATATTGTTTAAAGAACAATTTTTTATACGTAAATTTAAGCTTTCTTTTTATGCGGTTTTGCAAACGTTTTTTATTTTTTTCTTTCGCTAAATATCTCTTAATATTTTCATCTTTATCAGGTAACTCCACATTACTAAATTTATTGTATAAAACAGAATTCTCACAAATAGGGTTTCGTGCCACAGTATCATTTTTATCAATTGGTACATTATAAATAGTCAATTTTGAGGAAGTAACTCCATTATTAGCAATAAATAGTATATCATTATCTTTGTTATATGACTTTAATAAGTTGATAATCAAATCGTAGTTTTCTTCAATATAAGTCAATTCTCTTGATATGCCCTCGGTAGTTTTTTCATCAGAAATTCCATAGCAATAGAGCAAAAATACCCTAAAGAAATATATTTCATAGTTCTTCCTTTCTTTATAAACGACTTATATCATCAATTTGACTTGCTAAATTTAATCAGTTATCCCACAAGTCTTTCACAAGTGAAACATGGTCTTTCAACTCAACAAATCCATTTTTCTCATAAAATTTATATGCTGGTAAGTTTCTCTGTGTCTGCAAAAACATCTGCCTGATTCCTTTTTGCACTATGCATTCTTCAATTCGCTTTAAAAAATACGTTCCAAATCCCTTCCCTTGTAGTCTAGTAGAAATACAAAACTCATCAATAAAATATTCAGTTCCAGTAAACCAATGCCTGATATTTCCTAGAGAAATACCAATTAGCTCATTGTCGTCGTATAGTCCAAACGTTAAGGAGCTGACATTGCCAATCAAATCATTTATGTAATTGTGAAGCTGTTGTTCATTGCTCCAATCATCATTCCATGGTGGCGCTGAAAAAACCGATTTAAAGAAACCTTTGATTTCTTCGATATTTTGAAGGTTTAACACTTTGATTATGTGCATTGAAATCCCCCTCCATTTTGTAAATTAACGTTTTACTCTTTATAATTTAATAATATATAATTGGTTAAAAATCTTACGTATATTTAAACTGCCATGTAAGTAACGCCTAAAAAATCATTTCTCTTCTATTATACCATCTTTGTATAACTTTGTACAGATAATATAAATCCACAAAAAACGAGCTATTGCTTTTTTAGCAACAGCTCGTTTTTGCTTTGAACAGGAATAAAAAATTTATATTAAAGGAAAGAGACTATCAATTTTCAACGGCTTTATTTTCACCAAAGATTGTATCGCCCTGTGTAACCTCCTGAAGTGTAACACGGATATCCATATCAGTTCCGTTTCTTGAAACCTTCAGAGTAATAGTTTCGCCGGCATTATGCTCATCTTTAAGCTTGTTAAGCTCCTCACTTGTTGCAACAGCAGTACCATCAACGCCGATAATTACATCACCTTGCTGAATACCCGCCTGTGCTGCTGCACCATTTGGAGTTACGGATCTTACATAAACACCGATTGGAATGTTGTAAAGTGATGCTGTGTATTCATCAACGTCACTAACGCTGATACCAATCTGTGGTCTGCCCTTTACGTAACCATAGTTTATGAGGTCGTCAATAATTGTTTGTGCCTGTGTCATTGGGATTGCGAAACCAAGACCTTCAACAGATGCTTCACCTGTTGATGAATATGTTGATGACATTTTAGCAGAGTTAATTCCGATCACCTGACCATAGCTGTTTACCAGCGGGCCACCTGAGTTTCCTGAATTAATAGCAGCGTCAGTCTGGATTAAGCTCATGTTTTTATCGTTGATTGTGATTTCACGGTTAAGTGCTGAAACAATACCGCAAGTTACAGAACCAAAAAGTTCAAAGCCCAGAGGGTTTCCGATTGCAACAACAAGTTCGCCTACCTGCATTTCGTCACTGTCACCGAATTCAGCAGCTGTCAATCCTGTTGCATCAACCTTTAGTACTGCAATATCAGTATCCGCATCATAGCCCTTAATTGTTGCTTCGTACTCAGTTTTATCTGAAAGCAGAATTGAAACTGAATTTGCAAGGCCATAACCGTATTCCGTATCGTTAATAACGTGAGCATTAGTAATAATGTAGCCGTCTGAGGTCATTATAATGCCAGTACCCGTTGCTGTTGCTGGCTGTGTCTGTACCTGCTGTTGACCGAAGAACCAATCGTTTGCACTAGAATTGTTACCAACTGAAAATTCAGATGAAATTCCGACTACTGCCGGCATAACCTTTTCAACTGTTTCAGGGATTGTAAGACCGTCTGCTCTTGCCGCAAGTTCAATCC
This sequence comes from Oscillospiraceae bacterium, assembly GCA_031548405.1. Classification (GTDB taxonomy): domain Bacteria; phylum Bacillota; class Clostridia; order Oscillospirales; family Ruminococcaceae; genus Porcipelethomonas. Next base: position 4,879 of record JAVBRC010000042.1, on the reverse strand, counting down.
AACTTTTGTTGTTGCCAGCAGAAAGAAGTGATGTAACGTTTTTTACGTCCTCATCAGTATCTTTATCTTTGCTATTTGATTCACTGCTTGCAGATTTTGTAAAGAATCCATCTAAAACATCGTTCTGGTCAATATATCTGTAACCCTGAATTGAACCAGCTGAAATAAGTCCTGCACAAACTGCGAATGCGATTACTTTTTTGAAAACCTTATTTTTCTTTTTTGGCTGCTGTTCAACTGGAACAGCGAATGAATTTTTGTTTTCACCATCATAATTATAGCTAAATGAATTTTGTGACTGAGGAGCAGGGTTTTGTACTGGAGCGGTAGTGTCGTTGTCCTCCGGACGGTTCATGTTATTTTCTAGCATATATAAAACTTCCTTTCTGTTTAGGCTTGTGTTTTGTTCTTAGTGTATGTTTATAATTATACTTTTCTATGTGATAAGTATATGATAAACGACAGAAAAAAATGTAAAAGCAATATGCCAGTATGTGTAATGTTTATGGCGGCAGCGTGAGTGCGGTATTGCCTAAAATTAAAAATCGCCGTTCGGTGAGGGAAATTAAGAAAACCCTGCCCAACGGCGATTATGTGCATCACGCTACCTATTCAAATACCGCACCAATTCCATAATAATTACTGGACTTTGCAACTTCAAGGAAGCTTTTCAAATTCACTGAACCGTCATTATTTCTCCAATACTCATGAAAATCCACCTTATTCATAGCTGGAACTTCAAGAGAAACGAAATCCTTATCAGTAACATTAGCTGTCTGACTTCCAACAGCATTACTCTTTACCTCTGTAACGCCATCAACCTTGTAATACTTATCACTAAAATAATAAACAGAATTTGCTATCGTACCCAAAAATGTATCTTTTTCAGCCTTATTGCTACCCTTATAAGAAATAAGTCCACTGTAAACACCATGAGTTGCCCTGTACGTTCTATAGTTTGAACCGCCGTCCATACCGTTGTTATAAGAAGTACAATTTTTCAAACCGTAAAGTTCAGGATTGTTATTATCAACAAATCCACTGTGCCAATTCTCAAACGCAACACAGTTTTCTACTCTATGTGCACTTCCCACACCAGAACCACCAAGCTTAAAGCCGTTTCCATCACAGTCGCCATAGCCTCGGCCGTCCTCAGTATAACCGTTTCTAAAAGCAACACAATTTTTTATAGTAACAACACCAATCGGGCCTGTATCAGTTTTAGCGAACAAGTCCCATCCATCGTCACTGTTATTATAAGCGATACAACCATCAAATACATTGCCCTCGCCGCAAGTAAGCTTTGCCGCAAAACCGTCCGCATTTTCCATAGTAGCATCGTCACAGTTGTTGCAAGATGTGCAGTTAAGAATCAGGTTATTAGCAGGCCAATTATCGCTTACCTTGCTAACCTGAAGCCCTGTATCCTGATTGTTTTCAAACTTACAAAGTTCAATTTTATTATTGTTACCGCTTAAAATCATGCCGTTATCACCAGCATTGCAAATTTCAATACCATACCAGTGCCAATAATTACCCGCCATAGAAATTCCTCTGTTAGAATCTCCCACAGACTGTGCAGTGAAATCAAAAACAACATCACCATTAAATGAAGTAATCGTATTCATAGCCGCAGCAGTTCCTGAATTACTTGCATTGACTTTAATTGTCGAAGATAGCTTATAAGTACCAGCCTCGCAAGCAATCGTGCCTCCCGAAGAAATCTTGCTTATTGCTGACGCAATATCATAAGGATTTTCCTTAGTACCCTTTCCGCTGGAGCTTCCGCTTGGTGATGCATAAACTGCATTCGCCGGAATATCTGGCTGTGTAACTGGATCTGGATCTGGATCAGGATCTGGGTCAGGATTTGGGTCAGGATCAGGATCTGGATCTGGATCTGGGTCTGGGTCTTCCTTTCCGTCATCCTTCAAAGCTGCAAATACAACATCCTTACCAATCAGAAAATCAGTCATAAGTTTTATATCTGATGTATCAACAGCATCATCACCATTGACATTTGCAAGCTTTTCAATCTGCTCTGAACTCCAATTCTGACTTAAAATACCTTTTCTCATAAGAGAAAGGTCAAAAACATTTACAGCGCCATCGCTATTCAGGTCACCTGTAAATTTAGTCTCAGCATTTTCAGAAGTTGATGAAAACTCTGCATAGCAAACATTCAAACCACTTGATGCACTTACTAAATAATATATTCCAGCATCCAGAATATTAAATGTGTATTTATCAAGTGAACCACCCGCAACATTTTCAATAGTAGCAACCACGCTGCCAGCAGAATTAATTAAATTAACACTTCTGCTTGCGTCCACACTGCTTGACATCATGTACACAGCAAGCGTTCCACCCGCTGTTGCATTGATTTTAATAGAACGGTAATCCGCATTGCCAGCTCCGCCAAGTTTAATAGTACCACCACATATGCGTTTATCTGCAGCAGTAATATTACCAGCAGAAACGGTAACAGTTTTGTCTGTGCTTGCCGTAATGGAGAATGTATCATTTACCTTTAAGGCAGTTGAATACGCTCCCGCAGTTAATTCACCCGCATCAAGAGTTGCAGTTGTCAAAGCTTCATTTTCAGCATACTTGTAATCATAAGGCAAAACATTTTCCTCAGCATAAACCATTGCGGTCTGTGGAAACAAAGCAATAATTGACATCGAAGTAACAGCCGTCACTAATAAAGAGAACCATTTATTTACTTTAGCTTTCTTGTGCATTTTAAAATTCCTCCTCATAAAATAGTCGTGTATCCATGTGAATATTATACATAATTTTCGACAGTTTGTCAATGAAAAATGTGTAACAATACAACGTTAAACGGGGCAACGTGACGCTGCACCCAATCGCCGTTCGGCGGATTTAGTTAACAAGAATCCTGAGTATGCTTACGTCGAGTTCTACCAGCCTTTCAAAACGCACGATAGTGGGAAAGTTTTGAAACGTCAGAATAACTAAAACCCTTTGTAAAATAGAATTTAAAAGTTAGAAGCATGCTTTTTCAACAAACTAAAAAGTCCATTAAGCATATAAAACGCTTAATGGACTTTAGTATTTTTTTTAGGATAACTTCATCGAATATACCTATAAATCTTGTCACGCAAATTTACCGGATCAATAGGCTTTGGAATATGATCATTCATACCAACTTGTAAGCACATTTCAACATCGCTTTTGAATACATTGGCAGTCATCGCCAGAACACTGATACTTGCAGCGCGTTCATTATCAGCCGCTCGAATAATACGAGTCGCCTCATAGCCGTCCATTTCAGGCATTTGTAAATCCATAAGAATAAGATCATAAAGTTCAGGGTTCGCCAAAAACATATCAACAGCAATCTTACCATTTTCAGCCTCGTAAACCTCAATACCAAGATCTTCAATAAGGTTAATAGCAATTTCACGATTGATTTCATTATCTTCAGCAATCAGAATTTTTTTACCGTCAAGATTACGATTATAATCAAATTCAACATTTTTAAGATTGCCACTGTTATTTAATGTATCTATTTTCTTTAAACGGACATAGAAAGTAAAATTAGATCCTTTGCCTTCTTCGCTTTCAACATAAATATCCCCGTCCATAAGTTTGGTGATATTCTGGCATATTGCAAGTCCCAGACCAGAACCACCATACCTTCGTGAAGTACTGCCATCAGCCTGCTCAAAGTAATTGAAAATACTTTTCTGCTTATCTTTTTTAATACCAATACCAGTATCAATAACTGAAACAACGAGCTTAGAATAATCTTCCCCAGCATCTTCAGCCTTAATTTTAATAGTTATATTACCCTCAACATCAGTAAACTTAATCGCATTAGATAGCAGATTAGTAATAATCTGAGAAAGACGAAGTCTGTCACCAAGGAAATTAGGATTAAACTCATTTTCATAAACAATTGAAAGGTTGAGGTGCTTTTCTTCAATTTTCATACCCATAACCAAAGTAATTTCATTGATTAAGGATTTCAGACTAAATTCAGCCATCTCCAGCTCCAGCTTGTTAGCTTCAATTTTAGACATATCAAGAATTTGATTAATCAATTCAAGCAGGTTAGCCGATGCAGTATCAATTTTCATAAGACAGTTTTTAACTTTTTCCATTTCATTGGCTCTTGATGCCATTCTCGACATTCCGACAATAACATTCATAGGAGTACGAATTTCATGACTCATAAGTGCAAGGAAATCACTTTTTGCTCTGCTTGCTTTAACAGCAGTAATGATAGTGTTCTCAAGTTCATTCTGAACCTTATATAACTCAGTAATGTCCTGACCGATAAATAAAACACTTGTAACATTGCCTTCATCATCAAAGACCTGTGTTGCCTGACATTTGGTTACCCTGTCATCACCATGATAAATAAAGCTCTGAGTACCCTCAGTAAAGCATTTTTCAACAGCATTACGCATCAGTGGTTGATTAGCGCAAGTATCATAATAATGCTTTCCTATAACGTCATCGCCTTGAAGTCCAAATAAAGACTTGCCTCCAAATAGCTTAACTTTCCCATCTAAACCAATATTAACAATAACCCCGTTGTAATTTTTGATTACAAGGTTATGTCTTTCGAGCATTTCACGGATCTGATTTTCTATTCGATTGCTTTCAGTAATATCTTCAACTGTACAAAGTTCTCTGAAAGGAACGCCATCTTTAGTGCGAAGAACAGTTCTGCTCATCTTCATAGTACGATGTTCATTACTATTGTTAGTTAAATCAATAACAAAAGAAACTGTTCCCGTACTTTCCTGTGCTGCCTTTTCACGCTCACGATAACCAATCATATAATCTTTACTAAAGATTTCACAATCATGTTTACCGACAACCTCATCAACATTTTTTTCTATAT
>JAVBRC010000192.1:0-5120 GCA_031548405.1 Oscillospiraceae bacterium | reverse complement strand
CATAACCATTGTTGATTCAGTACGTAGCTTGTTCCTGACATCAGTTTGCCTTAGATAAAGTTGATTTAATTCATCTCGGTATATATCATTAGCAAACGAACTACGGATTTTTTCTATCCCTTGATTAGTTAAGAAACCTTCTTTTGGATTCGTCGAATACACAACAATATGAACATGAGGATTCATTTCCTTATCATGATAAGCTGCGTACCATTGTATATTTTTACAATCGATTTTCTGTGCAGATGCAATATCATCAATATGCCTCTTAACCAAATCGCGCCATGCAGAAAGACTGTTGTAACCAAGTCTTTCTGCATCTTCACGTTTCAATGAAACAACATGAGTCCACACATTACCATTATGATTCGCAACTTGTTTTGCAGCATTATCAAGGTTTATCGGTTCATCAGTTTCTGAAAATAAACCATGTTTACCAAGTTTTACAACATTTGGACGAGTACCAAGATAATTCATATAAATTTCTCTGTCTGTCAGCAGTTCCATATTGAAATCAACGATTGCAGAAATGCATTCGGATGAGGTTTTACTGTTTGGTTCTGCTAAATACTTTTCATACTCAGGAAGTTCAGCTGACTGAGGAAATTCCTTAATAAGACTCACTATCAATTCCATCTGTTTATCCGAAACTGTCATTTTAACGTCATTCTGAGGAACAGCTACACCCTCACGTGTTGCAATATATTTTACATAATTCCCAAGCTTAGATTTTTCCCGACTTTTAATATATCTGCTTGTAACAATAATCTTAGGCATAAATTACTCCGACTGCTGATAATTCACAGCACTTTCAAAATCAATCATACCATTAATATGCCGAACTTCTTCCACACACATTACGTGTAACTCTTTTAAGGTTTCGTCATTAACATCATTCATAGCAGCGAAAATATGAGACAGCTTTCCAAGCTCAACAGCTATCTTGAAAAGATTTCGGGATATGCGTTTTTCTGCTCCATGAACTACTGCATCAACAGCTTCGGTTATCTTTGGCGAAAGATAATTTACGTTATTTTCACCGCTTAAAAATCCAAGATAAAATCGAACAGCCTTTTCAATAAATTCACTCTTAGATTTACAATTATCCTTAGAAAAAACCTGTTCCACTGATCCCATTGTCTCAGGAAACACCCATAAAGCGAACTTTACTTTATTCTCAAAACCTCCCGACAACCCCGATTCAAAGCTTGAATTCATCGTACCTTTCCGATTCTGCAACCCCGATTTTTTACTTTTACTCATTTCGCAACCCCTAACTCAAAAGTCCGTTTTTTCGTTCTGCAGCGGGCTTTGCCCGATGCTGTGACTGTGGCGGAACCCCGCCGCTTTAACTTGCATTAAAATAAATTTCTCCTCCTCTTGATTATATCGAAATCGTACTTTTTCTAAACTCGCGCACAAATGCCCCAATCAGCCGTTTTTGCACCTATGCGGATACTTTCTCGATGTATGCTCTTAAATCGCCACACGGTGCAACACGGTTGTTCACACGGCATTCGTACGTGTTATAACTTTTTCTTCAATGCTTTTTCAAACAAAGTAAGCATATTTTGAGTGTTATTCGGAAGAAAATGTGCTGTTTTTTGCATTATCCTTAGCTGACTTTTTAAGTTTCGTAAAATCCTGCTGTTTTACCATCATATCAATAAAGTCACGTACATTCTGAGGTACATTTTTCTTGAATAATTGCTCGGTAAATTTCATAAGCTCATCCTCGACAGAAGTGTTTTTCTGCTCCATATACATGTTAAGTGCTGATAATTTTTCGGGTTCAATAGTTATTGTAATTGTATTTTTCATCGGCTTTTTCCTTTTAAAAAATAAACGGCATGAATAAAATTCACACCGTTTTTGAATAGATATTTACTTAAAATCCTAATTGCATACCATAATTTTGGTTGATATCCTCTGAAATAGCTAGCCTTTCTGCTGATAATTCTTTCAAATATTCACTTACATTTTTGTAGTCAATATCATCATTATTAGTAAAACTTTTACCTGTGTACAGTACGCATCGCTCGACTATCTGACCAAATCGTCGCTCTGTGAGATTGCATTTTTCATCATCAATAAGATGGCAATACTGCTCTTTGACAGCCTTGTCACTATGCTTTATTTCATAAATCCTGCAGTTATTTTCATTGGGATTATATATTACCATATCAAATTCTCCCACAGCAAATTGCAGTTTAAAAACCTTGAGCTGCTTGCTCAGAGCCTTCATAGATTCAAGCAAAATGATATCTTCAGTCATTCGTCCACGAACTTCTTCAAGTGTGCGGTTTGTAATATTTTGCTTTTCCAGTTCACTTAATTCAGAAAAAACAGCATCTTTCATCAGCAAATGTACTAAAGCTTGTGCCTGACAATACCGCATTCCTGGCTGTGTAAAAAGCACATGTTCGATTGGATTTGAATTGACTTCTGTAGTTTCAATAGGGCAATCAACAATAAGATCCAAAGCCCTCAGATACTCTTTAATCTCTGAAATATGTGTACTAGTTATACCAACAGACTGCTCTGTTTTATTACGAATTTCAAGTATCTCCATAAGTCTAGATGTTATATTTTCAGTATCAACCCTGTCGAGTATATCCGTTCTGTTCGTAGGATTTCTTTCGTTTCGCAGATTTCGTGCTGTTAATCCTAAGTCATGTGAGATAAAATCCTTTGTAAGCACCGATAATAAAAACCTATGGTTCATATCCTCAATTATACGATTGATTGCACCTGTCAGTTCGCCTGATTCATACAAATTATACAAATGCCTGAAATGTCCACCGTCTTCACAACATACAAGACTGTTCTGAATGTTTCTGCATATCGCCGTATCAATGTATCTTCTTGTAGATTCGTCATTACGAAATGACGCATCAGCAGCATTCAAATCTTTGTCATCAAATCTAATTTCACCAGCACGAAGTGTTCCGCCGTATCGAATATATTCATCAATATTATTAATCTTCAATAACCTGCTGTGTTCATGAAAAGGTATGAATGTCGTATGAATCGTAACCGCTCTATCATATAACTCCTGATGAAGTGCAAACCAAAACCCAAGCGAATCCGTTCCCGAGAGCACAATTTTCATTCCCTGTGCAGCATATACATCTGAAAATAACGAGGCAGAATCAATGAAATCTTTTATCAAAGTGACTTCATCAATAAAAACATACTTATATCCGGATTCATAAAGCAGCTTTAAATCACGGTTCATATCAGCCATCGTATCAGTAATTTTCGCTTTAATGTATGCTGATTCCGAAGCAGAAATCTCACTGATAGCCTGCCTTAACATTGTGGTTTTTCCTGTTCTTCGCAGACCATAAACCAAACATACACAATCACTTATATCACTGTTAAGATAATCAATAATCTGATAGTAACAATCACGTTTTTCGAATTTTTGTACTCCAGATGTCATAGCAATCAAGGCATTCCCTGTTACAACATTAGTTATAAAATCTATTTTCATATCATTTGCAACTCCTATTAGCTTTTGTAATTCATATAATTTTTGCTGAAGTTCTTTCCTTTGGGTAATCTGTTCTACGACTTCTGCAAGCTCAGAATCCTTAATATATTTACTTTTAATCTTACCGTTTTCATTCCATTGACGATAGTACCGAGTTTTACCGTTGATATTTTTCTTTGAGATATATCCGATGGGAAGCTGTGAAATGCTGTGTTCAAGCTTGTTTATTTCCGATTTTATATTATCCATGTCGCTCCCTCACTTTCACTTACATTATAACCTGTTATAACCTTTTAGTCAATAGGTTATCCAAAGTAAAAGAGTTATATGCACCTACATTATCGGTATAAACTTTATAACCATATCAGCTTCAACTTCCTCTCTCGAAATTTGTTCAGGAACACGAAACAAATCAAGATATTTTGAAATTAATTTGTCGTCCAGAGAACAAAATTCCGCACCATCCTCAGTCATTTTCTCACCGCAAATAAAGAATGGACCTGCAACAACGCTGTCTGCAAAACGTCTGTTACCATCCATTCCAAGAAGTTTTGCTTCCTCGTTTCCTACCATAATCGAATCGTGCAGAAAATAAATCGGCTCTATATATCCGCCTCCAACCGCTGCTTTTAGCGATTGTAAATCGCACCCGATTTCTGTTACATATGCGGACTTGTTCGGTTCGACCATTACAACTTTCATTTTTTCTTCTGACATTCATAAAACCTCCATAAATTTATATTTACATACTTGGCGAAACAAATTGATTTTCTTCTTCCGTTCGTACAGGAACTACAGCAGTATAAAGCTTACAATTATGAGCCGAAAGCATACCATAATCAGTAAAACTTGCCTTTAGTTTTGAAGCAATATCCTTACTGAACTTATAACTTGAGAACTCATTTAACAAAGAGAAATCGAAATTCGTAGGCATCATTCTTGTAAGATACGCCTTACCGAAGTCATCCATTTTACTTATGCTGCTGTCAAATTCCCACTCATGCAAATGTGAAATTGTATAACCAATCTCGGATACAGACAGAGGTTTTTCAACCTCAAATACTGCTTTAAGTTTTGCAAAATTCTGTCTTGACATCTGTGCAATGCCATAAGATATAGCATTCAGCTGCATAAAATTATCCATATCCTCAATAATTCCCTGTGTGATTTGAGGCATATATGATTCGTAAGCAATGCATATACAATCCTCTATTTTATCAGTGTTGAGCCTGTTTTTCACCTCATTGATTCTGTCAATTGCTACAGGAAGTGTGATAGTTTCAATCAACGATTCATATCCATCCTTTGGTGAAACTAAATCCAACTTGAATATCCAATTCTCTGAAACAAACTGTGATTCAATTTCCGAGTGCTCTTTAGATTCATAATCAGAAAGATTCACAAGGTATCCATCAACAAAAACACCGCCAGTCATTTCAAGCATTAACTCGCCAACTTTCAGAGGATCAAGCAGGTTATATACTTCATCTGAGATGTCTGCAAGTTCTTCCAAAAAGTTATTTTCCATAACAATTTTACCGTATTCAAAAGCATTTTCGCATGGATATACCTGTACAGAATCAAGTCCATAAGTCATATTTAAAACCTCATCAAGTGACAACTC
>JAVBRC010000134.1:0-18375 GCA_031548405.1 Oscillospiraceae bacterium | reverse complement strand
TGACTGTTTCAACTGTCCTTATGGCGATTGCATAAACTCAAAGCCAGCGACCAGAAGTGAAACAGCGTATTTGAAGGCTGCTAAAATGCCACAGGGGCGACACAGCAGTTCTTATAACTTTTTGCTTATTGATGATGTTATTTTTAAGAGGTCGGGGAGGATTGTATGATAACAAGAAACCAGCTCAAGCAATATAGGTCGCTAAAATTGGAACTAAGCGATATTGATGCACAGATACAAAGCAAATGCATTAGTGACAGTGTTCAGGGTTCAATGAAGGATTATCCGCACATAAAGGGTATGCGACATATTGAGGGAGTTCCTGCTAAGGAATATAGCTTGCTTTTTCGAAAGTCTGACTTGAAGGCTAAGATTAAAGAGATTGAGGAATTTGTGGAGGGGATTGAGGATGCTAAAGTCCTATATGCTATAAGAAGATATTATCTTGATCCGGTTGATGAAGATGGCGATAAGCCTTCGTGGAATAAAATTGCTGATAAATTTAATGATGGGTCTACGGCAGCGGCCGTAAAGCAGCTGGTATGGAGATATCTTAAAAATATTTCATAATGTGTTACTTTTGTTACACATGTTACGAATACATGAGTTATAATTATAATAAGGAATGATATAAATTGTTGTTTCTTACCCAAAGTACTCCTTGATTGATATATGCACGACACCGTCCATTTTGGGCGGTGTTTGTGTATGTTTGCATATAAAACCAAAAACAGATAATAATAACCACGAGGTGATAAAAATGCAAGAAAAACCAAATCCAGAAGAAAAAACAACAGCTAAAGACACTAATCAGAATTTAGACCATAATGTTAAAAAAGAAGCGCTAGGGCCTAATACAAGAAGATAATTTAAAAGCTCTGCTACGGCGGGGCTTTTCTCATGCCGAATTTTAAGGGGGGTGAGGTAATGCCAAAGCTAACGGAAAAACAGAAAAGGTTTTGTGATGAGTATGTAATTGATTGCAATGCAACAAGAGCCTATAAAATTGCTTATCCAAACGTTAAAAATGATGAAGTAGCTGCACAAGCAGGAAGTAGGATGTTGAGAAATGTCAAGGTTCAAAGCCATATATCCGAACAACTCGAAAAAATTCACAACGAAAAAACAGCTGATGCACAAGAGGTAATGGAGTACCTCACTTCTGTTCTTCGTGGGAAAAGCAAATCCGAAATCGTTGTAGTCGAGGGTGAAGGTGATGGGTGTTCTTCTGCTAAACGTCTGATGAAAGCACCAGATGAAAAAGAACGCTTGAAAGCTGCCGAACTGCTAGGTAAACGATTTGGAATATTCGTTGAAAAACTTGAAGTAAATGCAGACGCTGAACTTAATATCAAAATAAATTACGGAGATGAAAATGAACATAACAATACAAGCTAATTCATGCTTCAAGCCAGTTGATTTCAGTCGGAAACGCTATGTTGTAATGAAAGGCTCAGCTGGTTCGGGAAAATCAGTTGATACTGCCCAGAATTACATACTACGACTTATGCAAGACAAGGGACGAAACCTTGTGTGTATTCGTAAATCTGATATTACTAATCGTGACAGCACCTATGCAGAGCTTACGGGTGCTATTTATAGACTGTTTGGCGATAAGGCAGATACATACTGGGGCATAAAACAAAGCCCTTTACAGCTAACTTGTAAAGCAAATGGCAATCAAATTATTTTTCGTGGTGTGAACGACGAAAAACAACGTGAAAAACTAAAATCTATTACATTTCAAAAAGGTAAATTGACCGATGTGTGGATTGAAGAAGCGACCGAAATCACTCAGGCAGATTTTGAAATAATTGATGACCGTTTGAGAGGAACGCTCCCAGACGGTCAATTTTATCAGGTAAGAATGACTTTCAACCCAGTAAACCAAAATCACTGGATAAAGAAAGTCTTTTTTGACATCCCAGATGATAACGTTTTAACGCACCATAGTACTTACTTGACTAATCGCTTTATTGATGAGGCTTATCGTCAACGTATGGAGCGTCGTAAGCTTGTTGATCCAGAGGGATATCAGATTTACGGCCTTGGAGAATGGGGCGAAATTGGCGGACTTATACTCCGTAACTGGGAAATCAAAGGAATATCTCAAAATCTGAATGATTATGATGATGTTGCAATAGGGCAGGACTTCGGCTTTAATCATGCAAATGCAATTTTGCTGATTGGAATTAAAGATGATAATTTATATATTCTAAAAGAAGTTTACTGCTTTGAAAAAGAAACGTCCGAAATAATTCCGCTTGCTGAAAAAATTGAAATTCCAAAGAATAAAGAAATGTGGTGTGATTCAGCAGAGCCAGACAGAATTAAAACCTGGAAAAGTGCTGGATACAGAGCAAAGGGCGTTGACAAGGGCGGCTCAAACGGTTCAGTAAAAGCACAGATAGACTGGTTAAAAGGTATTGTCCGCAAGGATAAGGCTATTAGTCGGGTTATATATTTACATCCATCGTGTGTAAATACCGCAAAAGAATTGCAGCAGTGGAAATGGAAAAAAGACGAAAGAACTGGCGAATATTTAGATGACCCCATACCATTTCAAGATGATGCGATGGCTGCATTAAGATATGGAATTGAACGATGGCGGAAGAAAAAGAAAATCCTGATTTAAGGGGAAGAAGGTGGAAACTTGCTTACAACAGAAGAAATTCAGATGTTTATTCAGACTGATGCAACATCCGAAAAAAAGACATTTGCACGAAAAGGTGCGGCATATTACGACGGTGACCACGATATAAAGCATTACAGATTGTTTTATTACAATGCGGATGGCAATCTGGTTGAAGATAAGAGCAGGAGCAATGTAAAAATAGCTCATCCGTTTTTCACTGAATTAGTTGACCAGACAGTGCAGTATATGTTATCTGGTGAAGATGGATTTATTAAATCAGACCTGCCCAAATTACAAACAGAACTTGATGCGTATTTTAATGCCAATGAAGATTTCACTTCCGAACTTTCAGAGGTTTTGAACGGCTGCCAGTCAAAAGGATTTGGCTATATGTATGCATATAAAAATGTCGATGATAAACTATCATTTCAGTGTGCAGATTCAATCGGAGTGGTTGAAATCAGAGCAAAAGATACTGATGATGGTTGTGAATATGTGATTTATTGGTACGTTGACAGAATCGAAAAAGGTCATAAAAAGATAAAAAGAATTCAGGTGTGGGATGAAAAACAGATATATTTCTATGTTCAAAACGATGAGGTTGAAGTATTAAAAGATGAATCTGAACCAATCAACCCCAAACCTCACACTATTTATAAAAAAAGTGGAGACGAAAACATCTACTATGAAAATTTTGGATTTATCCCGTTTTTCAGACTTGACAACAATAAAAAACAAATCAGCAGTTTGAAAACTGTTAAGGATCTAATTGACGATTATGATCTGATGGCCTCAAGCTTATCAAACAATCTGATTGATTTTGACACTCCAATTCATGTAGTAAAAGGCTTTGAGGGTGACAACATCGATGAATTACAACAAAATTTGAAAACCAAAAAGATTATAGGCATGGAATCGACAGATGGTGGTGCAGGTGTTGAAATCATGACTGTTGATGTTCCTTTCCAGGCAAGGCAGGTTAAGCTTGAACTTGATGAGAAAAACATATACAGGTTCGGAATGGGTTTGAATACAGCTGGATTAAAAGATACAAACGCAACAACTAATATTGCGATTAAAGCTGCATATTCATTATTGGATTTAAAATGCGCCAAGCTGGAAATACGCCTAAAACAGTTTTTGCGAAAAATTCTAAAACCAGTGATTGATGAAATAAATAATTGTAATAACACTGACTACCAGCAAAAAGATGTGTATTTTGATTTCAAACACGAAATTATGTCCAATGCACAAGAAAATGCTCAAATTGAATTAATAAAAGCACAGACAAGGCAAACCGCAGTAAATACACTGCTTAACCTTGCTGCACAGCTAGATAATGAAACACTGATGCAGAATATCTGTGATGTATTAGACATTGACTATGAGGCAATCAAGGATAAGCTTCCAGATCAAGAAAGTAATATTGATGATGTTCTTGGTGAACTTAGTATGAATAGTATTGATTCACAAATGGTTAAAGAGCAAAATGATGAACTGTCAGACGGCGAAGCCCAGACACAGCAAGAAGTAATTAATATGCTTGATAATTTGTTGGAGGAACTAGGCTAATGAGTTATGCAAGTAAATTTTATGACCCTGTTAAGGCACACGAGTACTACGAGAAAAACAAACAGTTAAAAGGCAGACGACCATCAACAAAAGGTATGACGGCATCGCAAAAGGAGATGGCGGCGTATGTAAAGGACAATCTCAATACTGAGAAGAAAGAAAAAATAAAAGAGGCCACAACGCAAAGTAACTCATCAAGAGATAGCGAAAAATCACGCATTACATCTACTGCTCAAGCCCAAAGAACACGATTTACAAAAATATGTTCTTCGAGGATTGCGACGTTACGTTCAAAGCTAAAGGGTATGAATAAGATGGAAAAAGCCAAAGCGAAAAGAAGAATACAGCGTGAAATCGACAGTATAAAAAAAGAGTTTTCAAAAAGAAGATTGGGAGTAACTGCTATTGCAACTGATAATAAAAAGAAAGTTTCATCTAAGTATTCCGAATCATTAACTAAAACCAAGCAAAACATAAGGAGCGACTATGACAATAAATATGACAGTGCTTTGCAAGACATAAGGACGAAAATCTAATGAACAGGTATGAAAAAGATGTACTCGAAAATCTGCTTAAAAACGAAAAAGGTATTTTGAGTAAACTAAAAAAGATTTACGAGCAAGCATTGGAAGATGTTAATGAAAAGATAATGCTTTTTATGGCTGATGAATTAACCCAATCTAAAATCTATCAGATTGAGTACCAGCGAGCCGTTAAAGGGCAGGTGTCAGCTATTCTTGATAATCTTAATGCCAATCAATACGAGGACTTACAGGGCTATTTAAAGGGGTGTTATGAGGATGGTTTTATTGGTACTCTTTATAATTTACAGGCATTAGATGTTCCACTGATATTTCCAATTAACCAAAAACAAATTGTTGATGCTCTTATGCTCGACAGCAAAATTTCAGAGGGCTTATATACAAAGCTTGGAAATAATATTAAGGATTTAAAGAAACATATATCTGCTGAAATATCAAGAGGGTTATCAACGTCATCATCGTATGCTGATATGGCTCGTAATATTAACAACAGAGCAAATATTACAATCAATCAGTCAATGCGAATTGTCAGAACTGAAGGACACAGAATTCAAAATCAAGCTGCTCTGGACGTGGCAGAGAAAGCGAAAAGTGAGGGTTGTGACATAGTTAAGGTTTGGGATTCCACTCTTGATGGGAAAACTCGTCCACATCATCAGCAGCTTGACGGGCAAGTCCGTGAAACTGATGAGAACTTTGAAATAAATGGCTTGACGGCTTCAGCTCCTGGGCATTTCGGTAAGCCATCAGAAGACTGTAATTGCAGATGTGTCTGTCTTATAAAGCCTATGTGGGATTTAGACGAAGAGTTTACTAAACGTAACAATGAAACTGGCGAACTTATGCAATTTGATAATGTTCAGAACTATGAAGATTTTAAGAAAAAGTATTGGGATTTTGTTGACAATTCGGGTGAGAGTGGTATAATAAAGGTAGGAAATGACGACACTTCTCGAAATCTTCCAAATGGTTTGAGAACTGCTCCAGGTCATATATTGACAGAAAAAGAAATTTTAAGTTTAAAATCAGATATTGCGAATATTGGAGCTGAAGAGAGTGTGTTTAGGTTCAATACAGGTCGTAGAACTGGATACGATGACATGTTAGATGAGATTAGGGTTTGTGGCGATGTATTACCCGATGAGAAATCAACGCATCCAAGAGATAAGATGTCGCAGCGCGCAGTTCTTGCCCATGAATATTATGGTCATAGAGAATTCAAAGGAACAACATTACCTATTGGTTCTTGGAATGATGAATTTAGAGCAAGTTATACGGCTGCTAAAAATTGCCCTAATTTGTCAGACGAAGACCGCGTGTATTTAATTTTGGATGCCGTTGAACGCGCAAAAGAAGCTGGGGTGTCCATCCGATATAATGATTTTATGAGGAGGATTTTGTATGGGTACTAAGACAACAATAGAAGAACACAAATTTCTTGTTTCTGCTGAAGAAGATTTTCTTAGACAAGGGCAAACCCTTAAGAGATGTCCTCGCTGTGGAAAGGAAATTATTTGTGAGGAAAAAGGGGCGTCATATACTATTAGATGTAAAACTCAAAATTGCATACGAATGGACGTTAGAGGGGTATAATACCACCCACATTAATTTGTAGGTGGTATTTTTATACCCAAATTCAAACACGAATTTAAGCACTTTGCTACGGCAAGGTGCTTTTATTATACAAAAATAAGAAAGTGAGGTTAAAACAATGACATTAGAAGAAATTCTAAAAGAAAAAAGTTTGTCGGATGAACAAATCAAAGCAATCACTAGTAAAATGGCGGAAAATAAGCTGTATACAACAAGTGAAAGCGATGCTGAAGGCAGGCTAAAAGAATTGCAGAGTAATTTTGACAGCAAAAACCAAGAACACCTAGAAGCGGTCGCACTTATTGAACGGCTAAAAAAGGATAATGCTGGCAATGAGGAGTTTCAAACTCAAATAACCAATTATAACTCTAAGGTGATTGCTTTGCAAGCAGAGTTAGAGCAAATCAAAATTGATTCTGCACTAAAAGTCGCACTTATTGAAGCTAAAGTGTCGGATGTAGATTATATCACCTTCAAGGTCAAGGAAAAGGGTGAAATTAAACTTGATGATAATGGTAAAATCAAGGGTATTAACGACACTATTTCAGCACTCAAAATTCAGTACCCTGCACAATTTTCAAGTGATGCAGCTGAAAAAAGAATTGAGGAACAGAAGCTTCCTGCCGGTGAATTAAAAAATGAACACGGCGTTACAAAGGAACAGTTTAACAAGATGGGCTATCAGGACAGAGTAAAGCTTTACAACGAAAATCCAGATATCTATAAAGAATATTCTGGAAGAAATTAAATTTTAAAGAAAGAGGTAATTTATTATGCCAAATCAAACAACAAAAATATCGGATCTAATCAACCCAGAAGTAATGGCGGATATGATATCTGCAAAGGTCGAACAAAAAATTATAGTTGCACCGTTTGCAAAGGTTGATACAACACTTGCGGGTATTCCCGGTAACACAATTACAGTGCCTAAATATGGCTACATTGGTGATGCAGAAGATATCGCCGAGGGTGTGGCTTGTGGGACTGTGAAGTTATCCACAGGCACTACTACAGCAACGGTTAAGAAGGCTATGAAAGCCGTTGAGCTAACAGACGAGGCGGTTCTTTCCGGCTACGGCAATCCAATAGGAGAAACTAACAGCCAGCTTGGAAAAGCAATCGCATCTAAGATTGACAACGATTCAATGGAAGCTTTGCAGAATGCAACATTGGTGTATAATGGCTCGACTGCAATCATCTCCTACGAAGCTATTGTTAATGCAATAGACTTGTTTGATGAAGAGGTGAATAGCGATAAAGTAATGTTTATTAATCCTAAGCAAGTGACACAGCTTAGGAAAGATACAAACTTTATTTCAGCTGATAAATACCCAGCGCAGGTAATTATGACTGGTGAAATTGGTAAGATTGCAAACTGTCGTATTGTTCCGTCTAAAAAGGTTGTACTTGATGCGACCAGCGCGTTCTATCAGTGTCCGATCATAAAGCTCAACAGCGATTCAGAAACTGAAGAAGATGCAGCTGCAATTACAGTTTATCTTAAAAAGGATACTTCTGTTGAAACAGAACGTGATACACTTTCAAGAAAAACCAACATTTCGATTGACAAGCATTATACCGTTGCACTCACAAATGAAAGCAAGGTAGTTCTTGCAAAAATCAAGAAATAAAAGGGGGGCTTCCCTGTGATTATTTCGGTTGAAAAGTTAAAGTCTTATGTAAACACATCCGAATCAGATGAAGTGCTGTTGGATAAGCTGACAGCACTTGAAATCATGATTCGGAAATACACTAACAATAATTTTCAGAATAGAAACAAGCGATTTCACACCTCAATCATAAACGGCAATTTCAATTCATCAAGCCCGTATATAACCGCTGGTGATACAGTCCAGATTTCAGAATCAACGCTGAATGATGGGCTTTATTTATTTTCTGCCGATATGAAATTACTCGATGAAGAATCTTGTCTTGTAACCAAAGTTGAATACCCAGCCGATGTGCAAATGGGCGTTGTGAACTTGCTGAAGTGGGATATTGAAAACAGGGATAAGATTGGAATACAGTCTGAAACAATCAGCAGGCATTCTGTGACGTACTTTAACATGGACGGTAACAATGCTTCTCTCGGCTATCCTAAATCGCTTATGGGCTTTCTCACGCCCTACATGAAGGCAAGGTTTTAGTATGAGAGGCATCGGTGGAAACATTACGGCTGAGCTGCAAATTTACAGCACGACACGCAATGAAATTGGCGAAGCTGTTAAGTCATGGAAAACTGTACAAGCTTTAAAAGGCTTTATAGACCTTGCTGGCGGTGACAGTAAATATACGACTTATAACGCAAAAGTGCAGGAATCAACTCACATTTTTATTACGGATTATGTATCGCTTGATAGTCGTATTAACGCTGAAAAAAGTCGTGCTGTTATTAACGGTAAAGTTTATGACATTACACTTGTTGATAATCCCATGGGGCTTAATCAACAGCTTGAAATTTGTCTGAAATTTATAGGAGGGCAAGAGAATGGCTGATGTAGAATTTACAGATAATTCAATTGCTATTAAGGGGAAAATAAATGATGCTTTAAAAATATGGCTTCGTGAATCAGCACACGTTATTAACTCACAAGTAAAGCAAAACACAGCCATTGATACTGGACAGTTGAAAGGTTCATGGGATTGTGTTATAGACGATTCCAAGAATGAGGCTACTATTGGAAGTCCTCTTGAAAATGCCATCTGGGAGGAATTCGGAACGGGAGAATACGCCTTGAATGGTGATGGAAGGAAGGGTGGTTGGTTTTATGAAGATGAAAAAGGTGTGGGGCATTTTACGCACGGTAAAAAACCAAGGCGAGCTTTACAAAAGGCTTTTGCAACTAAAAAGACCGCCATAATTCGCAGAGCCGAACAGATAATAAAATCAGAGGTGGAAAAATGACAATAGGCGGACTAAGATTTATATCGGAAAAGCTTGCCGCTGCTGAAATTCCGTATTGCTTTGAGGAATGGGCAGAGGACATAACTTATCCTTATTTTGTAGGCGAATACACAGAATCAGAGCCGCTTAATGAGGATGGTGAAAGCGAAACTTCTTTTATTCTGACAGGAACTGCAAGAGGTTCATGGCTCGGTCTTGAAATTCAAAAGGATAAAATAAGAAATCTTTTCCCCGAAGAGGGTTTGACAGCGGTACTCGAAAACAAAACGGGTATCGCCGTTACTTATATATCGGCTATGCCTGTTCCGACAGGTACGGACGAACTTAAACGCATACAAATAAATTTGAAAGTAAAAGAATGGAGAGTGAAGTAATTATGTCAAATGAAGTTTTAAGCTCTGGAATTACTAAGGATACACCAAGTAATATTATGTTTGGTGCAGGAACTATTCATAAAGATTTATCATTTGAAAATTATATTATCACGGAAGATACAACCAAACAAAGCGGAAAAACATATTATACCCAGCACGTTTCAACCGTAAAGCCTGGAGAAACTCCAGAAATAACATTTGTAGAATTTAACGGGCCAGCGTTTAGCACAAGTACAGTTTATTGGGAAAAGGAGCTTGGCTGGAATTTTGCGGAATCAATTATTGGTGCAACAAGTGGCGGCACAAAATTATCTATTAAGCCAGAATTCAGCGATATTGATGTTGATGGTGCAACGGTAAAGGTTAAAGGACTTGCGGTGAAAACCAGCGAAACCGCCACACTCGAAACAAACATTATTGAGGTTACACCTGAAATCATTAAAGCAATGGTAGTCGGTAAAAAGAGCACTATGAGTGTCGCAACTGATAATTATACTGAAATCACTTCAACCCAGCAAATAAGTCAGGGAGATTACATAAAAAATCTCGGCTATGTCGGTAAAACGCTTGATGGCAGAACAGTAATCGTTATATTCGATAATGCGTTATGTACAAGTGGGCTTGAAATAGAGGGTAAAAATAAGGAAAGCAGCGTACTGAAGGCAACGTTTGAATGTTATGCAGACCTATCAAACAATCCGACAACACTCCCTTATCATATTTATTATCCTGCAGGTGTATAAGTAAATTAAAAGCGTTCCTTTAAAGGGGGCGCTTTTTATACCCGAAATTAAGAAACGAGGTAAATTTAAATGGCTGAAAAGAAATATGAGCTTAGAAAACTCAGTACAAAGGATCTGTTCCCAATGCTTAAAATCCTTTCAAAAATTGGTATTGGGGAATTTAGAAAGTGTATTGAATCGGAGAAAATCAAGAAAGCGGTTGCTGGTGGGGATATTGATTTCAGTTCAATTGGTGTTGGCGTTATGCTGGAAGTAACGGACATTATTTTGAAGAATATTGGGTACTGTGAAAAAGAAATATACAGTTTTCTTGCTGATCTAAGTGGTATGAACCAAAAAAATATTCCAGAACTTGAAATGGCAGTTTTCATTGGAATGATTACTGAACTCGTTTTGAAAGAGGAATTTAAGGATTTTTTTACGGCTGTGTTAAAATTAATTCACAAGGAGAAATAAAGTTTTTTGATCTTGTGTTTTCAAGATATGGTAATGCTGAAACACTTCTTGACGGCTATATAAATTACGGCCGTTTACGCTATTTCATAAATGATTTTATTGATATATGCAACGAAGAACAAGTGTGGGATATCTGGAAACATAAGGTTCAAGACAAATCTTATTCAGAATTTCGTGAAGAAATTTTGACACCAGATAATCAAGCAGTAAGCGCTGCTAAAATTTCAGAAACAATAAATCAGAGCTTGGATATTCTGGCTAAGTTTAATCCATACGAAACGGGGGTGAGTAATAATGGAACTGTTTAAGCTGATGGGTAAAATCGCTGTAGACAATTCTGACGCTAACAGTGCGATTGATGATACAGCTGGAAGGTCAAAGGAAATTGGCAAGGGTTTTAAAGAAAGTCAATTAGCTACTGGGAAAAGTCTTAGTGATATTGCAAATCAGACTGGATCCACAGTAAACGAACTGCGTTCAAAAGCCATGGCACTCGCATCAGAATATAAAAAAAGTGGAATGAGTGCCAGCGACGCAACGAAAAAAGCATACTCTGACATAGGCTATGTCGCTGAGCATACACATAAGGAAATCGAAGAAGAAATTAAAGATACACTTAACAAAGCTGATGATGCCCTGGATGATACGACAGAGATATTTAAGGATTCTTCGAAAAAGATGTCAAGCTCGCTTGATGATACAGCTGGAAGGTCTGAAAAAGCTGAAAACAGAATGGTGAACGCTTTCAAGAAAATTGGTGCGGCTGTTGCAACGGCATTTGCCGTTGATAAAATCAAGGAATTTGGAAAAGCTTGCGTTGAAATGTCGGCAGAAGTTGATGCAGAACGGTCAGCATTTGAACAGATTATGGGTGATTACTCAGACACCGCACAAGAAAAAGTCAATGAAATCGCTGATGCAACAGGAATGGTCAACACTCGTCTTACACCGTATATGACAGCTATGACAGCTAAATTCAAGGGACTTGGTTACGACATAGGCGATGCCACAGATTACGCACAGCAAGGATTAAATATTGCCGCCGATGCAGCCGCATTCTGGGATAAGTCACTTGATGATTCCATGTCAGCGCTAAATAGTTTTGTAAACGGTTCTTATGAGGGTGGCGAAGCTATAGGACTTTTTGCAAATGATACTCAGATGGCAGCCTATGCAGTTAAACAAGGGCTTATTGGCGAATCGAAGGAGTGGGCAAACCTTGAAGAAAAAATCAAACAGGCAACCCGTCTTGACTATGCTGAAAATATGCAGAAAGCTTCTGGTGCTGTTGGTCAGGCAGCGAAAGAATCAAATCAATATGCAAATGTTCAAGCCAATCTTAATGAGAAATGGCGACAGTTCAAAGCACAGATAGGCGAACCGATTTTGCAGAATATTGTTTTACCAGTAATGAAAAAACTAGGAACGTTTATTTCTGATAAACTTCAACCGGCGCTCGCTGATCTTAAAGATCGTATATCTGAAAATAAAGACAGAATAATTGCTTTAAAGGACAAAACGGTTGAATTTGGCAAATATTTAATCAACACGTTTTCCCCCGCTTTTGAAAACTTAAAAAAACTGTTTGTAAAAGTTAAAGACGCTATAAAGCCACTAATTGATAGCGTGATAGGTTACAGCGAATCAAACGAAAAAGCAACTGGCACAACAAATTTGCTTAAAGACGCTATTGAATTTGCTGCCGATGCTATTAAGACGGCTTGTGATATTATGGGTGGTTTTGTTGACTGGCTTACAGGGGGGAGTAAGGGTGCGGAAACTTTTAAGGCGGTCATTAAAGAACTTTCAACAGTATTTTTAATTTACAAGGGCGTTATGCTTGCTTTGAATATAGCTGAAAAGGTTCAAACCGCTATTACTCTGGCACTTACAGCCGCCCACACCGCACTTAATGCAGTTACTCCATTTGGTTGGGCAATGATAGCCATAACGGCTTTAGGAGCATTGGTGACAGCTATTGCGAAAATGTCCGAGCCAAATAATCGAATGGTTGAGGAATTTGCAAAGCTTTCAGATGAAGAACAGGCGCTGCGTGACAAAACCAATGAATTAGTTGAAAGCTATAAGACTTGGAATGACGCAAGAAACGGCGCTGTGAAAAATATAAACGAAGAGTTTGGTACATACCAGACCTTGGCTGACGAACTAGACAATATAGTCGATAAAAACGGCAAAATCAAAGAGGGTTACGAAGGTAGGGCGGCTATCATTACAGGAACTCTTTCGGAAGCTCTGGGCATTGAAATTGAGATTGTTGACGGCGTTATTCAAAAATATGGCGAACTGCAAAAATCAATTGAAGATACAATAGAACTGCAAAAAGCACAGGCAATACAAGAAAGCATGAAAGATGGTTACTTAGAGGCATTAAAAAATGTGACTGAGGCACAGCACAATTATAATGAAAATCTTGCTGAGCATAATGAAACTTGTACGGAGTATAGCCACAATCAATCATTGCTTACCAATATAACAGCCATGAGTACTGAAGAATTTGAGCAAAACGCTTTAATGTTGCTTGGAAGTCAAGATGCCTATTTGACGCAGTCCGAAGCGATTAAAATGCTTACGGATAAACAAGGCGGACTTTTAAAGAAACTTTCAGGAACTCGTGTCGCATTTAATGCCAGCGAAGCCTCCTTTGTTGATTACAACACGACAATAAAAAACTATGAAGGTGTTACATCAGCAATTGTAAGTAAAGATGCGGACGAAATTAAGTCGGCAAATGCAAATCTTTTGGAAAGCTTTCAGGCTGCTGAAACTGGAACAGAACGAAGTCTTAGAAATCAAATGGATAATGCTAAGACTTATTATGAAGATCTTAAAAAATCTCAAAAAAGTGGCAATAAAAGCATTACCGATGAAATGGTAAAGGATGCACAAAACCGATATACCAAGGCTAGTAATGAGTGTGACAGATACGCAGAAATGATGGGACAAGGCGCTGAAAATGCTGGTGATAAGTATTGTGAAGGCATCAGATCTAAATCAGAAGAAGCAGGAAAAAGCGGCAGAGAAATGGCACAAACGGTATTTGATAATATTAGTTCTATTGACTTTGGGGCAGCTGCTGACGAAGCAGGAATTACATACGCTAATCGTCTTACAAGTGCATTTAACGGAGCATTTCAAGGCTTTTCTTCACTAATAAATAATTTGGGCGACGTGTCGGTTACGGCTGTTGCAAGTGGTTCAGTACCCAAGTACGCCACGGGCGGTATAGTTGACCGTGCAACAATTGCACAAATCGGTGAAGATGGGCCTGAAGCTGTTGT
Source organism: Oscillospiraceae bacterium (assembly GCA_031548405.1). Classification (GTDB taxonomy): domain Bacteria; phylum Bacillota; class Clostridia; order Oscillospirales; family Ruminococcaceae; genus Porcipelethomonas. The sequence goes on along the minus strand of JAVBRC010000134.1, from coordinate 4,256 downwards.
GCCGCTAAAAAACAATACGGAATGGATTGATCTTGTTGCTGGAAAGGTTTCTAACGCTATTGGCGGGGGCAGTAATTATGCTGTAATATCAAAGCTTGATGAACTTATTAACACGATGAAGGGGCAGAAGATTTATCTGAATAACGATGTGCTTGTTGGCGAAATCGCTGGTGGTATGGATAACGCTCTCGGTAACATCAATAGGCGTAAAAGGAGGTTAGGATGAAGGGGATATCTTTTGGGGATCATCATTCAAGTGATTATGGGCTTATTTTGTCATCAAAAGAAATTACATCACCTGAGCCAAAGTTGGAAACAGTGGACTTACCAGGTGCTGACGGCTTGCTTGATATGACTGATTATTTTGGCGATGTTAAGTATAAAAACAGAAAACTGAAATTTACTCTGTCAACCTCCATCAGAGGCATGGAATTACTTGAAATATATTCGATTGTCCAGAATGACCTTTCAGGTCGTCATTTTGATAGCATTATATTAGATGATGACCCGAATTATAGATATACAGGGCGTGTTACAACCATAGCTTTAAGCGAAGGGAAAATAAGCAAACTTGTGATTGAATGTGACTGCGGACCTTATAGAACAAGCATTGATGATAAAACAATAACTGTCACGCTTAACTCTCTACCGTTTGCTAATAATTATGGTGATCCAAATGGGGACGGTGTAGTGAATAATCTTGATTCGGTTTACATGATGAAGCTTGTTAAGGATGCAAATGATGGCATTGATATAACAAGGCATCTAGCTAGTTGTGACCTGAATTTTGATGGTGTGATTAATTCGGATGATGTGCTATTTATGGATAACTACCTATCTCAGAGTACTTATAATAATATCCGTAGCTATGCTGAGAGCAAGAACATTATGCGTGAAACAGAAATAGAAATTGATTTTGGTCGAAAAGCAACAGAAGTTAAAGTTAACTGGGCATTTAAAAATGGTGGAACTTCAATTCGTTGGCAAATGTATGTAGACGGTGTGTTGTATATGGACAAGTACGCTACAGAAGGTAATATAACGACTGTAATCACTGGGAAACACAGAGTGACATTCCGTACATGGCGATTAGGGACAGTGACAATTAAATTTCCTGAATCAAAGTTATAAGGAGGGACTATAATTGTACAACATAACAATTAATGGAGAATTCTTTTTTGGGACTGGAAAGTATGCAAGACCGTTGTATGAAATAGTTTCGCCGAACCTTAGTCTTGAAAAGAATACAGCAGGATCATTTGAATTCGCAATATACCCAAGGCATCCTTGTTATGCCAGTATAGAAGAATTGACATCTTATGTCGAAATATCCGCCAATGATAGAATTATTTTTCGGGGTCGTGTGCTTAGTATTCAAAAAGGATTTTATAATGAAAAAATCGTTATGTGTGAAGGATGCCTCGCTTATCTTATGGACACTATACAAAGGCCCTATGATTTTTTGAGTAACGACAAACATACCACGCCTGATGAGTTGTTTAAGTTGTTTCTTCAGCGTCACAATATAACTGTTGATGCCAAACGTCAATTAATTGTTGGGCGGGTAACAGTTACGGATGCTAATAATTATATAGTGCGTTCTGATAGTACATACATGAATACTTTAGATTCTATCCGCGAAAAGCTACTAACTAGTTTAGGCGGGGTTCTTAACATAAGATATGAAGATGATGCTAATTACATAGATTATCTTGCAAATATTGAAAATGTGAGTACCCAGACAATCGAATTCGGCAAAAACCTTCTTGATATAAATATAACTGAAAATGCGGATGAAATCGCAACCGTAATAATACCTTTAGGCGCAGAAGTAGGCGACGCCCGAATGACAATATCATTAATGCCGAACACTACAACAGATGACATCTGCAAAAGCGGTGATAAGGTATATTCAAAAAAAGGTGTAGAGAAGTATGGACATATTGAAAAATCTATTGTATTTGATGATATTTTTTTCCCAAGCTACCTTGTCAGTAGAGCGACTTCGTATTTGAAAACTGCATTGAATATTAATGAATCAATTGAACTATCCGCTGCTGACTTATCAGCCGTTAATGCTGATATAGAGAATTTCAAAATAGGCGAACTTGTAAGGGTGGTATCAGCCCCGCACGAAATCCAGCGTCAATTTGAAGTGAGTAAGCTTGATATTGATTTAATGAATCCAAAGTCAAATAAGCTCACTCTTGGAACAGCGTCAGATTCTTTGACAACACAAGTCTCTTCGGGTGTATCTGGAGCTGTAAGCTATTATGGTGGTGGCTCGTCTTATCAGGCGGGTTCAGGACTTGAAATCTTTGGCACTACAATTAACCATAAAAATAATATTGCGGCTGGAAGTTTGGGTGATTTTGATGATAAATTACTTAGCTGGGGCGAGAAATTCCCCATTCCAAATATTGAATATGATTCGGAAGGACACATTAAAACTGCCAAAACAAGGTTATTGCAGTTACCACTTGCATCAGAAATGGCAGACAAAACCCACGAATACACCCAATCAACAGCATCTAAAATATGGGTAATCCTCCACAATCTAAACAAAAAACCGTCCATAAACGTCATTGACGATTACGGGGCGGTTATTTTATGTGATATCGAATATACAAATCTAAATACCGTTGTGCTGAGGTTTTCCGAGCCGACAGCAGGGACGGCACATTTAAATTAACGAGGTGATTATATGAGTATGAAAGCAAAAACAGGTATTGACTTATGCAACAATCAATTGATTAATGCTGTGCTCGAAAACAAGCCAGCATCTTCCGCACCAGCAAACCCAGTGGCAGGCAGCTTTTTTTGGGATACCGCAAATAACTGTCTTTTGATTTATGACGGAGTATCATGGATTAACTACAATCCGCTTGATGCATATACGTTTACCTCTACCATAGAGGGGCTGCTACAAATTCAAAAAAAGAAAAACTCAAGCACTCCTCCTGAGATTGTTAATGTCAAGATAATGGATCCAGCGAACTTTGACCCAGCAGGAATGGCAGCACAGGCTTATGGTGACGCCAGACTATATGCAGATACATTGTTTAACAATCTAATCGGCAACGCCCCAGCAGCACTTGACACAATCCATGAGTTGGCGGCGGCGGTGCAAGCCAATCAAAATTTAATAAATAGCTTGCAGTCAATAGCTAACAGCCACACAAAAAAAGTTAAGATATCAAACCCAGCACTAACACAATCGGGTGGTATATGTACATGGAATTGTGCTCATGGGTTAAGCTTGGGCAGTAACAGCGCCGTGCTTTGCGATGTCTACACTTCTGGCGGCGAAAAGGTGCTTTGTGATATTACAATAAGCAGTGCGACTAACGTGACTATCAAAATAGCAAGCACAACCAATATTGCCTCTAATAGCTATTATGCTGTTGTGGTCGGATAGGAGGGCTTATGAAAAATTTATCCCCGATTGATGAAGCAAAAGATACCGTTACACGGGAGTATGTTGACACTAAATATCCGCTTTATACCAAATACATAACCACCGACATCATGACACAGTTTCGTACTGAAACTAAAGGCGACACGGCAACAGGGCACTACATCACAATGGCGAGAAATCAGGACGCCGCAATAGAAGGCTGCGCTAGATATAGCGCAACATTAGCGTGGGGGTCGTACGATACCCACTCGTTTTTGGCTCCTAGTTATAGCAGTGCTAGGGCATATCTTGGTGCTGGCAACTCCAATAAGCTTAATTGGTTTAAAGAGTTGGCTTTTATGGATTCAAATGTTGCTAGTGCTACAAAATTAGCAAATCCAGTAACAATTGATGGCGTTAGCTTTGACGGCTCGGCAGATATCACACATTATGGTACTTGCTCGACTGCTGCTGCAACTGCCGAAAAGGTTGTGACGCTGCCTAATTTTACACTTGTGACAGGAGCTAAAATAACGGTACGTTTCACAATAACAAACACTGCTGATAATGTAACTCTAAATGTTAACGGCACAGGTGCTAAACCAGTGTATTACAGCAATGGTGCAGCAACTGCAAGGCTGTTAAAATTAAATGCAAATATCTTAATGGATTTTATTTATGACGGCACTAACTGGGTTTACGATGGACAAATGTCTTGGACATCTCAAAGTAACACCACTGTTAATGAGGAGCGCAGGCTGCTGCTCTCTACTACTGCCGATGATGAACAAGATAGAGGAGCGTTAAGCAAATCGGCGAAGTTTACGGCTAATCCGTCAACGGGGGTTTTGACAGCACC
>JAVBRC010000033.1:0-4870 GCA_031548405.1 Oscillospiraceae bacterium | reverse complement strand
AAAAATTATATTATATTTTTTAAATACTGCTCTTATTGATTTGAACCACCTGTAATCTTCATAATCATCTAAAGACGTTTTTATTTGCTCAAAGATATAAATAAGCGCTGGAAGAATTAATGCTGAGTGCATAGTATCACTTATTGCAGGCATTTTGCTGATTAGCTGATAGTCAGCAAAATCCTTGATGTTAAGACAAATTCTTATCTTATCGGATTCCATTTCTACCTGCATTCCAATGCGGTCAGTTGTTTCCTTTTTCACAACTGAAAAAATTGATGGTATACTTGCAAGCTCATCGGTGTTTTTATCAATTTTAATTTGAGTTTGATTTCCGATTGCGAGTATAGCGCCTCTTTCAATTCTAAAGGAAACGCCAGCATAGTCATCATTAAAATCGTAATTTCTATATGATCTTATATCTGTTTTCGCAACAATGAATGTGCATACAGAAACCCTTCCGTTTAAATCAGATTCGTTTATAACGCAATCAATATGCTTTTGAGAAGTACACAAAATATCACGATAAGCAGTTAACGGACATTCGATGTGAACAAGATATTCAGCCTCACCATTTTTGATGCGTTCATCAATATCCATATTATCCATATCAAATTCGCATGAGATTTTAATATGCTTGATAGATTGTTCAATGTTTATCTTCGAAGTAAAATGAGTTGTTTTATAGTTATCAAGAACATTCCATAAAACTGGATAAGGAAAGAGCTTATATTTTAATTCCATATAAGTTAACCTCCATAGAGCAAGCCTCTTCATAGTCTATTTCAAAGTTTATTGCAATTTTGTTATTCTTGGTCATATTACCCACAAAAATTTTATTGCCTTTTACAGGTAGCTTGATGCTTGTGATATTCGCAGGGTAAGCTGATATAACAGGTATTTTAATATTAGCCTGTTCACCAGCAACGGATAATTTTATATATGCTTTTTCGATTGATTCTTCAGGCGAAAAAATAAGCGTATACTGCCTTTTTTCATAATCAGATATGTAAAGTCTTACATTAATAGGCTTGACTGATACGGTTTTAGTAATAGAAGTACTACTGTTTTTATCTTCGCAGGCATTGACAAGCTTTCCAATTCCACCCGATGACTCGTTAGAATCCCCATCAGGAATATGCGCTTGTCCATCTTCACTCTCTTCGTCATAAAATCCAGGAACTTGTATTTCGCCTTCAGCACCAGTATTCTCGAAATGCTGGAAACCTTTTTTTACAAGAACATTTTTCACTTCTGTTATTTCAATATTTTTTATCTTATTTTCAAGTGTTTCAGTTTGATTATTGTTTTCTTTTTCAAGTTCTATGAGAGATTCATCAGGAATATAATCCCCAAGACCTTCAGCATCTACTTCGTCAGTTATTGTTTCACGTCCGACTTCCATTATATTATTTTTAACCCATCTGAAAAGCTCTGTTCTATATTTTCGTGCCTGTGTAGGGTTAGAATGGCGTTCGGGCTGCCAATTATCATGCTGTGGAGTTTCCATTTCTCTGAAGTAGGCATTAATTTGTTCATCTTCCAGAATTAAAACAGCAGAAAAATAAATTGCACCAGAAATTCTGTCTTTATCAAATATTTTCATACCGTTTTTTCGTGTTACAAGAACTCTCCTTTTAAATTCAGAACCGAGAAGAACTCGAAGTGTAACGTTACCAAGACCTTTAAAATCCTCTTTAAAAATAACCGCATCTTTAGATGTAAGCACCTGATAATAATTATATGCTAATTCTGCTGATTGCTTATATTGATCAATAAAAATAGGAAGTGTCTGGGAATTGATTTCATATTGATCAATTTTTACTATAAGGTCATTGTTTATTATAGAAATAAGAAATCCATCGAGTGTTGCCCTGATAATATCGTTTATCCACTGGTAACGTTCTGTAAATCCAATTATATAAACATCTGTACCGACTCTTGTTCTGTTTTTACTGCCAATTGAGGTTAGTTCTTCGAGTGCAGAATTATCCGAAGTGTTTCCGTAATATCCGACACCCTGAGTTATATGTCCGTTATTATTTTCAAATGAAACAAGTCTTGCAACACCCTGAGAGGCTTTGATGCCCTCGCAATCCAATGTTGAGTAGACAACAGTTCTTAAGTCTGAACAGACAAATGGTGCGGATTTTCCAATACCAAAGCTTCCTCCTGAAGAACCACTTTTATCAGAAACGCCAATGGATTTAACGAGGTTTTGCCATGGTGTATTATATTTTTTTCTTGAGCCAGTCAAACCAGTTGTGTTGTAGTCACTTATCTTTAATACACGAATGATTTCTTTATTAGCAACTTCAATGGCTTCATTAAAAAAATCAACGGTTTTATCATTTTGGTTTTTTGTCCAAAAATCTTTGCATAGATTTATTGCGTTTTTCAGTTCATCGAATTCAGGAATTTTTGAAGCTTTAACAACATTAAGACTGAATTCAACTCTGACAGGCTGTTTATTACTTTTTCTGGCATCCAATGAATTCTGACAGATTTCTCTTGCAAGAGAAACTATTGGTCTACCTTTAAATGTTTCAATTCCTGCTTCACTTATTCCAATAATTTGTCCATTATTATTGTCTGGAAAATTCCATCCTATTTTCACGACAATCCTCCATAATTTAATATAGCAAATTGAATTACTATACCAACGTTCATACATTTGTAATTTAATTAATATTGTATCATATTTTAAGGTTATGTGCAAGTGAATTATGAACTATTGGGTAATATTGTGAAAAATATAGAACCAAAGAAAAAAATCGAGTAAAACTTTTGAATTGCCATTCGGCAGGGTTAGTCAATTTCGCACGACGAAGGTCGCTTTTAGTGAGGGCTCACAATAATGTATTTTACGTAAATCATAGTAGTTTTTACTTGAAAATTATTACATATTATGATATAATAATTATAAATATTATATTTATATGGAGGATGGAAAATGAAATTATTTAAAAAGACAATTTCGCTAGTAACCGCAATGGCTATTTTCATAGTCGTTTCACTTTCAGCTATTACAATTTCAGCTGAAAAGTCAGTAAAACTAGTTGAGAAAGAAATCGCTTATAATGGCCCGTCAGCAGGTGCATTTGCACTTGAAAATGATGGTGTTTCACTTAGACTCAATATATTTAACGAGTGGGGAGCAAGCGTTAAGGATATAAATAACAAAGGTGAGTTCCTTGGAAAGGTAGCTGTTACATTTACAATTGATGGTCTTGGTGAAAATTCTGCAAATATCTATGACGATGGTACAGAAGTACCTTACGAAGCATTCCTTTCAGGTTCGATTGGATCAGATTTTTATTGGGGAGAAACAGCAGATGATAATACTGTTGAAAATAAGCATATTACAATTAAAGGCGACGGAACATATACAGCAGAATTTCTTTTGAACGATCCTGCTGATGTGATTTCATGCTTAATGCTTACAACAAATATTTGTTCTTATCAGTATACTAAAACTGGAAAGCCAGCTGACACAGGCATTACATTTACAGTTAATAAGATTACAACAATGGGTGAAGGTGCGGCAATTGCTGATGAAACTCCAACGGCTTATGTTGCTGGTGCAATCGGAGCTACAACCGTTTGGGCAGCTGATGAGGTTACTGCTGGTTCAAAGACAGCAACAATTAATGGCGATGCACAGTACGAAGTTATCTGGAACGTTGATGATAGTGGAGCAGATAAGCTTGAAATGCTGTTTGTTGAGATTCCTAATTTGACTACAATTAACTATCCTGACTTATCAATTAATATTGACGGTGTTTACATTGATGGCATTAAGCTTTCAAATTATTCAACAGATATCAATGCTATTTATACATCCTATTTAGAGGGTACAAAGTCATCAACACGAATATATCTTATTGATAGCTGGGCTGGAACATATGTTAAAGATATATTAGCAACTACAGCGATACATGATAATATAAAGGTGAAATTCACAGTTTCTGGTATGGGTAAAATCGGAACATCAAATGTTGTTAATGATAGCTTTGTCGGGCTTTCAGATGCTTCAGGAATAGCTGGTGAAACCGTTTCTGTTCCAATATATTTTAATACGGATGATTATATTGATTTGTTTGTATTAAATGTAAATTTTTCTTCTGAACTTTTATTACATTCTGTTACCAATGCAGAGATTTCGGACCAGAGTAGTGGACAAGTAATTATACAGGGAACACCTGAAAATTTTCTTGAAGATGAAGGTGTATTTCTTAACTTTGTAATTCCTGAAACCGCAAAATATGGCGATTTGTATGAGGTTTCGATTTCAAAAGGCTATGGAATTGGTGATGAGCTTATAGAATTTAAAATTGATGATTCATGTTCGATTAATGTTCTAGAAACGTCACTTATAGGTAGCTTTAGCTTAACAAATGTAGTCGGACAATCTGGTGAAACGGTTGAGGTTGGAGTTTATAATGATTCAGATATAGTTTGTGACCACATAAGTGTAGTGATTAGTTATCCTTCTGAATTAACTATTGCTGAGAATTGTTTAAATAATGCTGCAGCTTATTCGATTAGTAAAGGTCAAATTAAAGCTGAGTTTGTATCAGCAAATGGTTTTGTTGAAGAATTTTCAGATATACGATTTATAATTCCTGATTCAGCAGAGGATGGAACGGTTTATCCAATTGATCTTAATATTACCGGTTATGAAGCGAACGGTAAACTTTATGATAACGCAATATCAAGTAGTGGTTCTATAACAGTTGTGAATCCAGCTGTTGAAGTGCCTGATGATGTATTTATAGGTCTTTCGGATGCAATAGGCAAAGCAGGGGACAGCGTTTCAGTTGAATTGAATATTTGTTTGGATTGTGGTGTTAATGCTTATTCAGTTATA
>JAVBRC010000088.1:0-3899 GCA_031548405.1 Oscillospiraceae bacterium | reverse complement strand
ATTTACTCCGTTTGAGAGTAGGCGATTATAGAATTATTTATACTGTTGACCATGGTGAATTAATTGTAATCGTGGTCGATGCAGGCAACAGAGGGCAGATATACAAATAAAAACTTCTTCATGTTGAATATGCCAGCAATAAAACTTTAATAAACATCTTAACGGGTTCAGTGTTGTATGTGGGTTGGGTTCTACGGAATTATGGTTAATAACAGCGTATTATCCGGACATAAAGGAATGGAATAACGATTTAAAAACAAGAAGGGATTTTTTATGATGAAATGTTTTATGTGTAAAGGTGGCTTAGAAGATAAGCTGACAACTTTTATGATTGATTTAGGAAACTGCATTGTAATTGTCAAAAATGTTCCATCACAAGTATGCAAACAATGCGGTGATGTTTCTTATAGTAATGGGGTAGCAGCACGAATTGAAAAGCTTGTAAATGAAGTTCGTAATGCATATACAGAAATTGTAATCACCAACTACGTTCCAGACGTGGCATAACTATAAACACTAAACATGGAGCAGGATTGAACAGTCCAGCTCCATTCTTTTTAATATAACGGTTCTGTGGGTTGATATGTGAGCCATTAAGACCGTTCTAATGCTATGATAGTGAAATTACTCCCTTGAAATTACTGTGGCTTAAAACGGTTTGTTTTGACGTTGCTGCTGCTCGTAGACACATCCAATCATTGATGACCTTGCACATTGCAATACCGTCTTTTTTACAGTGGACGGTTTGCTTGATAGGATTGGACTGCCTCATCAAATCGTTATGAAATTTTTGACGAATTAGACAACTTAATAATAAATAACAAAATCGGAGAAAGCTTGCTACATGTTTATTTTAACTGCATTGCTTGAATTAAGATGCCAACATTTAAGATTATATATATGAAGTATCATAATATTATTAATTTGAAGCCAGATTGAACAATTTGATATCAACTTTAGCGCACGATGGCTCTGTAAGCTAATATACGAGCCGTTAACAGGCTTCTCGTGTTTACATGGTTAATTTCATTATTAAAACTAGAACGTCTAAAAACGGCTTATTTTCGCTTGTACGAAGTTTAGAGCCTGAACAAGCTTAAGCTTCAAACTTATATATAAAGTCAGGTCTCCCCAAAATTGGGGGCACTACCCCACAATTTGAGTTAAGCTCAATTTTGAGCCAACCTCTTACACCCCGCTTATTTTTGAACATGGTTAATTATAATAGAAGGGGGATATTTACATTTTTTGGAATAGTACAATCTTGAATATCCTGCATAGTAGTCCACTCTTATTCATACATTAGATTTTGGCTCTCGAAGTGTCAACTCGCTCAAAAATGATCAAGTTCAAAATTTATGGCGAATACGGAATTTACAATGTTGCGATTGTCAATTGGTGATTCGGCTGTTATTATGGGTACTTATGTTCAAAATTGAGTGAAAGTACTAGTGAAATATATTATAATGGCTCATTCGCTTCCAAATGTAAAAAATATAGCACCTGAATTTCTTCAAGTGCTTTTTTTATTATTTAGTTCATTGTGATTATGCCGGCATCCTGCAAGTATGTAGCCATTTCTTCCAGCTTTTCACCGTTGTGGTTCGTTGCATATCTTGTAATCTTTGTTTCTTCTTTGATTTCTTCAATATCACTCTTGACATTTTCAATATCGCTCTTGACATTTTCAATATCACCCTTGATTTCTTCTATATCACCCTTGACATTTTCAATATCACCCTTGACATTTTCAATATCACCCTTGATTTCTTCTATATCACCCTTGACATTTTCAATATCACTTTCAATTTTGTCCAGACGAGAATTAATTTCGCTTATAGAGGTCTTAACCTCACTCATGGAATTCTTAAAATCTCCTATGGAATTCTTAATATCTCCCATCTGTTCAAGCATCAGCTTTTCAAATTCTGTCATTTTATCACCTTCTTTTAAGTTTATTCCTCGGTTTTATCTATTATATTATAACTCAAAATGAATTAGAATTCAATTGACTATATGTATAAATTATGCTGCGTTTATCTGTTCCATAACTGGAATAATCCCATCTTCTTTTAACAGGTTATAGATAAATAATCTTCCCTTTTGTGTCCAATAGGTATGCTCTTTAGTGTGGTGTTTTCCATCATTCCCATTATAAGAATGTGTCTTACTTCCAGTGTATCCGTGTCCAGCATAATCTTGATATAAAAACCATGTGCCACTTTGCTTATATTGAACGCTCTTTTTATATAAGTATTTATTAAGCCAATCTGCTGATTTTCCGTAGTCCTTCGCAATGAGAGTAACAGAAATCAAGTCCTTACAGTTTAAAACTACATCGTAATAACTGGCTTTGGGCTTCATTTCAGAAATTTGATGCCCTTGAACTTCTACGGTATCTTTCATCGCTTTAAGTTTGTTTTTCTGTTCCTCAATGGTTTTCATAGATATGAGATAAGCTTTTGCAAGGAGTTCTTGCTCTGTGTCTTCTTCTTCAATTGGGATATATCCGCCTGTCTTTCGAATTTGTGGCAGAACTTCATCAAATATCCAACTTTCGAATTTTTCCGCTGTTGGAAGTTTACTATGAGAGATTAGGCGATAAAGATTCCCTTCGTTTACGAAAGTGAATGTGTTTTTTCTTCCTAAACTGTCCAAGCTATCGTGTTTTGCGATACCGTCTTTTTTACAATGTTTTGCAATAGCATCTGGAGCATTAACATACCCTAAAGCTTTAGCAACATCTTTTCCACAGAACAACACCTTCCCTCCTTCTTCTAGTGTTCTGATTTCTCCAAAATCAAGGTTGTTGAAAATTTGAATTCCGTTCATTTTTTATATCCTTTCTTTATTTAAATTATAAAATTTTCTCGGTGAAATTATGTAAGTGATAATGGAGTTAAGCCAATTCTTTTCAATACACTATATAAAAATAATTTTCCTCGCTGTGTCCATTTTGTGGCTTCATGGGATTCTCCGAACCTATCTTGATATGTTACTCCTCGTGTGTAGCCCTTGTTATGATATTTTTTATATAATACCCACTGACTACCTGATTTATATTGTATTCCTAGTTCATGAAGTTTCTTATTCATCTCGTTTGCTGTCATTCCGTACGTTTTGGCTATCTGAGTAATATTAATTGCTTCCTGAGATGTCATCACCTTATCAAAATATTCCGCTTTGGGTTTAAGTTCGGTTATTTTCCTATTCTTCTCTTCAAGAAGTGAATTGGCTTCAATAAGGGCTGTTGCTATTAATTCTGCTCCAGTTAACTGAGGGGCTCTTTGCTGTTTGAAGTAATTCTCCACCAAGTAATCGTATACCTCCCATGCTTTATCTGTGTTAAGGGATTTTGCGTGGAGTAATGCTCCTTTTTCTGTCCAGAGGTAGAGCGAACGAACCTTGCTTGAATTTTGTACTACGGAATTTCCGTAGCAGTCCTTAAACTGCTTAAATCTTCAGTAAGAAAATCAACTTAAATCAAATTGATTTAGGTAGCACTCAAAAATGTCAACCCACTTATACCACTGGGTATAGGTGCTTTTTGAAAAATAGGGGTTTTTGGTCATTCCACTTATACCACTGGGTATAACTCCTTGCAAAAGAAGAAGAAGATATATAATATATAAGAAGACAGAATAATTACTTTTTAATTTATGGTACATTATATTTCAAAATAAATAGTGATTAAAAAGTGAACAATCAATTTACACGCCAAACTCATGAGAAAATAAATAATGCAAAATAGCGAAAAATGTGGTATAATCAATCCGAAAGGGTTGATAAAAGTGGAAGAGTTTATTGAATATTTAGAAGTAATCCCAGATAATCGAGAGCAATATAAAGTGCTGCATAAATTAGTCGATATAATAGTGATTGTATTGTTTGCAAAGCTA
>JAVBRC010000086.1:0-9676 GCA_031548405.1 Oscillospiraceae bacterium | reverse complement strand
GGAAAACATTCTGATTTCTTTAATTTCAACTGTCTTCTGATTTTTTTTTGCTTCCTTTTCCTTCTTAGCCTGTTCAAAAACGAATTTTCCATAATCGAGAATTCTACAAACTGGTGGCTTTGCGGTTGGAGCAATCTTAACCAGGTCAAGATCCTTATCGTAGGCCATTTTCTGTGCATCTCTGACAGAAATAACGCCGAGTTTTGTTCCGTCAACGTCAATCAATAAAACCTCTTTGTCTCTGATTTCTTCGTTGATCTGCAGTTCTTGTTTGCTAATAGTCAGCACCTCCAAGCAATAATTAGGGCGTAAATTTATTTTATCGCCAAAATAAAAAATGAGCGCAGATATATCATCAGCACTCAATAAAAATCGTTAGTAAAAAATCATAAATAATTCACAAACATTTCCATATTAACCATAGCAAGCTTAATTGCCGTATGGTGAGAACTGATATTCTGCTTTGTTTTACTAAACAATTATATACCTTTTTTCTCACCATGTCAAGCCTTTTTTCAAAAAAATTCAAAATATTTTTCCGATTTTGTTTTTAAGCCCCTTATAAATCTCAACGCACTTAAATTTAACCTGATAATCCTGAGGGTTTTCCATAACATCAAGTTCATCCTTGTTAAAATAGGCTTCCGCAGTATCAGTGTCTGCTTCAACTGTTTCTGCGGCTGGAATACAAAGCGGCGGATACATTACACACCACCAGTTATGTCCCTGTGCCTCACCAATTGTAATTCTGAGTGCCTCATAATTTCCTGCTGGCATTGTCATGTCGCCATAAGTTCTCTCATCAAACTCCATGCTAACAAGATTACTTTGAACGCCGTAATCAAATCCGTTTTCTTCTATAACCTGAATGGCTATATTATTTATGTAATCAAGCTTTTCTTCAGCGGCATCTTCCATTTCTTCAAGTGTATCACATTCACCGAATATATCATAAGAATGTTCAAGAAGTCGATCTCTTACCTTTATCTTCAGATTTTGATCCTGCTCACTGTCAGAGTTTGCAAGAATATGCATTCTCAAAACGCCGTGTTCCAATCCTGAAAGTGTAGATTCAAATTTCGCAAAATTGGAAAATATAATTGCTCCTATAAGTCCGCTAAGTAAAATAATGTCTGTTTTTTTCATGTCAATCACCTCATAAATATGATTGGCAGAATTTTCAGACATTATTCAATAAGTATTTTTTTATTTTATAAAAGTGTTTTGTATTTTTGAGGTTGCTTTTTGTCCTGCGAGGCTGAGGACGAATATAGGATAGTTTTCAAACTATCTGACTATATAGCAACTGTACGCTTACTTATCTTTGTTTTCGTAAGTAGGGCAATCATTAATAGCACATATACCACTGCAAATAACACCCATTCAAATATTCCTGTAATAATTGAAGCATCTAAAGACTTATGATTGTCGTAATACACTCTGTTTTTAAACTTCAGACTACTATTTTCTGCATAGCATTTCGCAATCGAGTCAGATGTTCCAGTTATTGTAATTTTATCAGAAATTCCATTGTCCGAATATCCGATTGCACATTGTCCTATTGATAATAAACTATCTGGGAGATTTATTTTTTCAAGACTTATACAATTATAAAACGAATATGGTTTTATAGTTTTCAGACGATTGTTTAATGAAATCCGTGAAAGCTCATAGCAATCAGCAAAGCTATATGAGCCTATATCTGTAACATTAAACGGGAGTTCAAAACTTGTAAGGCTATTACAGCCAAAAAAAGCATAATTCTCAACTGTAGATGGAGAAGAATTTATAGTTACACTCTTTAATTTCTTACATCCATAAAAAAGCCCCTCAGAAATCTTAGGTATACTCCCCTTTATTTCAACACTTTCTAATGATGTACATTCAAAAAATGTATGGTGGCCAATTGCTGAAACACTTTTAGGTATTACTATTTCTTTTAGGGAATCACATTTGTAAAATGCGTTTTCCCTTATACCCGTAACGGTTAATCCGTCAATTTTTGACGGCAGGTTAATGATCTCTGGATTACCCCTGAACCCTGTTATAATCGCTTCCTTTTCTGATATAGTATATGTAAGCGAATCACAGTAGTTAAGACCATAACAGTTAAGGCTGTTTGCAAATACCATTGCACAAAAAAACAGCGTGGATAAGACTAATTTGATTTTTTTCATTTTTTCCTCCTAAGTTGTAATCAATTTGTAATAATATTCTATACCCTTTTAGTACTGTTTGTAAATATGCAAAAGTCATGTTTTCATCGTATATTATCGACATTTCACAGGTGTATTTTGGCTGACAAACAACTAATTACAACTTATTTATCTCAAAGCCTTATATAATAAAAAACGCTGTCATATTGACAAATCTTTAATAATTTGTTACTATTTTATAGAGTGGACTTTAGTCGGAAACAAATTTATTGAAGTAAAAGTACACGAAAATTATAATAATCGGAGTAATTAATGATGAGAAAAATAAAAATTATTACAGCTGCCTTAATGATGATGCTATGCCTGGCATCATGTAAAAACAGCGAGCCTATCGGACAAGCTACAACGTCATTGTCAGCTGAAATTGTAACAGAAGATGTCACTTCAGCAGAAGAAAACAGTGAAATTTCCAAGTCTGGAATCAGCACAGCAATTAATCCATTGACTGGAGAAAACAATTATAATGAATCAGCAATAGGAAAGCGACCAGTTGCAGTAATGATTAGTAACATTAAGGCAGCGCTTCCTCAATATGGAATTGATGATGCTGATATTATTTACGAACTTCCTGTTGAAGGGGGAATTACAAGGTTAATGGCTGTTTATGCCGACTACACCAACGTTCCGGATGTTTGCTCAGTAAGAAGCTGTCGTTACTACTACCCTATTTTAGCATATGGAATGGACGCTATTTATTGTCATTGGGGTACAGATAAAACAATAGCTCTTGATACTCTTAACTATCTTGATATAGACAGATTTGACGGTAACGAAAGCAGTCTTGGATTTGGAACTGTTTTTGAACGTGATGAATACAGAGAACAGTATTATGATACTGAGCATACTGGCTGTCTTAGAGGTTCAGAGCTTGAAGAGGCAATAAAGGATATGGAATACCGCACTGATATTAATGAAGAAAATGAAAATGGAGCATTTATTTTTAACGCTCCTGACTCACCAGTAGTACCTGAGGGTGAAGACTGCAAAACAGCAGATTTAAATTATTCAACTTCTTATTATAGTACATTTGAATATGATTCAGAAAGTAAAACCTATCTGAAATATCACTCTGGCTCTCCTCATAATGATGGCGTAACAGGAAATCAGTTGGCTTTTACCAATGTATTTATTTTAGAAACATATGTATCAGAAAGAGATGACGGAAAACTTATGGACGTTTCGCTTGATGGTGGCTATGGAACTTATATTTCGATGGGTAAGGCACAATCTATTACATGGGAAAAGAACTATGACAGTGATCCTATTAAAATGTATGATGAAAATGATGATGAGTTAAAAATCAATGCTGGAAAGATTTACATTGGTTTTATAGAAAGTAGTAAAGTGAGCTATTAAGGAATTACTGATTTGTGTCCGCAGAGAAATCTGCGGATTTTTCATTGACATAAAAGTTTCAATATGTTAAAATTAATATATATTTAAGGAGGATTATTATAATGAGAATAAAGAAAAAATTAGTTAGTGTTTTAACTTCAGCAGCTTGCATTATAAGTATGTTTTCCAGCTTTAATCTTATAGCTTCAAGTGAAAATGAATATACCTACGGGTTTATGAAATATAAGATAAACAAGGATGCTTCAAATAATTCTTATATTACTATAATTGACTGTGACGAAAACGTTTCGGGAAAGCTTGTTATTCCAAGCAAAATTGATGGAATTACTGTTAAGGAAATAGGAGCTTGTGAAAACGGTGCTGCTTTCACTTATTGTTCAAAAATAACAGAAGTTCAAATCCCATCTACGGTTACCACTATCTGTAACAGTGCATTTTATAAATGTTCATCACTTACCTCAGTTACCATCCCTGGAAGTGTAAGAACGATTGACGATAATGCATTTTTAGGCTGTTCACTTAAAACTATAAAGTTAAAATATGGACTTAGAAGTATCGGTGGAGCTGCATTTTGGGGAAATCCTGTTGAAAATATTGATATTCCAAGAAGTGTTAATTTTATAGGTGGTTATGCATTCCATAAATGTGGTTATCTGACTTCTGTTATAATAAGAAATCCAGATTGTGAAATAGAGGAAGACATAGTTGGTTCGAATGTTACCATTAAGGGATATAGTGATTCAACTGCTAAAACGTATGCTAAAACCGAGAGCCTTACTTTTTCTTCCCTTGGAGCTGCTCCAGTAATAGTTAATGGTGATGTAAATTCAGATGGTGTGGCAAATTTATATGATGTAATCATGATTTGTCAATACTTGACAAAATCTATCAATCTGAGTTATGAACAACAGGACAGGGCTGATTTTAATGGTAATGAAAAGGTTGATTTGTATGATGCGATTGGAATAGCGAAATTCATTTTGAAAAAATAAGAATAGGCGGTCACAGTGAACTGTGACCGCCTCAGTTTGTCGAAAAAGGTGGCAATCGACGAAATAAGTTGACTATCCCCGCCAAACAGCGATTTAAAAGTTTACTCAATTTTTTCAAAAATTGCGGTTTCCAAAGGCAGAGCCTTGGTCGCTCTCCGCAAAGCGAAATCCCGTAGGGAACGGTGTCCTCGACGTTCCGAAAACTTCAGAATAACTAAGCCTAGCAACTTAACTAACCATCAAACACTCCACGAGTTCCTCGTTCTTTCTTTTTTCTATAGAAAAATAGAAAGAACCAAAGAAAAAATGCTCTTGAACGATAAAGAGCTTTGCTTTGCGTGCTGTTATTTAAATCCCATAACTCTCTCAAAAGGCTTCTCACAAGTCATAAACTCCGACATTAGACAAACCCCGCTTGCTCCATTCTCCAAAGGCTCTCTGAAATTCTCTTCAGAAATACCACCAATCGCAAAAACGGGTATGCTGACACTTTTAATAACACTTTTGAGAAACCCTATCCCCCTCGGTTCAACGCCCTTTTTGCAATCAGTAACATAGATATGCCCCGCAATAAGGTAATCTGCACCAAGACTCTCAGCCATAACAGCTTCTTCAACCGAGTGAACAGACACTCCAACACGCTTTATCCCCTCAGGCCGTCCATGCTCCTTTATATCATGAATAGTAATATGCACATTTTCAATTCCGAGTTTTAAAGCAATTTCTGGACGGTTAAGAGCTAATATTTTCAAGTAGCTATCATTATCTGAAACGATTTGACTTGCTAAAGTTTCATAATCCTCATCAGATAAATCCTTTTCCCTTAATATCACCAAAAAAGGCCCTGCCGATAAAATATTTCTGACACGCTCTGTAAAATCATCTTTACAAAGCTTTCTGTTTGTTACTGATATTACCATCGTTACACTCTCACATAATCCGTAAAGACTGGCTGAAGTCCCTTTTCTATCAGCGAGCTTCTTACCTCGTCAACACTTCTTGGATCGGATATTTCAAACTGTTCGTCGCCCTTTTGCTCATTTTCACCATGTCCGCCTATTCCGACCTTAACACCCGCAGAAATTTTTGTTGCAACAAGTCCAGTTACATTATCTCTGAATCCAGCACGTTCACGAGTTGAAATAGTTATCCCTGCGTACGGCATGAATATTCTGTAAGCAAGCATAACCTGTAAAAGTTGTGTTTCATGAACATCATTCGGATTGTTTTCAGCATTGTTTATATATGGACGCAAACGAGGAAGTGAATACGCAATTTCTGCCCAAGGGTATTTCTGCTGAATGAAAAACGCATGAATACCAGCTGCAAAGGCATCTCTTCTGAAATCGCTAAGTCCCAAAAGTGAACCAAAGGCAACCCCTCTCATTCCAGCCATTAGGGCACGTTCCTGCGCATTAAAACGATAAGGGAAAACTCTTTTAGAACCTCTTAAATGAACCTCTTCGTATTTTTCAGTATTATAAGTTTCCTGATAAACACTGACAAAATCAGCCCCTGCCTCTTTTATCATTGCATATTCATCAGAATTCATCGGATAAACTTCAATTCCGATTGTGGAAAAATATTTTTTGGCAAGCCTTACTGCGTCCGCAATATATTCAACAGGTGAAGCTGTCTTAGATTCTCCAGTTAATAACAGAATTTCACGCAACCCTGTTTCAGCAATTGTCTTATACTCTGCCTCAATCTCGTCCATTGAAAGCTTTCCTCTGCGAATTTTATTTGCACAGTTAAACCCACAGTAAACACAATAATTTTCGCAGTAATTTGCAATATAAAGTGGTGTAAACATACAAACAGTATTTCCAAAATGTCTGGCTGTTTCCATTTTAGCACGCTGTGCCATTTTTTCAAGAAATGGCTGTGCAGCAGGAGAAAGAAGTACTGCTAAATCAGCTGTATCAAGAGTATCCTTAGTCAGAACATTTATAACATCATTAGCCTGATAGCTTTCGCAATCATATTCTTCGGCCATTTTTAAAACCTTGTTCATGAGAGTATGGTCAATCTGCTCCATGCCCTCCGTATATTCCATATGGTTAGTATCACGAATTTTTATCATTAAAAATTAATCCTCCAAAAAGCCAGTCAACGGACTTGATGCCTCGGCACTGTGGTCAAGGACACGTCCCAACCCTGCCAGATATGCTGCACGTCCAGCTTCAATCGCTGATTTAAATGCAGATGCCATAAGAGCAACATTTCCAGCTGTTGCAATAGCAGTGTTTGCCATAACGGCAGCACAACCCATTTCCATTGCTTCGCAAGCCTGTGACGGCTTGCCAATTCCAGCATCAACAATAATAGGTAAGTCGATTTCATCAATAAGTATCTTCACAAAATCTCTTGTAGCAAGTCCTTTGTTGCTGCCAATTGGTGATGCAAGCGGCATAACAGCTGCAGCACCAGCATCCACCATTGCTCTTGCAGCATTTAAATCTGGATACATATAAGGCATAACTACGAAGCCTTCTTTTGCAAGCATTTCTGTTGCTCTGATTGTTTCATAATTATCAGGCAAAAGGTACTTTGTATCTCTTATAACCTCAACCTTAACAAAATCGCCACAGCCAAGCTCCCTTGCAAGTCTTGCAATTTTAAGTGCCTCTTCGGCAGTTCTTGCACCGCTTGTGTTAGGCAGCAGAGTAATTCCCTCAGGGATATAATCAATAATACTGTCACTGCTTCCTGAATCAGCACGTCTGACAGCAATTGTAGCCATTTCTACACCAGCATTTTCAATTACAACCTTTGTCATATCCATTGAAAATTTACCTGAACCCAAAATAAAACGTGAATTAAATTCATGTCCTCCAATTATAAGCTTATCGTTATTCAATTTAAATTCTCCTTTATACTTCTTCAATGCCCATAATGAGCCTTAATATCATATTCGCCTGATGTCCTGCACAAACTGAAACTCTCGGTGCCATAAGTCCTCTGCCAGGTCTTGCACCGTTAACACCGTCACCGCACATATAAAAGTTTTCAGCAACACGCTTTGTCACAATTTCATTAGAGCTGTCAAATCCAGCCATACCCGAACCGCAAACCAGTTTTTTCCCTGAAAGCTCAGATAAAAATACTTCTGCAAGCATAGCCTTAGCTTCTGGATTATCAAAAGCTTCGCAGATATAATCACATCCGTCTAAAAGTTTAACTGCATTTTCATAAGTTATTCTTGCGGTTTTACACTCCACTTTAATAAATGGGTTAATATCCTTTATTTGTTCAATAAGTGCATCTGTTTTAAACATACCAAGATGTTTTACATAGTAGTTCTGGCGATTTAAATTACTTGGCTCAACGATATCAAAATCAATAAGCCTTAGATATCCAACACCAGTTCTTGCAAGCATAACTGCAATATTTGAGCCTAAACCACCCAGACCGCAGACAGCAACTCGGGCTTTTTTAACACTTTCATGAACTGCCGGAGTGTGTCTTGCAGCCATAAGGCTTTCAAGCTCATCGAAGGACGGCATAACACCTTTTTTTATAATACTTACTGTATCACCATCATTAATAGATATATCCTCAGTGCTCTGAAAACCGTTTAGTATTGCAATACACTCCGAAGAAAAGTTGCTGTCACGCAGTTCAAACAGTGTTTTGCACTCTGTTTCAAAAGCAGCACCATTTAAAGTTATCTTCATTATCAACCGCCTCCAACAAAGCTAACAACTTCAATTGAATCTTCAGGCAGTATAATAGTATTACCATATTCTGCTTTAGGGATTATGTCACCGTTTTTCATAACAGCAATTTTCTTAATGTCAAATCCTTGACCAGTCAGTATAACGTCAAGGGTAGTATTTTCTTCAAGCGAGATTTTTTTTCCGTTTATCTTCATTTTTTCCTCCAAATTTACATATTTATCCTCAAAAATGCAAAAAAAGGGTAAGCACCCGTGGTGGTGCTCCCCTTTTCATTCCGAAGATTAATCTTATTAAATTACGATAGTTATTATACTATATCTTTTAAAATTTGTCAACCATTTTTATTTCCCAACTCACAAAAGCATGATTGTAATTTCTTACAAAAGCGCCATTTGGCGGGCAAAGTAAACTAACCCTGACGAATGTCGCATAGTTTAGGTCAACCCTTTTTAAAGGGTTGAGTAAACTTTTGATGTCGCTTCGCTTTGCGTGCTGTTAGTTAACTATTGTTTTTTAGAAAAAGAAACAGCCACAGGTTAATGCCCTGTGACTGTTTTGTAATTTACATTTTTGAAAATTCGTATGGAGTTAAATTACCCATATTATAAAGTTTCAATGTTTCATATTTTGGTAAGTAATAACCATAATAAGTAACTTCATTTTCTTCTTCAAGTGTGTTATTTCCATCTTGAATGCATTCCTTATTATTCATTACAATAGCATAATAATCTTCCTCAGCAATTGAATACTCAGCAAGTGCTGAACGCTGTCCTTCTTCTGTTAAACCCTGCTCTTTAACAAGGTAATCAATCGCATCTTTTCCAACCATTAGAGTAAAGTTTCCAGCGTAGTAATTATTGTTACGCTCTGCTTTATTGTTATACCATTTGAACGTTCCGTCAGTGTCTAAACTAAGCAGCATACCGCTTGATGTTTCCCACTTGTTACCAGATAGGTAATCGCCTTTTTCTTCAGCATCCTTATTACCGCAGGCTGATAAGGTTACAATCATAACAAGACTTACAATACTTGCAAAAGCTTTTTTAAAAAAAGAAACCATATTTAAAATTCCTCCAGTTTATAGAAAAATAACGCTCATGTTAAATAACACAAGCGTTACGTTTAATGTATGGAGGCGCCACCCAGATTTGAACTGGGGATCAGGGTGTTGCAGACCCACGCCTTACCACTTGGCTATAGCGCCATACATTGGAGCGGATTACGAGGCTCGAACTCGCTACCTCCACCTTGGCAAGGTGGCGCTCTACCAGATGAGCTAAATCCGCAAAATTGGCGACCTGAATGGGGCTCGAACCCACGACCTCTAGCGTGACAGGCTAGCGTTCTAACCAACTGAACTACCAGGCCATAAATGGTGGGAACAATAGGGCTCGAACCTATGACCCTCTGCTTGTAAGGCAGATGCTCTCCC
>JAVBRC010000006.1:0-6970 GCA_031548405.1 Oscillospiraceae bacterium | reverse complement strand
TTTTACTGACCATTCATTTCCTTTTGCCCACCCCGTCTAAATTTTATTACCATAAATTGATGATAAGAAAACGCAAAACAGTTACGATTTATTTTTTCTATTTCGGTACTTTTTTATCTTGACATTATATTTTTAAAAGTTTTCTGCTATAGAAAGCATTTGTTCTTCCAATTTTTCTTCTGCATCTGTGTACATTTGAATTTCAACATCATTAAGCTGTTCATAATCCACATCACTCAGCAACATTGGAAAACTCAAAGGCTTTGACAGGTATATTTTTCTCGTAAGTGTCATCGGTATTTCAAACCCTTGTTCGCAATTCAAATAATACCATTCACTCAATGGGGAAAGAGTTGCAAAACAATAATCACACAACGCTATATCTACATCATTATCATCAAAATAACTTCTTCGGAGATGGTCATATAATTCAAGCTCAGACTGATAAGTATTGAAATTTTTACCGTTGTCTTTATATATATTGTAATCCTGATATTGAAACATTGCTTTCAGATTTGGCATGAAATGTTCCCTTTTCTGCATCATGCCAGTTCTTCTTGCAAGTACTACAAAAATGATATAGGGCTTTATAGGACGTAATTTTTCATCACTATTAACGTGCATCAATAAAGCATTCAGATTATCTTTATAGATTTCGTTTCCTACACTATCATACAAAAAAGTATGCTGTATTGTCAGATGATACAGTAACTCAGATTCTTCTGTACATGCAATATTCTGTATCTGTATCGGCTTTTTCAAATGTTCTTTTAGTTCATCCAGTTTCCTTTTGCTATCCAACTGGGATTTCAAGAATTCTGTCAGCTCCCGAACAAGTTTATGCTGTTTAAAATAATTCCTGATCTCCTGTTCTCCTGTTTGATTCTCAGAATTTATCGTGTTGAGCACTCCAACGTCCGTCATGATACAAAAATACAGGTACTGCAATTCAGAATTATCAGGCTGCCTACTGATACACTCCATGAGGGCATAGCAAGTCACAACAAGATTCTGATTTCCGATAGCATACTTTGAAAGAAGGTCATGATATTTTTCTTTGAATTGATTTACACGCCATTGTGCTTTCTCAAATGTAAGACGATTCTTTTTCAGCAACGCTTCAAGCGATACATACTGTTCCGCTTGCTCAGTGAGATACTTGTATATTTCATAATCAATATCATCTATCATGATTTCACACCATCCCTATTTTTCCATAGTCCCTTTTACCTCAAAGTATAAAACCTGCTATCAGTATATCATAATTCCTGTGATATTTCAATAGACTTTGAAACCCCTCAGAGCAAAAAGCACTCTGAGGGGTTCTCTAGTGTACATCAGTAAAATTGTTTTGGGGTCAAATTGGGGTCAAAATCATCTTGTCTTCATCAGGATAAAAAAATTGTGTCGTAAACTTACCTGTTTACGACACTTTTTGGTTGCGGCGGCCAGATTTGAACTGACGACCTTCGGGTTATGAGCCCGACGAGCTACCTAGCTGCTCCACACCGCGATATTTATTGTGTACCTCATCTGAGTACTTTAATATTATATCACAAAGAGATATGGAAGTCAATAGTTTTTTGAAAGTTTTTTTATTTTTTTTGAAATTTTTTTTGAGCCTCAAAAAACAGTAGAAAACCAGCATAAAATATGCGAGTTGAGGAAGTTAAGATTGACAAAAGGGGAGTGGTAAGCACAATAAAAGGACATGACAAATTTAAGGTGTCTATGTCCTTTTCATATTTATTTCATACTATCTGCATATTTCAATGTTTCGATAATAATATCAGAACAATTTTCTAGCGAGAATAGTGAGCTATTCAAACAAATGTGATAATTGTTTTTAACGCCCCAAGTTGAAGTAGTGTTCGCATTATAAAAAATCTCACGTCTTTTATCGTTCTTTCTTACAATATAGTCAGCATACTGTTCACTAATACCATAGTTTTCAACTGCACGTTTTATTCTATCTTCCATAGTAGCATGGATAAATACATTAAAAGTCGGATTGTATTCTTTAAGAATAAAATCGGCACATTGACCAACAATAATACAGCGTTCCTTTTTTGCAAGACCAGTTACGACCTTATATATTTCGGTGTAAAGCAAATCCGCCTTAGATGCAGACTGATCAATCTCATTAGAGCCTGCTTTCGCAACTAAAGAAAGTCGATATAGAAAGCTTTGTGAAACATTTTCTTGTGTACTTTCAAGATAGTTTTTAGGGATACCGCAATGCTCTGCTGCAATTTCAACAATCTCATGACCATAGACTGGTATATCTAATTTTTTTGAGAGAATTTTTCCGATTTCAAGACCGCCACTTCCATATTGGCGTTCAATTGTAATGATTTTATTTTCAGACATTTATATCACTCCTTGGTTTTGACATATACTTTAATTTTTAGATTGTTTGTTGATTGGTTTTGTGCATATTTACATTATATGATTATTATATCATATTAATATTAAAAATGCAAGTAATATTTTGAAAATTCAGGTTAAACTTACCACAAAATCAACCAAAGGCAATATCACATCGTAATGTGACATTGCCTTTTGAATATACTTTGATAAATAATTGTTTTTATATTTATTAAAATTTCGCTTCCCAGTTCCAGTTTTTCACATCAAGCTCTGACAAATCATAAGGTGTGGATTGATATATACAATAATTCAGCCAGTTTGAAAAGAGTAGATTCGCATGACTTCTCCAGCTACATACAGGACGCTTGGTTATATCGTTATCTGGAAAATAATTATATGGAATTTGAATTTCTAGTCCCTTGTTAACGTCACGGAAATACTCGTCTGCAAGTGTACTTCTGTCATATTCAGAATGTCCCATTATAAAATACTGTCGGCCATTTTTATTTGCAATCATATGAACACCTGCTAGTTCAGAAGACGCAATAATCTGAAGACTGTCTATTTTTTCTACGTCGTCACGCTTGATTGTTGTATGACGAGAATGAGGTACCATAAAAACATCATCAAAGCCTTTTATCAGCTGTGAATGTGGAAAATCCCTTACATGTGGGAAAACTCCAAATAATTTTTCTGATAGGAGATACTTTTGAATTCCGAAATGATGATAAAGTGCTGCTTGAGCACCCCAGCAAATGTGTAGAGTTGAAAAAACGTTGGTTTTACTCCATTCCATAATTTCACAAATCTCATTCCAGTAATCAACATCTTCAAATTCCAGCTGCTCAACTGGAGCACCTGTTATAATCATTCCGTCATATCTGTTGTTTTTAACTTGGTCAAAGGTTGTGTAAAAATTTGTCAAATGATTTTGTGGTGTATTTTTAGAAACGTGTGAAACAAGGTTTAGCAGTTCTATATCAACTTGAAGCGGTGTGTTACTGAGAAGCCGCAGAAGCTGTGTTTCGGTTTCAATTTTTTTTGGCATTATATTTAGAATAATAATTTTTAGCGACCTTATATCCTGATGCTCAGCACGATCCTTTGATATGACGAAGATATTTTCGTTATTAAGCTTGTTAAAAGCTGGAAGCTCTTGTGGTATTTTAATAGGCATTTTTTCACCTCTATTATCTGAAATTCTCACGAAATTTCGCTATATTTATTATGAAGGTTAATTCCAAAAAGGCTAACTCAGTATGTCGAAAAAGGTGGCAATCGACGAAATAAGTTGACTATCACCGCCGAACGGCGCATAAAAGTTTACTCAATTTTTTCAAAAATTGCGGTATCCAAAGGCAGAGCCTTGGTCGCTCGTCGCAACGAGCGAAATACCTTATCGTTCAAGCGCCTTTTTCTTGTGAATTGTCGCCCATAGGCGACAAGAGGGTTCTTTTTTACAAGTGAAAAAAGAACCCTTAGATGCTTACGTCGAGTTCTACCAGCCTTTCAAAACGCACGATAGTGGGGAAGTTTTGAAATGTCAGAATAACTAAAAACTTTTGTAAAATAAAATTCAAAAGTTAGAATTACACTTTTTCGACAGACTGTGGCGAACTCAGTTCGCCTCTTCTATAAATTACATTTTAAATTTTAATTATACAGGATGAACCATTTTTTCTTTATCAGAATGCTTTCCATCAATGCCATATTTCTTATTTCTTCTATTTTCAAAGAACTTAACAGCAACTTGTCCAAATTGTGCATAGCTTAGAACATCTTCTTCCTGTTCTGTCCATTCAGCACATTCTTTTCTAAGCTTATCAAGCTCTGGTTCGAGTAAATCAGCTGGTCGGCAATCAATAGGAGCTTCTGCACCGATGATTTTCTTTCTGAATTCCGGATCAATAGGAACTGGTGTTGTACCATATTCACCCTTAACAACGCCCTTAAATTCCTTCGCTACCATTTTATAGCGTTCGCCCATTACTACGTTAAGCACAGCCTGTGTACCAACAATTTGTGATGATGGGGTAACAAGTGGCGGATAACCTGAATCCTGTCTTACTCTTGGCACTTCACGAAGAACTTCTTCAAGCTGGTCTTCCTTACCAGCCTGTTTAAGCTGTGAAAGAAGATTTGAAAGCATTCCGCCTGGCACTTGATAAATAAGTGCATTTGCATCAACTGCAAGCATCTTAGGGTCGAGCAGACCGTTATCAATATATTTTTTTCTAAGCTTCATGAAATAATCTCTAATTTCAGCCAGCAAAACCAAATCAAGCCCAGTGTCATATTGAGTACCTTGTAATGCGGCAACCATTGATTCAGTCGGTGCGTGAGATGTACCCAAAGCAAGAGGGGACATAGCAGTATCGATAACATCAACACCAGCTTCAATAGCTTTAAGCATACACATTGAGGCAAGACCAGAAGTGTAATGGGTATGTAGCTGGATTGGAATTTTAACTGCAGATTTAAGTGCTTTTACAAGCTTTTCAGTTTCATAAGGAGTAAGCAGTGCAGCCATATCCTTAATACAAATTGAATCAGCACCAGCACTTTCAATCTGCTTTGCATAGTTTATATAATAATCAGTAGTAAAAACGTCACCCAATGTATATGAAATCGCAACTTGAGTATGAGCGCCTTCTTTTTTAGCTGCATTAATAGCTGTCTGAAGGTTTCTTATATCATTTAGTGCGTCAAATATTCTTATAATATCCATACCATTTGCGACTGTTTTCTGAACAAAATATTCAACGACATCATCAGCATAGTGGCGGTATCCCAGCATATTCTGACCACGGAAAAGCATCTGAAGCTTTGTATTAGGAAGTTCTTTTCTGAGAGTTCTGAGTCTTTCCCATGGATCTTCGTTTAAAAATCTAAGGCAAGCGTCAAATGTAGCACCGCCCCAGCATTCGATTGAATGATAGCCAACCTTATCCATAAGTGGAAGAATAGGGCGCATTTCGTCCATGGTCATTCGTGTTGCGATAAGTGATTGATGAGCGTCACGCAATACGGTTTCAGTAATTTTTACTTTTGCCATTTATCTATCCCAGATTCCATATTGATAATATGGAATTTCCTTTCTCAAAATTAAATTAGCCGATTGTTGCAAGTGTATCGCCGGAGTTTACAGTTGAACTCTTTGTTGCAAGAACACTTGTAATTTTTCCGTCACATGAAGCAACGATATCGTTTTCCATTTTCATCGCTTCAAGAATCATCAGAACCTGTCCCTTAGTAACAGAGTCACCAACTGCAACCTTAACATCAAGAATAGTTCCAGGCATTGGAGCAGTTACCTTTTCGCCAGTACCAACAATTGGTGCTGCAGGTGTTGATGGTGCAGAAGCAGGTGCTGCAACAGGGGCAGCAGCAACAGCTGGAGCGTTAGCAGCGTCAACCTCTTCAACTGCTACATCATATGACTTACCATTAACTGTAATATTATATCTCTTCATAATTATAACCACCTTTATTTATTAAAACAAAATATTGTTGTGCTTTTTAGGAAGTTTCTGACTACGTTTTCCAGAAAGTATTTCAAGAGCGGACGTCAGAACTGTTCTTGTCTGAACAATATCTATAATTTCATCAATAAAGCCATTTTCAGCAGCAGAAGTTGATGAAGCAACAGTTTTTTCATATTCAGAAGCAAGCTCGTTTCTTTTTGCTGTCAAATCGTCAGCACCAGCCAGCTTATCATGCCAGATAAATTCAACGGCAGTCAAAGGAGCGAAAGGAGCAATAACTGCATCTTCCCATGCGTATGTGAAGTCGGAATTTGAAGAATTACCAGCAAGCGCAATAAATATCGGGCCAATTGCCTTACCAGTTACAATAGCAACCTTAGCAGTTGTCGCTTCAGCATAGCTGTTTGCAAGAGTTGTGACAGCCTTAATACCGTCAGCAGCGTCTAAGTCAGCCAGACCATCAGTATCAACAATTGTTACAACAGGGATTGAGAAAGCGTCACAAGTACGGATAAAGCGTGCAAGCTTCATGCAGTCATCTGCACTCATTTTTTCAGTAGATTTATTTGTTGCAGCGATACCAACTGTTGAACCACTGATAGTAGCTAAAGCTGTATAAGCTGAAACACCGTATTCTTCTGATAATTCAATGACACTGTCAGAATCAGAGATTGCAGTTATAATTGAATCAAGAGATTTATTTGCAATAAGACCACTTTCAGAGAATTCAAACATAGGAACTGGTGAAAGATTGTTGATAGGAAGAAGATTGATAAGTTCTCTTGCTTTATCAATTGCCGCCTTGTCATCTTCGCAAACAGCAGTTGCCAGACCAGACTTTGCAGCTGCATCTGCACAACCAGAAGCTGAGTTAGGAGCCATGAAGAGTTCGCCTTCTTTAGTCATAATAACAAAATCAGCTGAACAAGCAATCATAGCCGCACTTCCTGCACAAGTTCCGGCTATAATTGAAATCTGCGGAACAACGCCTGAAATTACGGAAGCAGCGTTAAGCATTTTGCCGTATGCTGCGAGGGATTCAGCAGAGCCGTCAACATAAGCACCGTTTGAATCGTGAATACCTAAAACAGGAGTTCCCGTTTTAGCTGCAAGTT
>JAVBRC010000082.1:0-3119 GCA_031548405.1 Oscillospiraceae bacterium | reverse complement strand
GTGGTTATGGTGAGCAGATAAAGCTTTTGAAAAAGTTATTTGCTCGTGATGATGTTACTGAGATTATTAATGCATGTGATGCTGGAAGAGAGGGAGAAGCAATATTCAGATATATTTATAACTATTTCGGATGCACGAAACCTGTTAAACGTCTTTGGATAAGTTCTCTTACTGATGAAAGTATCAAAAAGGGTATGGAAAATCTGATTGATGGTTCTGAAAAGGATAACCTTTTTAAGGCTGGTTTTACAAGAGCAAAAGCTGATTGGATTTTGGGAATGTCATTATCGCGTTTATACAGTATAGTCAATAATGACAGCCATAAGGTAGGAAGAGTGAAAACTCCTGTTTTGAATATTATTTCTACTCGTGATGAAGATATTGCTAAGTTTATAAAAAAGCCGTTTTACAAGGTTATTCTTGAAAACGGAGCAGAATGTGATACTGTATTTGATACTTTTGAACAAGCAGAGCAAGTAAGGATTAAATGTCTTGAAAAGTCAGCTGTGGTATCAAAGGTAAAATCCGAACAGAAGAAAGAAAACCGTCCGCTGCTTCATAGTCTTACTTCATTACAGCAGGAAGCAAATGATATTTACGGAATGACAGCAGCAAATACACTTAAAGCTGCTCAATCCTTATATGAAAAAAAGCTGCTTACATATCCTCGTACCGATAGCAATTATTTATCAAATGATATGATTCCTTTGGTTGAAAGCATTGTGAGATGTTTACCTTCATACGACACAGAACGTTTTGTCCATTTGCAAGAGCAGGGTTTGAATATTGATGATAGATTAATTAATGAGAAACATATTCAGGATCATCATGCAATTATACCGACTAATCTTATCGGCAGACTTAATGACACATCTCTTAATGATGATGAAGAAAACATTATAAAGTTAGTAATAAATAGGTTTTTATGTGCTTTGGACAAGCCATATATTTATACTGAAACAAAGTATGAATTTGATGTTGAAAATGAAGTTTTTAAGCTTACTGTAAAAACTCCGGTTGAGCTTGGCTGGAAGAGCTATAAGTTGTCAGAGCCAACAGAACTTGATTCAGAATGTGAAAATGCTTTGGATTTTGTTTATCATGAAAACCAAACTTTTACAGTTCAAAATCTTAGTGTAAAGCAAGGTGAAACTAAACCGCCGAAAAACTTTACGGAAAGTACGCTGTTATCGGTTATGGAAAACATTGACCGACTGATTGAGGACAAGGAGCTTAAAACTTACGTTAAAGACAGAGGACTTGGTACACCTACAACAAGAGCATCTATCATTGAAGAACTCATTTCTGCTGGATATATTGAGCGTAAGAAAAAGCAGCTTGTTTCAACGGAATATGGCAGGAAGTTTTGTTTGTCACTTCCCGAAAATGTTAAGTCAGCAGAGCTTACTGCACATTGGGAACAAGCTTTATCTGATATAGAAAATGGCAATGGAAATGCTGATGATTTGCTTTTTGAGATTGAGAAAAATGTTACTGAAATTATATCAGTTGAAAAAACTCGAGAAAATCGTTCAAAGGTTACACGGAAAATAGATGTTGGCAAGTGTCCGAGGTGCGGTAATTCTGTGGTTGAAAACAGCAAAGGTTTTGGCTGTTTATCTGGGCGTGATGGATGTGGTTTCTTTTTATTTAAATCTGATAAACGTATTGGTAGGGATTATACTGCTGCGGAAATATCGGAATTGTTATCGTGTGGCAGGGTTACTTTAAGAAATTGTACTTCTTCAAAGGGGAATAAGTATTGTGCTGTATTTTCTTTAGATGATTCAGGCAAATATGTTAATCTCAAGCTCGAGGAATTTGTTGGCGGGAAGAAGAAAAGATAATATCAAATATGCCTCGCTCATATCGGGGCGAGGCATATTTACATTACATATTATTCGCAACTTTTTTCAAGTATCGGAACCCATAGTTCATGTTTGATTGTATGTCCTGGTCCTAAGTAATGTTCGATACAAGGCTGATTTGCCAGTTCATATCCTGATGAAGGCAGCCACTCAGAATATAGTCTTTTCCATGCATCTACTACATTTGGAAATACTGCATATATGCTAGATGGGATAATAATTTCTTCTAAACCATCTGGTATTTCATCATCATAACGGACACCCATAAAATAGTTGAAAGTTTCATCCATAATAGCAGCTTCTTTACCGCAAATACCAACAAGGCTTTCAAGTTTGCATTTTGGTTTCTCCCATGACATATCAATTAATTTTTGTCTGAAACCATCTTTATTAGCTTCTCTCCAAAGTTCGGGGATTTTTCTGAAAGCGTTTGATGTTTTTATACTGACATTTTTACCGACGAAGCGAATATCAAAATCAATATTTTCAATACGATAATCCATTTCGACATCTCCTTTTATATTGATTTGAAAGGAAATCCTTGGAAAAGCTTTGAGAGAGACACCACTTTCTTTTACTGATGATGGTGAAACACCGTGTAGTTTCTTAAAAGCTCTGGTAAAAGCATCAGGTGAATCATAGCCATATTTTAATGCTATATCAATGATTTTTTCATTACTTGTTTGAATATCAAAAGCTGCTTTTGTTAAACGCCTACGTCTGATATATTCAGAAAGTGAAACACCTGCTAATGACGAAAACATCCTTGAAAAGTGAAATTCTGAGCAATATGCAGCTTTTGCTATTTGTGAATAGTCAATTTCGTTATCAAGGTTGTTTTCAATATAATCTATTGCAGAGTTGAATCTTTTAAGCCAATCCATTTTAACGACTCCTTTCTTAACTCATTATACAGGAAAAGTTAAATCAAAACCCTGCATCTTATGCCTAAAAATGCAGGGTATCATTATACTAATCAATTTTTAGAATATGTGAGTCCAGTAATTGAACTCACATATTTAAAAGCTTAAATTCAAAACTTTAAGAACTATGTAATATGCTTATTTCCTATGAAACTTTTTTTAATTTTATACATTGAGCATATGCATCTATTTCTGTTTCAATTAGCTCAAAGCCATATTGCTCAAAAAATAATCCAATCTCTTTTGCGGTACCAAAATGTCCTGCAATTTTGTGAATATGTAAAGCTAAATTTAACGGTTTTCGTACAATCCACGGAAAATTTGGATC
>JAVBRC010000115.1:0-13707 GCA_031548405.1 Oscillospiraceae bacterium | reverse complement strand
CAAATCTTACACACAATCAGCAGCCTTATGCCTTAGTTGAAAATGTACTTACTGATGTAAATTACAGAAACAGAGGACTTGCTTCTTCTTGCCTTCAATTTGCAAGGGACATCGCATGAAAAGAAAATTGCTATAAAATGATGTTGCTAACGGGTTCTAAAAAAGAGAGTACATTAAAGTTTTATGAAAAATCAGGATATAACAAAAATGATAAAACCGCATTCATACAATGGCTTTGATTTTTAATTCTCCAATCCACTAACCATCAAGGAAATACCGTTGGCGGTATTGCTTTAATAATTGAGGAGGTTAATACACAAATGGATAAACTAAAAATTACTTACCTTCGTATGGAGCGACAGTTTCTGTCTAAGAAAGCAAATGAAGCTGAGTATCAGAAGCTATATTGTGATCTCCAACCTGGACAGAATGTCTACTGGAACGGTTTCGGAGATCCACCGTCCCTTACTTTCCGTGCGAATTTTGATGATATTGAATTTAATCGTGAACGTAAGGCGAAGCGAAGCCTTATTAAAGGCAGATTTGCTGGCAGAAACCTTGGCTGGATTGTTCCAGAGGATATGGAGCTATTTGCAGCACTTTATAGAAAACCACTCAAAAATCCAACTGAGATACAACTGCAAATCCTTACACTAATTGAGCATGAAGGTCCATTGAATATTCAGCAGATCAAGTCCGAAACAGGTTTGCTTGTCAAGCAAATTACACCTGTTCTCCATCGCTTACAGGAAGCATTTTTGATTTATGAGGATCAGTATGACGGCGAATGGGACAGAGGTTGGTACAAGTTTTCAGAAGTTTTCCCTGCTGTGAATATTGAGAAATATACACGCCATGAGGCACTGAAAATTATTCTTCAGCGGTTCTCATATCGTCATGTTGTTTTCGATTCAGCAATGGCAAAATCCTTTTATAAGCTGCCTGAAAAGGAAATCAAAGCAGCAATTACTGAGCTTATTGCGGATGACATCCTAATTGAAACAGAGGATGGCTTTATGCTGAAAGCTGATATTTCAATACTGGAAGCTTATGAACCGACATCACTCCATTTTGTATATGCTATGCACCGAAATGATTTTCTTGTGAAGTCGAATGAGCCCACCTTGAAGGAAAAATTCAAGCCACTTTATGAGAATTTAGAATATGACCATGAACCACTTCAATATCTGTTGATTGATGGTGAATTTCATGGTGTTTGTGTCGGACATTTCAGAAATGGGCCGTATGATCTGAATGATGTTGTGTGTGATTTATCAAATGCAAATGAACGTAAAGATGAGATAATTGAGGCAATTAAAGCAGTTAATTACGGAAAATCTCCGCTTAGGTTTATGGGTGAATTTATATAACATTGATAAATTTTAAAATAATTGGAGGTGCATATTATGGTTGAATCAAGATGCGGTTTACTATGTGAAAGCTGTGAATTTAAGACAAGCAATGGTTGTGGTGGTTGCATTGAAACAAATGGACACCCATTCTGGGGTGAATGTGATGTTGCTGGTTGCTGTCAGAATAAAGGCTATACATATTGTGGTGAATGTTCTGATATCCCCGAAAGTTGTAATGAAACCGACTGCCAAAATGTAGACGAAACTGGCTTTCATCTCTGCGATGGCTGCGAAAAAACTACCTGTGGTAAGTTGCATGCTTATTCATACACAGATCCAGTGCATGGGGATAATCCTCCTGGAGCAAGGGTTGAACAGTGCAAGAAATGGGCTTTGAAAAAGTAAGCTGTATAGGAGCGTGAACAATGAAAATTCTTCTTTTATTGGCAAAAGGCTTTGAAACAATGGAATTGTCCATCTGATTCCAAATAAAATATAAAGGAGTGAATAATTAAATGTACCACAAAAATATTTATGAAACAACGGCGTATCAGGAGCATAGAAGCAGTATGATGTATGTTGAACAAGAACGCTTTTTCAAGGAGAAAAACAGCTATGCAATCGATGAGGAGTATACCCTTGAAGTGATTTCTTATGTAGATATGCAGCAGAAAAATCCGCAATATACCATTGTAAAATCGCAGCTTGAAAAATGCATATTAAAAAAATCAAATGAAAAAGTTTATGAGTATTATTCAGTATATCAATTCCCGAAAGTATTTACGGAATTGATTGAGCATAGCAATGGTCACAAATATTTTCCATTTCACGTGGATTTATATGGCATCAGTTATCTTGAATTAGATACACTAAAAGTCTTCAATTATATCCCAGAAGGTTACTTAATTGATTCCAATGACTTATATGGTGAATCTTTCATTATTACTGATATTCATTATGATAAAAATACAGATTTAATAGCTTATGGCGGTTGTTATTGGGGAGGTGCATCTGATGTTATGGTGGGTGATTTCTCTGAGCCACTGCATTTCAATCCACATCTTGTGAGTATACATGAAATGATTGATCCTGATTATGAAAAAAGTGATGATATCGAATTTACTTTCTGGCAGGAGAATGCTTTGCACGTGAAACTTGATAGCAATAGCAGTGAAGTTATCAGTATTGAGAAATTGAAACAGCTATTCGTATAAAAAATTAGGATATATAAAATTTAAAGAAGAGGTAGTTAATTCTGAAATGACTTTTATATATCTCGAAAAATATGAGCAGTAGAATGGCGAGATTTACAACAAAAGTTCAACACAGCAAAATAAGTCGAGAAAATAAATGCTCACAGTGATACAATATAGATGATAGGAGGTGGAACAAATGCGGGAAAAGTTTAGTGCTGTTCAGCGTATGCTTTGCTATATTGAAAGCCATATTGCTGAGGAAATCACCATTGCAGATTTAGCAAAAGCGTCGTTTTTTTCACCGTGGTATGCAAGAGGGATTTTTATCGAACTGGTGGGGTATACGCCAGCCCAATTCATTCGACGGCTAAAGCTAAGCAAGTCAGCTTTAAGGCTTCGTGATGAAGATTGTCGAGTGATTGATGTTGCAATGGATATGGGTTTTGGCAGTGTTGACGGCTACCAGCGAGCATTTTTCAAGGAGTTCGGCTGTAATCCAAAAGAATATGCGGCTAAGCCTGTTCCTATCAATTTGTTCACGTCTTATGGAATTAAGTATGAGTATTACGAGAGGAGCGAAAATTCTATGGATAAGGTTAAAAATGTGTTTGTCCAAGTGGTCGAAAAGCCTGCACGCAAGGTGATTATTAAGCGAGGTGTAACTGCGACTGAATACTTTACCTACTGCGAGGAGGTTGGCTGTGATGTCTGGGGACTTTTGCTTAGCATTAAGTCGATCAGCAATGAGCCAGTGTGCCTGTGGTTACCGAAAAGCTATATTAAAGAGGGTACAAGCGAGTATGTACAAGGCGTTGAGGTGGCAACCGATTATGATGGTGTTGTTCCTAATGGATTTGACGTAATCGAACTTCCAAAGGCGAAGTATCTGATGTTCAATGGTGAGCCATTTGCTGATGAGGATTTTGAAGCCGCTATCGACGAAATTTGGGAGGCCGAAAGAAAGTACAACCCAAGTCTAATCGGTTACACTTGGGACGACGAAAACCCACGAATTCAGCTCGAACCCCTTGGCGAGAGAGGGTACATTGAGTTAGTTGCGGTAAAAGAAATTTAATAATGTATAACTAAAGCCTCCCATTTCAAATGAGAGGCTTTTTTGTCTGTATTTATAGCTCTATTTCAACTGAAATACACGCCTTACCACTCAGCTTTTCACTAAGCTCATCAGGCTGACAAGTGCCAGCAAAAAGCGTAAATCTGTTCCCATAAACCGCACGGTTTCCGTCTTTATCAACAGCGGTAAACGCCTTTTGTGATATTGGTATTTCAATAATTCGGCTCTCTCCCACGTCAAGATTTCCCCTCTTAAAACCGCATAAGCTGTAATTCGGCACAGCATTCTCGGAATAATCCTTAATGTAAAGCTGAATAACATCATCCGTTTTTCTGTCACCTTGATTTTCGGCGGTAACATATGCTATTCCTTTTTTGTATTCCAAGCTTGTACACACTACATTTGAATAGGTTAAACCAAAGCCAAATGGGAATAGGACATTATTTTCAGCGTATCTATAAGTTCTGTTTTTCATCGAATAATCAGTAAATTCAGGGAGCAATACTGCTTTTTCATAGAAAGTTACTGTCAGTTTTCCAGACGGAGAAACATCGCCAAAAAGTATTTCTGCAAGTGCTGTTCCACCCTCTGAACCAGGATACCATGTATGAATTAGTGCGTCTGTTTCTGCCTCGATATTCACCGAGCTTCCAGACGAACAAACGGTGATTACTGGCTTTCCTGTTGCAAGTATCTTTTCAAGCAAAATGCGCTGGCTTTCAGGCAATCTAAGGTCGTTTTTATCACCAGATGAAAACTCATTTCCTGTGTCGCCCTCCTCGCCCTCAAGTGTTGCGTCAAGACCTAAGCAAAGAATAACTATATCGGAGTTTTCGGCAACTGTAACTGCTTCAGCGTATCTGTCGCCAGCCATTGCAAGTCCCGATGTTCTGTCTTTATAAAGGTGACAACCCTCAGAATATAAAACGTTCCCGTCAAAACGATTTTGCATACCCTCAAGAAATGTTATATATCTGTCAGCAGTTCCACAGTAATTCCCCTCAAGAACCGTACGACTGTTACTGTTCGGACCGATAACTCCGATTGTTTTTATTTTATCGGAATCAAGCGGAAGTATGCCGTTGTTTTTAAGCAAAACCATTGATTTTACTGCACATTCCTTTGAAACCGCCTTATGCTCCTTGCAGGAAACAACGCTGTATGGAATATCATCAAATGGCGTTTTCTCATCAAACATACCAAGACGCATACGAGTTCTCATAAGGTGGACACACGCTTTTTTGATGTCATCTTCTGATACAAGTCCCTGATCAAGTGCCGAAAGCAAATTCACATAAGTACAGCCACAGTTTACATCACAGCCAGCCTTGAGAGCGAGTGCAGACGACTCAACCGCATTATGAGTAAGCCCATGATGCTCGTGAAAATCACGGATTGCCCAGCAGTCGGAAACAAAATATCCGTCAAATCCCCACTGCGAAAGCTTGTCCATTAGAAACTCGCTTGCACACGATGCCTCACCGTTTACACGGTTATACGCACCCATTACTCCCTCAACCTTTGCCTCTCTTACGAGTGCTTCAAATGCGGGGAGATAGGTTTCCTCCAAATCCTTTTGGCTCACCTCTGCATTAAATTCATGACGTAAATTTTCTGGGCCACTGTGTACCGCAAAATGCTTCGCACAAGCACCCGCTTTCATTACCTTTCCGTCACCCTGCAAGCCTGTGACGAATGCCTTGCCCATTTCAGCAGTTAGGAACGGATCTTCGCCATAGGTTTCATGTCCACGCCCCCATCTTGGGTCACGAAAAATATTGATATTTGGCGACCAAAGAGTTAGTCCTTTGTAAATATCCCTGTCACCATGAGCGGAGTAAGCATTATATTTCGCTCTCGCTTCCGTTGCGGTTATATCAGCGACTTTGTGGATTAGTTCCGTGTCAAACGTGGCAGAAAGTCCGATTGCCTGCGGAAACACGGTTGCTGTACCAGCTCTTGCAAGACCATGAATACCCTCGTTCCACCAGTTATACGCTGGTATTCCGAGCCGTTCAACCGATGGAGCATCATATTTTAGCTGTCCTGCTTGTTCCTCGACGGTCATTTCCTCGACCAAGCTTTCTGCACGTTCCAACGCAGATAATGTTTCGTCTTTATAATTTTTCATATGTTCACCTTTCTTATGTTTTTCGTTTATCATATTTTTCTGCACAGATTTGTCCAATCTCAAAAGAATATTATTTTTACAATCAAGAAAACAACCCAAACCCACAACAATACAATCGGTATCGAATAATACCAATGCTTTGGCTTGCCATTGCTCCACAATCCCTCCGCCTCGCTTCTACAAGCTACAAGCACTTCATTTGGAATAAAACGAATAGTAAGTGAGATTAGCAGAGGAAGAAGTATCAGATCGTCTAAATAGCCTAAAACTGGGATGAAATCAGGAATCAAATCAATTGGCGACAATGCGTACGCAACCGTAATGCTTGCAAGGATTTTCGCAATAACAGGCGTTTCTTTTTTCTTGAGTGCCAAAAACATAGCAGGGATATCTGTTTTTAAGCGCTTAGCTCTTTCTTTTAATGTCATTCCTTCCTCCAATAATTTCAAACATCTTTGATATGTTAATATATAATGCGTACAGAGCAATTCCGTTTTTACGGAATTGTTCGTGAAATCATGCTTTACATGACTTAACTCTCGAAAAATCGATGATATTTCGAGTTGCTTCTTGATTGACGTCTGCTTATAAAATTTTTAAAAAGAAAATAATTTTATAAGTGCAAGGCTTTTTGGGTTATAACCGAAAAAAGTAATATTGCATTATGTAAATAGCTCTCTCAATTCAATCGGTGTATATCCGCAATTTGCCCAAACACGGGTGTTATTCCAAACTTTTGTAAATAATGCTGTAAACAATTCTGCTTGTGACATGTTTTTGAACTGAATGCCAAATTCTTCAATTTTATCAAAGGCAGCTTGCATATTTTTTCCGATTACGATACCCCAAATCAATTGATACATCAGACTATTCAGAGCAAGTGGATTCACTTTCATTTCTGATACCAAAAAGTTTTGCAAATCCAAAACCTGTGGTGTTTTTGCATAATAATTCGGTTTTGCATATAAAATTAGTTCTTCTTTTGTCGGTGAATAGTATTTTTTACCCTGCTGAAGCTCATAGGTGTAATCAAGAATTTCAGCATCTACAACATCGTTTACAATGATATCAGTATAAACATAGTAAGTATCACTTTTTCTGTTAAGCTTGTTTGAATATTTTAGAAGCTCTGATTTTAAAAGTTTCTCATTATTAAAACGATTAAATAGCAACAAAAACTGTCGATGAGTTACCACACCGTAAAATGTCGTAGCAGCAATAAGATACTGATTAATTATTTCTTGTCTTTTAGTTAATTCGTGACTGTTACCCATTTTATTTCCTCCAATATTTTCTATATTCTTTTGGCGAATTTCCAAAGCATTTCCGAAAGGTTTCAGAAAAATAGCTTGAGCCACTGAATCCTACCGCAAAGGCGATTTCGGTAATGGACAAATCAGATGTTTGCAATAACTGCATACTCTTTTCAAGACGGTAATTGGTAAGATATTCGTTTGGCGACTGGCTCAGATATTTCTTGAACAGCTTGCAGCATTTGCTTTGCCCAACACTGCCAGCCTCTGCAATCTGTGCAAGCGTCAATTTTTCGTGATAGTATTGACGGATAAAGCCAATCATATTTTTCAGAATGTACAAATCAATGCTGTTGCTCTCCGTTTCACCTCGCTCCTGTGGGACATTCTCAAAAAGGATTGCCCATATATCGCTGAACAGGCTTTGCGTCCGCAAAACAAAGGTCAGAGAATTTTTCTGATCGTACATTACCTTGACGCAGTCCAGAATGTCCGCCTGCCACTTTACGTCCGTAGTCAGACGAAGGAAGTTTAGATTTTTGTTCTGAATCACAGGCTTGATGAAATCACGTTCCATATTCATTGAACTGCAAAGCAGCATCGGGTGTAGCAGAATACAAAGGTATTCGCATTCTTTCTGTTCCGAATATGCAAAATGCATTTTACGGGAATTAACAAATATCCCCTCTCCTGTTTTCAGTTGAACAACCTCACCGTTGATATTATATATCGTTTCACCAGATGTTACATAAATCAGCTCAATTTCATCATGCCAATGGCTTGGGCAGATGTAATTCGGGTAAAATGACAGCATTCCCTGCTGACAATAAATCGGATATTCGGGGTCGTTGTAGTGTATTTCCTCTGAACCGTTTTCTTTAAAGTCCATATAAGTATCCATTTTATCTCACCTCGCAGGATTGTTATTAAATCGGATAGTATTCTAATAGATATTTTATTTTTCTTACAGTATAATTATACTCAAATGATAGTGTTATGTCAATACAGTTTTATTTGTAAAAAATGTGAGGTGGATTTTTATGGAACGCAATGAATTCAGAAAAAAGCTAACCAATCTTGTTTTTCCGATTGCTTTTCAATATTTTATGATGTCACTGGTGAGTGCGTCAGATGCTTTAATGCTGGGATTTCTCGAACAGGATGCTATGTCTGCCGTATCGCTGGCAGGGCAGGTTTTCTTTATTGAGCATATGGTGATAGCGTCAATGATTACTGGATTTTCGATATTCGGCGCTCAATTCTGGGGTAAAAGAGATATCACCTCCTTTGAAAAGGTCTTTGCCTATGTCATGAAGGTGACGGCGATTGCTTCGTTCGTGTTCTTTATCGCAACGCTTCTTATTCCGCAGTATTTGATGTGTATTTACACATCAAATTCTACATTGATTGAGAATGGAACGGTATATCTGCGTTATGCCTCTGGTGCTTTTTTGCTGACAGGTATTTCACAGGTTATGCTTTGTGCATTGAAAAACAGTGAAAAAGCTCTGAAAAGCAGTCTGATTGGCTCTGTGAGTATGTTTCTGAACATAATTTTAAATGCTCTGCTGATTTTTGGTCTTTTGGGACTTCCGAAACTGGGCATTGCAGGTGCGGCAATTGCAACGGTTATCTCAAGAATATTTGAGGTCGCATGGTGTGCGTTAGAGCTTGCAAAGAAGGACGGCGTGAAGCTTCGTACGGGATATATGCTCAAAACAGAAAAGGCATTTTTACATGAATTCTGGAAGTATACAGCGCCATCCTTCGGCAATCAGCTTACATGGGGTATTGGCTTTTCGATGTTCTCTGTCATTATGGGGCATCTCGGAAGCGATGCTGTAGCAGCGAATTCCATTGCCAATATCGTAAAAGAACTTGCCGCTTGCTTTTGCGTCGGTCTTTCAAGCGGCGGAGGTATCATGATCGGTAATGCACTTGGTGCT
Organism: Oscillospiraceae bacterium; assembly: GCA_031548405.1. Classification (GTDB taxonomy): domain Bacteria; phylum Bacillota; class Clostridia; order Oscillospirales; family Ruminococcaceae; genus Porcipelethomonas. The sequence continues at coordinate 4,754 of JAVBRC010000115.1, read as the reverse complement.
GGTGAACTGGAAAAAGGTAAGTTATACGGTCAAAAGTTGTGCAGACTTGCACTGATCACAGGTACAATTTCGGGTGTTGCATTACTTGCCATCAGTCCTCTTATTCTGCATTTCACCAACCTCACCAGTCAGGCAAACGAATATCTGAAATGGATGCTTATGATTTGCTCTTATCACATCATCGGCAAGTCCATGAACAGCACGACAATCGGCGGCATTTTCTGTGCTGGCGGCGACTCAAAATTCGGCTTTGTCTGGGATACCATTACAATGTGGGTGGTCATCATTCCAGCTGGATTTATTGCTGCATTTGCATTGAAACTTCCTGTTATGGCGGTTTACTTCATCATTTCGCTTGACGAATTCGTCAAACTTCCTGCGGTCTATCGCAATTATAAGAAATACAAGTGGGTGAAGGATTTGACGGTGAGAAAACAAATTGCATAAGTCTATAAACCGATTGGCATAACTGTCAATCGGTTTTTTATTGCTAAATGTTTGCTTGATTTTCATTGAATTAGCATTAGAAATCTGCTATAATATAGAAAAGATGAATTTGAAAAGGAGTGCATCTGAAATGTTAAAGAAGATAGGTAGGTTTATCGGCTATTTCTTTCTTGGTATATGGGTGCTGATATTGGTATTTTGCATTATTTCTGCTCATGTTTCTTCTAATAAAATGGTTGGATTCGCTCTCGCTGTGGCATGGTGGATTATTACGATTGCTGTCGTATTCATCATCACAAAAATAGATACTAAAAAATCACAGAAAACAGCCAAAGCATACCGTGAAAAATTCATCACCAATGTGACAATTACAGATGAAACATACGGTGAGATTGTTTTTGAGTTTGATTCACAACGCAAGCAACATATATCTCAAAATATTAATTTAGCAGAGTTTGCGGGTAATCAAATTTCGGAAATCACCATTGATGAATATGATGAAACAAAGAAAGACTCGTATTTCAGAGGCCTTGATTACGTCTATGAAAATGCCGACAATATCGCCATAGGCTGCGTAGAAATCATAAAAGAATGCTATGATGATGAGGATGTCAGAGATGAAAATAATGAGCTTTTCAGCATAGAAACCATTAAAAAACAGCTTTGCTTGGACGATATCAAAATGGTTCTTAACGAAAAGGGTGAATGTGAGATTGAAATACTTGGTTACATGGATAACGATATAATCGACCATATCAACGAGCATGGCGTGACTGCAAGTATCAATTGTGTGACTATGAAGTTTGATTATTATTCGGGGTAGTAAGGAGAATTGATTATGAAGTATAACGGTGTATGTGTAGCAGATTTAGAAAAGCTTTTAAATAACTAATATATGGAGGTAATGCTATGAACAAAGGAATAATTATTTACCAGTCAAAATATGGTGCAACAAAAAAGTACGCTGATTGGTTGACGGAAATGACAAATTTTGATTGTGTTGAAACGCCAAAAGCAAAAATAGATGCGATAAAAACCTATGACACGATTATTTTATGCGGTGGTATTTATGCTTCAGGTATTGCTGGACTGTCTTTTTTTAAAAAGAATTACAACGCGATAAAGGACAAGAAAATCGCTATTTTCTGTGTGGGTGCTTCGCCTTATGATGAAAAGGCATTGAAAGAAATCAAAGACCATAACCTTAAGGAGGCTTTGAAAAATAACCCTTTGTTCTATGGCAGAGGTGCATGGGATGAAGAAAACATGAGTTTCAAAGACCGTACCTTATGCAAATTGTTACAAAAGGCAGTTGCAAAAAAGGATTCTTCAGAATATGAGCCATGGATGACCGCCCTTATGTGTGCTGTTGGACAAAAGTGCGATTGGACTGATAAGAAGTATTTGACACCACTTGTAGAATTTATTGATGGTTAAATTTTAAATGTAGATTTATAAAAATATTGAATCGTTATTATAGAATGTTATGATGAGGATGTCAGGGATGAAAATGGTGAGCTTTTCAACTTAGAAACCATTAAAAAACAGCTCTGCTTGGACGATATCAGAATGGTTCTTAACGAAAACGGGGAATGTGAGATTGAAATACTTGGTTACATGGATAACGATATAATCGACCATATCAACGAGCATGGTGTGACTGCAAGTGTTAACTGTGCGACTATGAAGTTTGATTATTATTCGGGGTAGTAAGGATAAATATATGGAACTAATAAAAGCAAAACCAAACGATTTTACAGTTGTCAGAGACTTCTACTATCAGCTTATTGATGAAATGCAAGGCGTGGACTATGCTCCAAAGTGGGCAAAGGGTGTTTACCCGTCGGACGAGTTTATTTCTGATGCAATAAAAAATCAAGAATTATATATGACAATACAAAACGACGTAATTGCTGGCGTTATGATAATCAACCATGAATGCAATGACGGTTACAGTAAGGTTAATTGGAAGGTGAACGCAGAGAAAGACGAGGTCAATATCATTCACGCACTTGGCGTTCTCCCAGTGTTTCAAGGGCAAGGTATTGCACAAGCAATGGTGCAAAAAGCAATTGAGCTGTCAAGCAGTCAAAAGGCAATTCGGCTTGATGTATTAGGCTCAAATATTCCTGCACAAAAGCTGTATACAAAAATGGGTTTTGAGTATCGTGATACAATTTCTATGTTTTACGAGGATACTGGCTGGACTGACTTTTTGCTTTATGAGTATGAGATTTAATAAGTTTGCGAAATTCGGTTTCTTTCAGCAAGATTGATTAATAATAGAAAGATCTGTTTAACTCATGGAAATAAAACGGATTGAAACAAACAAAAAACAGTTTCTTGACTTGCTGTTGCTTTCAGATGTGCAATTTGGTTACTGTTACACCTATATCAGTCAACAGCCCCTTAACTTCGCCGTATGGCGAAGAGTAACGTTGATTGAGGTAACGCATAGAAGCAGCGATTTCGCCGTCTGGACCACCTAATAACAAAAGGATATAAATGTAATTGAACATTTCAAAGAACAATTTTTAAAAGTGTTAATTTATGTCGAAATATGCGATATAATAAACTTGCGTACATAAAGTTTCTCTATATCTCTTTTTAACCCCGTCTGATCATAAAGCAGGCGGGGTTGTTTTTAATTATGTATATAGATATTACACTAAAAATAACATTTTGCATAAATTAAACACATTTTTTTGTGCAACTTGATATTAATTATTATAAAAATCGCAATTTCATTTACATTTTGCAATACAAATGTTATTATAAACATATAAAAAAATTGCTTTTTAGGAATTTTTTAAAAATGGGGATCGTATAAATATGAGTATAATTAATTTTGCTGCTTATCATGGAACAGATTCAAAATATTATAATAAAATATTTGCTAACGGATTTAAAGTTAAGATCAATGATGAGCATTGGTTGGGTAATGGCGTATATTTTTTTATTGAATGCGAACTCGCTAAATGGTGGACGAGGATTAAACATAGCAGTTTTGGGCATAATGTAAGCAATCCGATTATAATTGAAGTAGATATTAAATGTGATACTGATTGCATTGCTGACTTTAGAATTTTAGAAAAATACAAATGGATTTCAGAAAGATATTGTGAATTCCAAAAGGAACTACTGGAAATTGGCGGCAGAACTTTAACATACAATCAATTGCGATGCGCGTTTTTTGACTGGCTTAAAGATGAATACGATGTGAAAGTTGTAATCGGTGGATTTCACAAACAAAAGGATAGCTATCTAGACACCACACTCCCAGATGAATTTCATCTTCCTTACATAGAATATCAAGTCTGTGTATTTGACCAATCAGCTATAAATATAAAAAAAACAATAAAGGTGTGAGTTTAAATGAAAGAGAGAAAAAGTGGAAATAGAATTGAACGACTGATGAACATTTGTGAAAAAAACGACATTTTGTTTGATTTAAATCAACCCTCAACTGAGCTTATTATTGTTGACAAAAATAACAAAAAACACAAAGTAGACAAAGATTTTAATTTATTTAACAGTAAGTACAATCAGTTCTATGAAAATATAACTTTGACACAGTCTTATAAAAAGACATCTGAATCAGAAAGTAATTACATGCTACAAAAAGAATTGAATTATGGTTCAAATAATACTCACGCAAAAAAAGTGCCACTAAACTACGGTCCAGATGCTAATGCGTGTATTGATCCTCTAAACACAGCTGCATAAAGGAGATTATATGAAAGAAAGTTCTTTTCAATTTCAAGATCCGATATTATCGAGCTTGATTTATAATGAAAACAGTGAATATGATATTGATGAATTTAAAGGAATGAAGATTGACTTCGACGTTTCCGCTGGGAATCCAGAAAACAATAGTGCGTTTGTGTCATTGACATTAAAAGTTGGAGATAGAGAAAGTGATCCATTCTACATTAGTGTAACAATGGGGGCATTGTTTTTTTGGGCTGATTGTATGGATAATGACGCAATTGATGATTTATTAAAAATTAATGCTCCTGTTCTTTTAACTGGATATATAAGACCCATAATATCGTCTATAACATCTTCATCTAAATTTCCGACCTTTAATCTACCTTTTGTAGATTTTACTAAATAATTAAAATAACACAAAAAATCGGCAAGAGTAACACTCAAAACGTTACCCGTGCCGATTAATTTTATTTTATATTACTTCAGTACTTTTTCAATCTCGGTATGTAGTCGCTTATAAAAATTAGTACCAGCAATACCATTTTGCTTATACCCCCATTTACCAAGCAGATAATTAACCGCGTTCAGTGTTCCAT
>JAVBRC010000080.1:0-6880 GCA_031548405.1 Oscillospiraceae bacterium | reverse complement strand
TAAAATGTGTATATGGCTTCATATTTTCCTCCGTGAATTTTGTTGTGTAGTAACTACATTTTACACCTTGGAATCTATGAAGTCAATTTTTTTATTTTGTTGCACTTGATATTATAACATGCCCAGCCCCTTTGTTTTGATATCCGCATTACGCTTGTAAGCAGCAGCCCTTGTAAGAGATACTGCCGACTTCACCAGCGTGTCAAAATTCTTAGATTTAATCTCATCGTCTGGCATCTGGCTTACCGCATCAAGCACCTGGGCGCTTATGATTCGGAGAATACCCTCCGCCATATCAATATCAGGGTATCGGTTTATTTCCTCGTTCAAAGCTCGGAAGTTCTCCTGTGATACCCTTATACGCTCCAGCGATTCCCTGAAATGCTTTACATACCTGTGTACACTTCCGATTGATATTTCTGTGCCGGTGTCCTTTATGTATGAAACAATGTCCTTATACACAAATCCCGCTCTTATCATCTCATCTACAGTATCCTTTATTTCTGGCTCAAGCCCATCAATAATACTGTGCCGTCTGTTACCGAGTGCACTCATATCAGCACCCCCTTAAAGCTCTATGCAAACATCGTCTTTTTTGCCGACTAAAACTCTTGTACCATCCTCTGTAAGCTTAGTAGCCAGATATTTAAATGGAGTATCTGCAAGAGTGGATGGCTTTCCGGTTTCAGTATCCCTGAGTTTTATATATCCGCTTTCATACAGATAATCAATGCTCTTGACGAGTTCGTATTCTTCCATGTCCGTTAGGACGAATTTCAATTCAGTCAGCTTTTTAAAACCGCCAGTAATAACGGCTAATAGCTGTAATACACGTCCATTATTAACAAAAAACTTTCCATTTTCAATTTCTCTCTTTAGTTTTTCAGCCTCGTAGTTCATTTGTTCGATACCCCCTTTATTTCAAGCAATATACCCATAATATTATCAAGTTTCCGCCTTGTGTCACCTTGTTCTCTAAAAAAATCTTCTCTTGTGATGTAGTCCGCCTTGACTTGTGTAATATCTTTTTTACACTCATTAAGCTCATGTCTTTTAACACCGTTTTCTCTCGCTTCGGCTATATCAGCTTTACACTTGTCAAGCTCTGTTATAGTACGTTTTAATAAATATGATATAATACCGATACCAACAGTAAGAGCAACCTCAACAAGCATCATAAATACATCCTGACTCATGTTATCCTCCTCTCTGTAAAACAAAAAAATACATAGTGTATAACCATTATATAGATTATACACTATGTATTTACATTTTAAAAATCACGAATTTAAATGGATTATTTCCATACAAAAAACAACTTGAAAATTTGTGCAATATTTAATAGAAAGATTTCCAAAGGGTATTGACATATGCTATCATATGTGTTATAATAAGTACATAGAAAGGAGGTGTAAAGGTTGGAACGTGAGGGCAAAATAAAAGAGCTAATCAAGTTGGTGGAACAACTCGAAAAGCTCACGATTAAGATAATTTCTCTTATAGGATGGATATTAATCTTAATCAAACTACTTAAATAGGTGATGGGGCGAAAGCCCCTCCCTACATTGCAAGTATAACACAATTGTTTCGACCTGTCAAACATGAATAAAATGCTGCTAAAATTGATTTTAAAGAGCGTTGAATTAGCTGGCTTGATTGCTTTTCTGATAGCAATTATCTGCTTGCTGATGAAAGGAGGAATCTAGTGGAAAAATTCGACCAGAAAGAATATATCAATCAATATAACGCTGAACATTATGAACAAGTGATTGTTCGTATAACCAAAGGCAAGAAGGACGAAATAAAAGACCGTGCTAAAAGTCAGGGTTTAAGTCTTAATGCCTATATTAACAAGCTTATTGATGATGATATCAGAAAAGCCGAGGGGTGACCTCGGCTTTTCCTTTACCGAAAAAATATTTTAAATTTTTTTCAAAAAACTATTGACATATACGTCCGTATATGATATAATATAAACATGGAAAGGAGGTGAAGGCTTGAAGCTCACTGATAAAATAAAAGAGCTAGTCAAGTTGGTGGAACAACTCGAAAAGCTCACAGTGAGAATAGTATCATGGTTAGGCTGGCTGCTTTACTTGATACATATTCTTAAAAATTAAGGAACGGGGCGAGAGCCCCTTCCTAAAATTAATTTTATCATAAGCTTAATAAGCTGTCAAGTATGAAAAAAAATATATTCAAAATTTGCCTGTTTGCAATCGAACTTATAGGAATAGTCTTGTTTATTTTTATGATAACAAGAGGAGGGATATAAACAATGTCCGAGAATAAGTATTCTGCCCAACAGAACCATCTGCGCAATAAATACGTCAGATTCTCCCTTGACTTCAAGCCAGATGTTCTTGAAGAATTCAAGGCAGCCTGTGAAAAGAATAACACCAAGCCAACAACGGAAATAAAGAAATTTGTTGCCGAGTATATCAAAAAAGCCGAGGACTAACCTCGGCTTTTTCTTTACTTATTCAGATATTCTGTAAATGCCTCTTCTCGTATAAGTAGTATATGCGGTGTTTCGATTGGTAACCCACGGTTTTCAAACTTAAAAAGCTTGAGTGAATTTCCTGTTAATACAAAATAGTCAAGTCCGTCACGCAAATGTCTTGACAGCTTTTTTCTTAGGTTACTTGCTGTAGTTCCACTTCGTTCCGCTGCATCAGCAGAAGTCAGAACTGTAACACCATACCATGTTTTAGTTCTCTTTGAATTATTTGCAAGGCTGTAACAGCCTGTTCTGCGTATCTCTGGTAACACCTCATGAGTTATCCAACGGCGGAAAGGCTTTGCTTCTGGCTTGTCACATCGTAGGATTACGGAGTATAGACCGCTTTCGTTTATAACAATGCATTTACCTTGACGACCTAACTTGAAGTTAGACCGTTCATCTTCGTCAAGTCTATCAGCAACTTTTGAGGGATTTGAAATACCTAAAGCACTACACACATCTTTCAGCACCCACCAGACTTGTCCATTATCATCAATAGTGCGGATTGCGTTACCGTTATAATTCATCTGTATAAGATTATTCACCTAAAAATACCTCCGCACAAAGGATAAAGCCAAGACGGAATGCGTTGTGAAATTCTCTTTTGCCAATTTCATATTCCAGATCCATTTTCAATTCAGAATTGTTAATACGATTCACTTCAGGTAAATCCTTATTCAAAGCATCCCATAGCTTATCGAATTCCTGTTCTCTTGAACTCATAATGTATTTGGGCATAAGCTCTGCAAATTGGTCATTTAAATAACCAGAAAACATCGTTTCAATTACTTTTTTCATATATATAAATTTCCTTTCTGTTTGACAAGGAAACCTACCTATGATATAATGTACCTAGATAGGGTTTTCCTGTCTGGGTTTTTAGTAGTCGTCAGCTCTGTGGTGGGGAGGACGGCTACTTTTCTTTTGATATGTCGTCTTTCAACTTTTTTATCCCTGCTCTAACAGCTTCGCTCTTACTAACTTGTTTTTCTTGGCAGTATATGTTCAAAATTTCTGAACACTCTTTATCAAGCCTTAAGGCATAACGTTCTTCTTTGGGATTTGAAGTTGGACGACCTGTTCTTGGCGACACGCCTGCAACACCTCCTTTAATTTTGTCTGACATTAGTATATGCTTTTGTATGACAAAAGTCAATAGTATATTACAAATTTTGCTTTTATGCACAAAATATCAAGGTTTAGCTTGTATAGTACTAACAAAAAAGCAGAAGATTAAAAAATCCTCTGCTTTTTTGCATTGTACATCTCACACCTTAAAGAAAAGCACTTAAAAATGCATAGACTACTGTAAGAATAACACCAAGAGTAATTAGCGTCTTACCAGAATCATCTCTTTTATCATTTGATATTTTTATGCATCCTAGAATGATACCTATTAAAGGTATTATTACAGTACAAACATACATCCAGGTGTTAGAACCAGAACTTGATTTATTGTAGTACTGATCCAAATAATAACGGTCATCATATGTAACAAGCTGTTTTCCGCAATAATTACAAGTACTCGCACTGCCAGCAAATATTTCGCCACAACCAGGACACTTCTTCTTTGAAGTTGCTGCTGGACCGATTATAGCACTGCACTTATAACACTTTGTATTATTATCGCCATTAAGTTCTCCGCATTTTGGACATTCTCTCATAACTAAAGTTCAACTCCTTTTATATTTTAATATAACTATAGTATCATACTATGTAAATAATTTCAACTAGCAATATACACAAAAACTATAAAAATACCAAGAAAAAACAAAAAAGCAGAGGAAAAATCCTCTGCTTTTTTCATATTCACTCAAACCCCAACTGCCCCTCCATAGGCATATTCTTAATAACCTTAAGCCTATCCGCCGTAATTTCCCTTATCATTTTCTCGGACAAGTTATACTCCATCGCAAGCTCTCTGTAGTTATACCCATTAAATTTACTGCGTATCTCACTATTCCTGTTACATTTCATAATAGTGTCAGCCTTACAAACGTAAACAGAACCACCGCCATAATATTTCACAAGCTTGCGATAAGCTTCAATCCCTATCAGTTCGGCGAGGTCGAATTGTTCACCGTCCAGCTGCTCTAATGTGATATCATCAATATCCATTTAAGCACCAGCTCTCTTTTCTGCCGATTCTACATATTTTTTAAGGGTATCAATTAACCTCCTGCCATCATTAGCCGAAATCATCCTGAACGGTGCTTTATTGTCCGTGTTTAATTCCATTCCAAGAATTTTTCTGACAGCACCCCTCATGCGTTCCGCTGGTGTCGCTTGGGATGGATCAACTTCCTGCAGCTTGTAAATAAGTGACCATGCTTTTTTCTGCTGTGCTTCTGACATCTTACCTGGAGGGACATCAATAGGGACTTTGGAGCGGGTTTTCTTTATATTTTCCGCTCCTTTCATTCGTGCCATTAGTTCGAACTGTACTTCTTTGGCTTCGGAGCTGGAAAGCAATTTTATTGATTCCTTGCCAGTGATACCATACACAAGCTGATGCAGTTCATCATCTCGGTTGTTACTGTTAATTCCAAGGCTGGAAGCCATAGCATAAATTGCTCTTATCTGAGGTGCTGCTGCCATAATTACCTCCTTAATCTATAATCCTTCTTTTCATCCTTTGATATATTTATTTTCTTTGCCATTTCAGCAATGCGTCCGCCGATTGCCTTATCAATTTTGTAAATCTCATCCAGAGTATACTCAGATGAAATTATCGTACACATCGAATTGCGATAGCGATAGTCAAGAATCTGACACGCAAGCTTAATATCCGCATCAGTTGCACTAACCTTAAATAAATCATCAATATACAAAACCTCTACAGTCTGATAGCCCGAAATAAGCGTTTTATATTCTGGCTCATTGACTTTAGCTTTAAGACTGCAAGCTTCTTCAACCCACAACATATACCGTACCGATTCGCCAAGCTTAAGTAACTGTCCAGCAATCGCAGTACAGATATGAGTTTTACCGCACCCATTTTGCCCACCGATAAAAAACCATCGTCCTTTATACGCTCTTACAAAATCAGCTGCACTCTGTACAATCTGCTTTTGATACGGCTCATCACACACAAACGTTTTAAAGGTTTTAGCCTTAATGTTCCCAGCAATCCCAGAATTTTTAAGACGTTTTAATGCATCACGCTTTTTTATGCAGTCACATTGTACCATCACTTCTTTGTTGTCCATAATTTGCGAAATATAACCACGGTTAAGACATTTGGTACAGCTGTAACCCTCAAGCTTTCCAGGAGTGCTGTTGTATAAATCCGATTTAGCTTTAAGATGAGCCTCATAGGTAAGTGCCAAACGCTTTATTTTCGGCATCATCTCTGCAAGCTTGTTCACCTTCGATCTCATCCTCCCATCTTTTTTTATTAAGATATGTAGCAGGATATGGCATATATTTCCGTTTATCCTTAACCCAATCCTCGTGATTTTTTTGCTTTTCAAGTACCCTTAAAATGGTATTTAAAAGCTCTTCATCTGGTTTAAGCTTTAAAAAAGCTTTTAAGGCTTCCGCCTTGCCTTTCTTCTTTGGATACGCTTTGTAAAACACATCAAACATTTCTTCAAGTGTCATAATGCACCTACCTTGTTATAAATTGGTTATAAAGCTTTTCCAGACCTTCGCTATATTGCTTTCGTTCAGTGTAATCCAAGCAAAGTTCATAAGGTTCAACATTTCGCTTTATCTTGTTGCAATATAACGTATTTGTTACACTAGCACAGCTGCAGTTCTTGCAGCACTTATCGTTATTTTCCATCAATATCCTCCTTAGAATGTTTCCAATAATATCGTGTTCAACTTCAATTCGCCATTTTCTATCCAAGCAACTGCAAGAAATTCATTATCATAACCACATGAAGAAAAACCATCTTCCTTCTCAATCTTGTAAACAATATCAGTAGTATCAAGGTATTTTTTAATTTCCTCATCCATATTGAATTCATTTCCGTCTGAATCATATCTGCCTGGAGAATAACATCCATCAGATTCATGATAATAGCGTTCCATGATTTCGTTAATTTTATTTTCAATTTTAGACATTCTCTTTCACCTCCATCATCCTCGCCCCACAGTTAGGGCAATACTTAAAATCATACGATTGAAGGTATTCATATTCGCCATCTTCGTCATATATGATCTTTGAGCCAATTTCAAGATGTACTCTACATTCAGAGCAACAAAATCTGTCTGACGCTTCTGTTTCAATAGCCATTCTCTTTAACCTCATCTTTATCAACTGCAACTATCTCTATCGCAACAATAAATTCCTGCAATTCGTCATCTTTTCCTTCAAACGAAAATGTTCCTCCATCTGGGCTATGAAGAACTATTGAAAATATGTTCCAA
>JAVBRC010000036.1:0-48845 GCA_031548405.1 Oscillospiraceae bacterium | reverse complement strand
TCTTTAGAGTTCTCTTTTTTAGTTTTGTGTATAGAATTTGTTATTTATACTACTTCGCCGTTCGACAGGGTTAGTTGACTTTACCCGCCGAATGGTGAAACAGTTTAGGTCAACCCTTTTTAAAGGTGCAGCGTGACGCTGCACCCAATCGCCGTTCAGCGGGCTTAATTAACTTAAATTCTCGGTGGACTGTTTTGTAAGAGAAGCATGCCCCTTGTGTGCCACGTCGAGTTCTACTAGCCTTTCAAATTATTTGAAACGTAAGAAAGTCTAAATCTTGCGAGTTGACTAAACTATGCGCCGTTCGGCGGGGTTAATTAACTGCCGACGTATGTTACAATAACATAAATGGTGCAATATTACGTTGCACCATTTCTTAATTTTATAAATTACTGTTCATCAAATAATGGAGTTGAAAGATATCTTTCACCAGTGTCAGGAATAATAACGACAATGTTCTTACCCTTATTCTCTGGACGCTTTGCAAGCTCAGTAGCTGCCCATACAGCCGCACCACCTGAAATACCAATCAAGATACCCTCTGTCTTTGCAACTGCCTTTCCAGACTCAAAGCAAACTTCATTAGGAACCTTAATAATCTCATCATAAACACTAGTGTCAAGTGTCTTTGGAACAAATCCTGCACCAATACCCTGAATTTTATGTGGACCAGCGTTACCGCCTGAAAGTACTGGAGAATTTTCAGGTTCAACAGCAACAATTTTAACAGCAGAATTCTTAGACTTCAGATACTTTCCTGCACCGCTTAATGTACCGCCAGTACCAACACCAGATACAAGAATATCAACCTTGCCCTCTGTATCATCCCATATTTCAGGGCCAGTTGTTTCAAAATGAACCTGTGGGTTTGAAGGGTTAACGAACTGTCCCAAAATAACAGCGCCTTCAATTTCATTTTTAAGCTCATCAGCCTTAGCAATAGCACCAGTCATGCCCTTCGCACCTTCTGTAAGAACGATTTCAGCACCGTATCCCTTTAAAAGCTTTCTTCTTTCAATGCTCATTGTTTCAGGCATTGTCATAATCGCTCTGTAGCCCTTAGATGCCGCAACTGCTGCAAGACCAATACCAGTGTTACCACTTGTAGGCTCGATGATTGTAGCACCTGCTTTAAGTACACCAGACTTTTCAGCGTCTGCAATCATTTTGTTTGCAACTCTATCCTTAACGCTGCCAGCTGGATTGAAAAATTCAAGCTTGCCGATAATTGTAGCCTCAAGCTTCTTTGATGCTGAATAATTATCCAGCTTGAGAAGTGGTGTTCCACCGATAAGCTCTGTTACGTTGTTAAAAATCTTTGACATAATAATATCCTCCTAAAAATTATATTTTACTAAATGCCTGTTCAAGATCATAGATAATATCGTCGATATGCTCTATTCCAATTGAAAGTCTGATTGTATTTGGCTTGATTCCCTGCTTTACAAGCTCGCCTTCACTAAGCTGTGAATGAGTTGTTGAAGCTGGATGAATAACAAGTGATTTAGCATCTGCAACGTTTGCAAGAAGTGAGAAAAGGTCAAGACTATCAATGAATTTCTTAGCTTCCACTTCCCCGCCCTTAACTTCAAAAGTAAAGATTGAACCGCCATCATTTGGGAAATACTTGTTATAAAGGTCTGTATTATTGTTTTCTGGAAGCGAAGGATGATTAACGTGTTCAACCTTGGCATGATTCTTCAAGAAATTTACAACCTTAATCGCATTTTCAACATGACGTTCAACTCTTAGTGAAAGACTTTCCAGCCCCTGAATAAGAATGAATGAGTTAAATGGTGAAATTGCTGCACCAGTATCTCTGAGAAGTACTGCACGAATTCTTGTAATGTATGCTGCCTCCCCTGCTACATCTGCAAAGCTGATTCCATGATATCCAGGGTCAGGCTCTGTAATTGTAGGGAACTTTCCGCTTGCCTTCCAGTCGAATTTTCCACTGTCGATGATTATACCGCCAAGTGAAGTACCGTGTCCGCCAATAAACTTTGTAGCAGAGTGAACAACAATATCTGCACCATATTCAATAGGTCTTACAAGATAAGGTGTTGCAAATGTATTATCAATTATGAGTGGAATTTTATTATTATGTGCAATTTCTGCAATTTTTTCAATATCAATAATATTTGAATTTGGATTTCCAAGAGTTTCGATAAAAATCGCCTTTGTATTCTCTTTTATCGCAGCCTCAAAGCCGCCTTCAACAGTCGGATCAACAAAAGTAGTTGTAATGCCATACTGTGGAAGTGTATGTGCAAGAAGATTATATGTACCGCCATATATTGTTTCAGATGCAACAATATGGTCACCGTTTTTCGCAATATTCTGAATTGCATAAGCTACAGCCGCCGCACCGCTTGCAACAGCGAGAGCTGCAATTCCGCCTTCAAGGGCAGCAATTCTCTTTTCAAAAACGTCCTGTGTCGGATTTGTAAGTCTTCCGTAAATATTACCAGCATCAGTAAGTCCGAATCTTGCAGCAGCGTGTTCTGAATCTCTGAATACATAAGATGTTGTCTGATAAATCGGAACTGCTCTTGCACCTGTATCTGAATCTGGTGTTTCCTGTCCTACATGAAGCTGTAAAGTTTCAAATCTTGGTTTTCTGTTTTCTGTTATGCTCATTTTTAAGCCCTCCATAAATGTTTAAATTAAAATTAGTCTTATATTATGTTAAAGTGAAAATTTATGGAACACATTCGTTTACTACTTATTTTATAATATTTCATAAAAATTTACCTTTCTGACTATTCCTATATCTTTGGTATGTTTTTAGTATATACTATAATTTCAACTTTGTCAATACCTTTTTTGATTTTTTTTATAGCAATGTGAAATTATACTAAATCGCCGTTCATTGGCAACATTATGTTGTCCGATGAACGGCAATAGTAGGCGACATTGCATTTCCATAAAACAACATCACACAAACGTGTGTATGTTAGAACCTGTCTTCACAAGCATAAGCACACGTCTTTTCGGCAAATTTCCCCGTATACTTCGTTAAAAACCCTTGAAAGGCACAAGCGTTCCTGCGGATTTTTGCCTTGTCTGCGACGAAATTATGCCTGAAAAATCCGTGCACTTTCTTGTGAAGACAGGTTCTTACTTTAAAGCTCTCTCATAGAGTTAAACGAATTGAATACATTTATTCTTCCATATCCCCATTGGTAATTCGGATAAATTAAAGTGTTACTTCTCGTACAACCCCTTATTAAATACGCCCTTATCTGGAATGTACTTAACGACGTGTCGTTTCCATCAACTAAACCCCATTCAAGAAATAAGGCACATGAACCAGCTGTAATAGCAGTTGCAATGCTGGTACCGCTGGAAACACCATACCCATATGGAAAATATCCACCGACATTTACTCCCGGAGCTACAAAATCAGGACTCATAGAGGAACTTCTTGTCGGCCCCCATGAGGAATTAAGATATAAACTGTTACTTATAATATCATAAGCTCCACAACAAATAGAACCAATCATCGTCGCTGGAATTGTAATTGTATTATAAGGTGATGTTTCCAAAAATTCTACAGTAGGAGATACAAACCCTTCGATTGGAAGCCATGCATGATATGTTCCGTCAAGAATAATATCTCCGTGAAGCGTTATTGTCCATATACCCGGTGTTGCATTAAGTATTCTTACAATTGTAGCCTGACCACCACTACCCTCAACTGGAAAATGATAATCCACCGTAACATCAGATTTTTCTAATACAAGTGAAACTTCTGTGAATGAGGTTGGTCTTGGTGGTAGCCTTGAGATGTATTCTCCTGTCGGCGAACGAATTGAAACGGAAAATCTGTCTGAAACTGAATTCCAGATATTAATATAAATATCTCCGGCGTTGTCGCCAACCTTTAAATCAAGTGCACGAGTTTCCCCTTGATTACTTATAACGCCCTGATTATGGTGTCTTCTTTGTGATTCGTTTCCAGCTGCCGTACAGATACACACGCCTTTATAAGCAGATATACTGCTTAAATATTCTTCGAAAATGCTGAAACCATCATGACTTCCAAAATTTGTACCTAATCCAATACAAATTACAACTGGACGGTTAAGTTGGCGTCCCTTTCGTAATATGTATTCTACACCAACCATTACAGATGTTGAACCAAAAGCGCTTTCCTGTTCTGGTGGAACACAATATCTTTTAAGATAAAATGGACGTGCCTTTTTCAGTTTAACCATAATTATCTCTGAGGCAGGTGCAGCACTGGTAAAATCGTTTACAGTGTTTCCAGCAGCAATTGATGCAAGAAAGGTTCCATGCCCAACCGTATCCCTCTGTGGAACTATGTCATATGGATTTGGTGACTTCAATGCTTCATTTATTTTTGCATTATCATACTCTGTTCCAATATAAAAATCTTCTATAATTTCACCTGTAACATTCTGGTCAAATATAAATTGTATTTTACTTGTTCCGTCTTCATTAATAAAAACAGGTTGAGTATAGTCTATACCTGTGTCAATAAATCCAATTAGAACATTTCTTCCCTTCAAATCAAGATACGGCTGGTTCTGGACTTGTATAATACCAGCAGATTCAAGTGCCGCTCTGTCAAGAGTACCCAGAACAGTTGGCAGCGAACTCATAAAGCTTGTTCCCAATGTCTTCATTAATTCAGAGTAATAATAATCTTTTACATAACCAATTATATATCTTCCACCAAGAGTCTGAGTAAGAACTACATTCGGATTATCTTTTAAAAATTCGGTGAAATATGAGCTTTGCCTTACAATAAAATCAATTGTATCAGGAGCATCAATAAATGCTCTTTGTTCAGGTGTTATTTCCATATAAGCCCCCTTAGATGTAATTTTGCATATCGTAGATGACATTACATAAGCTTAACCTTCCATATCCCCAAATGGGATTAGGATAATTAATATGCATATTTCTTTGTGCATTTCTGCATAAAAATGATTTGATTTTTTGTCCGTATAAAAATTGGTCATTGCCTCTTACAATACCCCATTCCATCATTAACGCAGTTGAACCTGTTACAAAAGGTGCCGCCATGCTTGTTCCGGAATAATATGAATAGCCGCCGCTTGCAGAAGCGGACACTATATTTTCAGCAGGTGCAACTAAATCAAGTTTCACTCTGCTGTTACACATCGGATCACCCCTACCGGAAAATACACTAATTGTATCTGTATTTGCTCTGTATCCACCAACTGAAATAAGATTAGAAGCAGTTGATGGCAGTGTCATTGTCAGATCTGTTGTAGGCCGCAAAAATGATGTGTATGAGCTTACTTCCTCATCAGTAGGCAGCCATGCATTTATTGCACCATCAGTTATATCCACTCCTCTTGCAATAAGTGTTACAACACCTGAGGGCATTGATTCAGAAAGTGATTCAAAATGAAAGTAAACCTCATGGGAAATTCCAAAATGACTTGGTGCAGTATAAATAATAGATATTTTCACACCATCTATTGTAACTTGCGTAAACTTGTTTTGAGACGCAATAATGCCGGTTGATTTACCACTTGGTGCAACAAGCTCAAATGTTATATTATCGACAAAGTTTTTCCAAATACTGACATACAAAGACTTTGAACTAGTTGCAACTGTAAAAAGAATTTCAAGTGTTTCACCTTGATTAACTATATTATAATAATGATGCCCTGATGCACCTTCATTTCCTGATGCTGATACTATGCAGTTTTTCCAGCGTGCTGTTGAATCGTTAATAAAGGATTCAAAAAGCGTCTGACCAGTATGAGAACCTTCGTTACTTCCATAGCTAAGGTTAATTGTGCAAGGCATATTCATTTCAACTGATTTATCAAGGACATATTTTAATGCTCGCATAATTTCAGTTGTTCGTGTAAAATTACTGAATCCTGTAAAACCTAACTTTACAACAATTATTGATGACTCTGAGGCGGCACCAGTATTTCCACAAGCTATTGCTGCAATAGGTGTTCCATGATTTGCGGTGTCGACACTTGGAACAATCGTAAACGGAGTATCAGAAGCTAGTGCTGCATTTATATCTGCATTTGAATATTCACTGCCAATATTAAAACCATTAGGGGGATTTCCAGGGATATTCTGATCCCAAAGCCATGCAATTCTGCTTGTTCCATCTGGGTTAATAAATTCGGGATGAGTGAAGTTTATACCCGAATCTATTATTCCAACAACAACACCTTTTCCAGTTAAATTATAGGGGATAGGACGTTTTACTGGGGTAATACATGAATAATTCAAACCACTGCTTATTGCAGTGAAGAGATTTTTAGGAAGCTCAATATATTCGACTTCTTTATATTCATATAATGTCGGCAAATCTGAAACCCTGATAGTTATAATTGCATATTGATTACTTAAAATCTCAACGGAGGCATTTAATTCGTTTTCAACCCTTTCTATATCTCCGTTATATTTTACGATAAATTCACGCCGTTCATTAATAGTATAAAATATATTGGCAAGCGCTTCGACGTTAGTCATATAGTAATCCATATATCTTTTCTACAAACAGAAATAAATCTATAAATCATAAATCCGTCCGCCTTTCCTTAGAGTAATATCACACAGCATATTTATGCAAATTGCGATTTCGATTCTTACAATTCCTCCTAATAAACACAATCAATATTTGAAATACTAATTCTTTTATATCTCCACTTATTTTTTTCCCAGACATAGCATAATAATAAATCATCGATAGTTTCAACAGGAAAAATCCACATTGACAAGCCATTATTAAGCCAGATATATGTTATATTATTTATATAAGCTGGAATGAAGTCCTTTCCTGTACCGCTTAAAATATTAACATAACTTGGATTAATACGTGGGGGGCGTGATGGTGGATATTTGCACTGTACTTTTTCCATAATTTCACATCTCCATAGAATTTATTTTAATTTCAAATCATATCAATTATTATGAAAGAGGAGTGATATTTATGAATCCTAATTACACAGACATAGGCAGCCTTCAGATTAATGTACTAAAAGGCGAAGAAACTATGCCAATCGAAGATGCAACGGTCAGAATTGCTGATAGTGCAACTGGTGAAACTGTTGATGAAATCCTGACAAATATTTCTGGTCAGACAATTTCAATCGAACTTCCTGCCCCGCCAGTCGAGTTATCTCAAGAAGAAGAATCCGAAATCCGTCCTTATGCAGTATATAACCTATCCATCTTAGCGACTGGCTTTGAGTTGCAAAATGTTATGGGAGTACAAATTCTCGCACAAAGTCTTGCAATACAGCCAATCAGATTAACAAGGGCAACAGAAGACATTGAAAACCCACAAAATATTCTAATAACACCACATACGCTCTGGGGCGATTATTTGCCAAAAATCCCTGAGTCAGAGGTTAAGCCAATGCCTCAGAGCAGTGGATACGTTGTTTTGCCAGAACCTGTTGTTCCTGAGTTTATCGTTGTTCATCTGGGACGTCCAGAAGACACAAAGGCTGAAAATGTATGGATTTATTTCAAGGATTACATAAAGAACGTTGCCAGCAGTGAAATATATTCAACATGGAATACGGAAACTATCAAAGCAAATGTTTTGGCAATAATTTCATTTACTCTCAACAGAGTTTATACTGAATGGTATCGAAGCAAGGGTTTTAATTTCACTATAACAAATTCAACTGCATATGATCAATCATTTGTTTTAGGAAGAAATGTTTTTCTTGAAATCTCAAATGTTGTTGATGACATTTTCAACACGTTTATAACAAAGCCTAATATTGTTCAACCGCTTTTTGCACAATATTGTGATGGTGTAAGGGTTCAGTGTAATGGTTTATCACAATGGGGTTCACAGCAATTAGGTAATCAGGGATATGATGCAATAAGTATTTTAAGAAATTATTATGGTTCAGATGTATATTTAGAAACCGCTGCTAAGGTAGAGGGTGTTCCAGTGTCATTCCCAGGTCAAGTACTGAAAATCGGTTCAAAGGGAAGTGATGTTGAAACAATTCAGCGTCAGCTCAATAGGATTTCGCAGAATTTTCCAGCTATAAATAAAGTTAATCCAAATGGCAATTACGGTGCTGAAACTGAAACAGCTGTTTTAACATTTCAGGAGATTTTTAATCTTCCGCATACAGGCGAGGTTGATTTTGCGACATGGTATAGGATTTCAAATATATATGTAAGTGTTGCGGGATTGATGTAGGCAGCGTGTTGTTGCGTTCATTAGGCATTTATCAAGGATAACTTAGGGGCGACTTCCCAGACACTTTGAACATCACCTCACAAACTAAAAGTCCATTGAGCGTTTATCTATAAGCTCAATGGACTTTTAAAGTTTAAGGAAGCACTTGACCATTACAATTATATATGATAATATTATATTGCTCCGCCAACTAAATATTGCCGTCAATACTTGTCAATGTTTAATTGGAGGAGCAATAGTGATAAATAAACGGAGAGTAAAACAATGCAAAATATTCCAGACTATGTACTGACTGTGATAAAAAAACTTGATAAAAATGGCTTTGAAGCATACCTTGTCGGAGGCTGCGTAAGGGATTTTATAATGAATGTTACTCCAAATGACTTTGATATTACAACTAATGCACTCCCCCACCAACTCAAAACTATATTTAGCGAATATAAAGTTATCCTTACAGGTGAAAAGCATGGTACTGTTACTGTTGTCATTAACGAAAAGACAGTTGAAATTACCACTTATCGCATTGATATGAACTACACTGATAGCCGTCATCCAAATAGCGTGATTTTCACAAACTATCTTGAAGATGACTTGAAGCGTCGTGATTTTACAATGAATGCTATGGCAATGAGCCGTAATGGGGAAATTATCGATTTGTTTGGGGGTAAATCTGATATAAAGAATGGCATTATACGAACTGTAGGCGATGCTAAAGAGCGTTTCTCGGAAGATGGGTTAAGAATAATGAGAGCGTTGAGATTTGCTTCAAGGCTTGGATTTTCTCTTGATACAGCTACGTATGATGCAGTTTTTGAATGTAAAAAGCTTTTAGAGAAAATTTCATACGAAAGAATAACAAGCGAATTTGTTCAGTTGATTTTCGGAAAGTGTGCAGACAATATTCTTAGAGAATACAGGGATATTATTGCTGTTTTTATACCTGAAATAGTCCCTTGTTTCAACTTTGAACAGCATAGCCCATATCACAAATTTGATGTCTGGGAACATACTATTCACGCCGTAAAAGAAAGCTCTCAAAAGGAAAATGTTAAAATAGCAATGTTTTTTCACGATATCTCAAAGCCAGAATGCTGTGTGATAGATGAAAATGGCAGAGGACATTTTAAAGGACACCCGCTAAGGAGCTCCCAAATCGCTGAAATTATTATGAAAAGAATGAGATTTTCCAATAATACTATTGATTCAGTGAAAACACTTATTATACATCATAGTGACGAATTGAAAGATAAATATGAAATAAGAAAACTGGTCGGACAAATTGGCTTTGAAAATGCTTTGAGTTTAATTGATGTTCAACGTGCAGATTCTCTTTCAAAACATGAGTTTTGCCGTGAACGTTTGAAAGAATCTGATAATCAGGAACGTATTATTAAAGAAATACTGGAAAATAATGATTGTGTCAGCATAAAAGACCTTAAAATAAATGGCAATGATTTAATGGAAATTGGTTTTGAGGGTATAAAAATAAAAGAGGTTCTTAATCTCTTACTTGATAAAGTTATGACGGATTCTATTGAAAACGATCCTATTCAATTAGTTAATTGTGCATATTCGCTAAAATAATCAATTTTTATTATGCATTGTGACAGTTTTGCTATAAAGTGTTGACATTTATATAAATCTGTAGTATAATAAACTGGTTGATTAAAGCAATGGAGAAGTGTCCGAGCGGTTTAAGGAGCTGGTCTTGAAAACCAGTGATCCTGAAAGGGACCGTGGGTTCGAATCCCACCTTCTCCGCCATTTTTTTATATTAATATTTGTTACCATGTGGAGAAGTACTCAAGTGGTGACGAGGCGCCCCTGCTAAGGGCGTAGGGTGGGAAACTGCCGCGAGGGTTCGAGTCCCTCCTTCTCCGCCAGAATCTTGCAAATTGCGTAAATGCGTAGTTTGCAAGATTTTTTTATACATTATAAAATCGCAATATGCATACAATCTTTATATGGTATTGCCTTAATAAAAAAACTGCTGCATGAAATTCACTTTCATGCAGCAGTTTTTTATTAAACCAAAGTTATCTGTTTATTCAACAGGTGGCTTTGGAGTAGGATTTGTATTCTTGTATGCGATTACATCAAAAACGTTTATCACACCGTCTTCGTTGATATCAGCAGCTTTCATCTGCTTGTCAGTAAATGAAACCTTATTAACAAGGAATTGCTGAATCAAGTAAATATCATCTGTGCTTCTATAATTATCACCATCTACATCGCCAATCATTACTGTTTCGGCTTTCAGCGGAACAGCATAAAGACCGTAAATTGTAGCAGCCTTAGATGTTGCGCTGATGTACATGCTAGTCATATCAGCAAGAGCAACATCATTAGAATCAAGTGTGTCTATAATGTCTTGATATGTAAATCCAGCAGTGAAATCAGCTGCCATTGAGTCATCTGAAGTAACTGTGAACCAACCACCCTGGAAAATAAGTGTTGGTGCTTCGTCAGAATCATAGTACATTACATATTTATAATCTTCGTTGATATAATCTCTCCAGTTGCTAACAGTAAAATTCTTCCAGGAATTAATTGTCTTTCCAGCATCTGAACGATATAGCTCAACCCAATCTTCACCAACATTCATATTGTCCCATGAGAAAACTGGCTTAACATATTCTTCATACTTTGGAAGACTATATTCTGTAACACGAACAGCTTCCATCATAGCTTCAACAACACTAATTGAACTTTCATACCATGTGTTAGTTTTTCTGTAAACGTAACCATGTGCCTCACCAGTTCCGTCATAGCTTGCATTGTTATCCCAAAGTACACATGGAATACCAGCTGCCTTAGCCTTTGAAAGATAAGATTTAGCCCAGTTCACACGAGATTCAGTATTATTAAAATCTGAAGCACTGAATTCACCGATAATAATTGGTACATTCTTAGAATCTGAAATACTCTTTAATGAATTAAAGAGAGTTTTCAAGGCACCCTCAAAGTCTTCACCGTAGCCACTTTTTCCTGGGAATTCATGACTAGCCTTATCCGAAGTATCCATAGTAAAGAAATATGGTGCATAAGCATGAACAGAAAGTGCAACGTTTCCTGAACCATCAGGAATTGCAATATTAGTAATTGCATCTGTTGAGGAAGAAGCACAGTAACCAGGGAGCATCAACAAACGTTCACCATTAGCAGCTGAACCCTGACCTCTTACAGTATCAATAAATACTGAGTTAAGATTGTTAATATAAGTTCTTGAGTAGTTATCTCCAGAACCCCATTCAACAGAACTTCCAAGACCTGTCTGACGAGGTTCGTTCATACCCTCGAAAATAAGATGCTGATCATAGTCCTTGAACTCTTCTGAAACTCTTGTCCAGATATCTCTCAGTTTGTGAGAAGCTTCTGCATAAGTTTCTTCAGTAAATTCCTTGGCATTAACCCATTCCTCGTGGTGAACGTTAATAATAACAAACATACCCAAACTATAAGCGTAGTCAACAGTTTGCTTAACGTAATTCATCCAAGTCTGATCAATCTCATAAATATCAGTTTCTTCATTATAAATGAGGTGCTGATACCAAGTGGTTGGAATTCTTACGGTATTAAAACCGCCTGCCTGAACCGCATCAAAAAGTTCCTGAGTTGGTTCTGGGTTACCCCAGGCAGTAACGAACTTTTTAGGTGGCGAATCAACCCTTAGACTGTTATTTGTAGCATCAAGTGAGTTGCCGAGGTTCCATCCTATTGTCATCTGAGAAGTAATCTCAAAAGCAGATTGTCCGATAAGTTCTTGTGCGTTAACTATATTTTCGGACTTTTCAGAACCGAAAATACAAACACATGAAATCAGACAAGCTGCTGACGTAAAGATGGAAACAATTTTTCTTTTAAAAGACATAAGTATCCCCCTTTAATATATTTATATATGCATATTTTACAGGATTTTTCAATCATTGTCAAGTAATTTGAGAGAAAGTATTGAATTTTTATTAATATATAGTGTAAAATTAACGTTATTATGGAAAAGTCTATGTTTGACACAGCATTTTGCTAGTAATATCTTATCAGCTATCAAGCATAACTTTAAAAAACACGTCATATAATTGTACAAACTATAAACGGGACGTGTTGAAAATGAAAAGGTTATTTATTATGATTTTTATTATGCTTTCTACGATTACTTTCGCATCATGCGAGAACAAGAGCTCCTTACCGGACATGAGCTATGACTCAGAGCTTTCACTCAGTGAACAAACATTGTCACAGCTTGGAGTCTTTGAACCGACTGAGGCTATCGAAATGCTTAACACTGTTGAAACAGACAAAAGTAATTCTACTTTAATAAACTTTGAAAATCAGGTTGGTATGTGGTTCACATACATGGATTATCAAAGTATCCTAAAAGGAAAAACAAAAAAAGAATTTACGGATAGTATATCAGTCCGCTTTAAAAATGCTAAGGAAATGGGCGTGAATACGCTGTATATTCATGCTCGTGCATTTAATGACAGCTATTACACTTCAGAAATTTTCCCAAAGGCAGAATATAATAATGCTGAATATGATCCTCTTGAAATAATGATTCAAGAGGCACACGAGCTTAATCTCTCAGTTCATGCATGGGTAAACCCGCTTCGTTGTCAGAGTGATGAACAGCTAAAAAGTCTTGATGACAGCTATCAGATAAAGAAGTGGTATAACGACAAAGAAACCAACGGCACATATATAGTTAAAATAAACGAAAACTGGTTTTTAAATCCTGCATATTCAGAGGTTCGTAAATACATTTCAGACGGTGTCAAGGAAATTATTGATAACTATAATGTTGATGGTATTCATATTGACGATTACTTTTATCCGACAACTGATGAACAATTTGATGTTTCTGCTTTTTCAGATTCACAGGAAAGTAATCTTGACGAATGGCGTATCAGCAATATAAATAAAATGGTATCCTCGATTTATTATACTATAAAGAGTACAAATACAAAAATTCTTTTCGGAATAAGTCCACAGGGGAATATTAATTCAAATTATAGCAGTCAATATGCCGATGTGAAAAAGTGGATGTCAGAATCTGGATATTGCGATTATATCGTTCCTCAGATATATTTTGGTTTTGAAAATGAAAGTTCACCTTTTAAAGAAACAGTTCAAAATTGGCAAGATTTAAATACTTTTAAGAATATTAAGCTTGTTATCGGACTTTGTACATATAAAATCGAAAGTGAAGATAAGTGGGCTGGAAGCGGAAAGAATGAATGGATTGACGATAAAGGACTTGTTTCAAAGCAAGTTGAATATACTATAGAAAATAAACTGAGTATAGCAATTTACAGCTATGATTCGACTTTCTCTGATGAAATCTCAGAACAATGTAAAGAACTTTCAAAAACTATTAGAAAAGGTTATGGTGGTGGGGAATAATGAGGAGAAATAAAAAAAGATTACGCAAGTCAAAGTACTACACTGTGATTTTCTCCACCATCTGTGGCACATTATTAATATCTGGCTTAATAATGTTTTTTAGCTACGTTGGTTCAAAGGTAGATTTTTCTTCGGGTGTAATTTCAGTTTTGGAAAGTCTATCTATATCAGCTGGCGGATATTTTTCGGCTTACCTCTATGGAAAACAAAAACGTCATAACGGAATTGTTAATGGTATAAAGTGTGGAGGTATACTATATATAATACTATTTTTATTTGGTATAATATATCTCAAAGCCTTTCCGCCTTTAAGACTGATAAGACTCCTGATTTTACTTGTAATAGCCGGTTCCGCTGGTGGAATTGTCGGAGTTAATTCAAAAATTAAACATCCACCAATTTAAAATGGATTAATTTACATAATTTTTTTGTAATATTTGTGTATATTTTCGGGAAAAAGCTATTGAAAAAGCTCGAAAAATGTGATATAATAGGTTATATTCAATTTGAAGATTTTTTGGGAGGTTTTTATGAAGCACATTAAAACTATCAACAAGGCAAATCTTAAAGAAACTGCTAAGAAGGGCGGCTGTGGCAAGTGCCAGGCATCATGTCAATCAGCTTGCAAAACTTCATGCACAGTTGCAAACCAGAAGTGCGAAAGATAATTTCTAACTGGTTTGTTTATTAAAAGGGACATTACTTTAGTGTCCCTTTTAAATTTTATAAGGAGTTTTTTAAATGATACATAAGTATAAATTAAACGGATTTAACATTGTTTTAGATACAAACAGCGGCGGTGTGCATATTGTTGATGACATAACCTATGACCTCCTTGACAACGTTGAACCACCTTTTGAAACAAAATGTCCTCAGAAGGTTATGGACAAGCTGACCAGATTTTATCCTGAAGAAGATATTAACTCATGCTATGATGAAATAGTCGAGCTTTATAATGATAAAATTTTGTTTTCAGAAGATGATTACGAGAAATACGCAAAATATTCCGTTGCTTCACCTGTCAAGGCTATGTGTTTACATATTGCCCATGACTGCAACCTTCGTTGCGAATATTGCTTTGCTTCAACTGGTGACTTCGGTGAAGGCAGAAAGCTTATGACGCTTGAAACTGGTAAACAGGCAATTGATTTTATTCTTGAAAAATCTGGTGACAGAGTAAATCTTGAACTTGACTTCTTCGGTGGTGAACCTCTCATGAACTTTGAAGTTGTTAAGCAGATTGTTGAATATGGTCGCCTGAGAGAAAAAGAATACGGCAAAAATTTCAGATTTACAATTACAACAAACGGTGTTCTTCTTGATGATGATAAAATTGATTTCATCAATAAGGAAATGTCAAACGTTGTACTTTCAATAGACGGAAGAAAAGATGTCAATGATAAGGTAAGAAAAAGAGTTGACGGAACTGGTTGTTATGATACAATTCTTCCTAAATTCAAAGAACTCGTTTCTAAGAGAGGTGAAAAGGAATATTATGTAAGAGGAACTTTTACAAAATATAATCCTGACTTTTCTGAGGACGTTTTCAGCCTTTACAACGAGGGCTTTGACCAGATTTCTGTTGAACCGGTTGTATGTCCGGCAGAAGTTCCATATGCATTGACTGAAAGAGAACTTTCATCAATATTTAAGGAATATGAAAGACTTTCAGCACGAATTCTTGAAAATGAAAAAAATGGAAAGAAATTTAATTTCTTCCACTTTATGCTTGACCTTGATCAAGGGCCATGCGCTATAAAGCGTCTTAGAGGCTGTGGCTGCGGCAATGAGTACGTTGCGATAACACCAGATGGTGATATTTACCCATGTCATCAGTTTGTTGGTCTTGAAGAATACAAGATGGGTAACCTTGATGAAGGTACATTTAATCTTGATATTAAAGCAGAATTTGCTGCTGCTCATGTTTATACAAAGCCTGAATGTAAGCAATGCTGGGCTAAATTTTATTGCAGTGGCGGATGTAACGCAAATAACTATATGTATGCTGGTGATATACATAATGCTCATAAGTTCTCATGTCAGCTTGAGAAAAAGCGTCTTGAATGTGCTATAATGCTAAAGGCTGCAAGACTTGAGGCAGAAGCTGAATAAGTAACATAATAACATTCGGCGTGGTTACTTTTAGGAGTTACGTCAAGTTCTATTTGCATTTCAAGTTATTTGTAATACCAAAAAGACTAACTCTAACAAGTTTATTAATCCTAAAGTCATAATTTAGTATGTAACGGTATCCTCGACGTTCCGAACATTACCACACAACTACAAAAGTCCATTAAGCTTTTAATCAATAAGCTTAATGGACTTTTAGATTTATTGTAAAATTTCACTCTGTCTTTATATATCACAACTTTTTAATCGTCATGTGCAGTGCTATTAAGCTATCTTACTGAATGCAAAAAAACGGTACAGCTAAATGACTGTACCGTCTTCTTGATTAGAATAAAGATTACTTTACCATTTCCTTTAGAGCCTTTGGCTCTGCTGGCTGGTGACAACCATACAATGATGCTGAACCACAAGCCTTAACTGCTGTATTCATACCAATCTTAGCTGCTGCTTCCATAATTTTCTTAGAAATCTTTTTCATTTTTAATTTCCACCTTTCAAAAATATATATAATATGTAAGAACCATTAAAAAGGTTCTGTATGCGATTGGAATTTTATTCCTTTCGACTTAATCATAATATCACATTTAATTTAAAAGCTCAACTGTTTTTCATAAAAGCATAATTTTTCAGCATAAAAGTATAGATTTAATATTTTGTTCATAATTTGTAAACAAATTGTTCATAAATATTTAATAATTTGTTCATAAACGGATTTGTTCACAGTTTGTTCAAACTTTATCTACAAATTATACATGATTTTTTTTTTATTATATGTTATAATGTTCTTATGCCCAAAATATTCCTAATTATTTTGGTAGACTGGAGCGTTTAAATTGACGATTAATGTAGCTGTTTATGACAAAAATATTAGCCATGCAATTTCTATAAGAAATGAATTGGAACACCATTCAAAAAGATTTAACCTTGATATAAATATTACATTATATACATACAAGGATGAACTTTTACTTGATAACAATAAATTTAATACAATTTTTATCAGCACTGATTTTAAAGATAACGATACTACAGAATTATCAAAATACATCAGACTAGTTAATGATGACATAAATCTGGTATATATATCTGAAAACCAAAAAGATGCTTATAAAATCATCTGCCATCAACCGTTTGCATTTATACGAAGATCACTTATTGACATCGATTTACCAGAAGTTCTATCATCCTTGTTTCATAAATTCAATACAGACAGGAGGTTTGTTACATTTAAAACTGAAAAATCTATTGTGAACCTTAACATCAACGATATCAGTTATTTTGAAACATTTGGTCATGTCATAGAAATAAATTCAAAAGATCAAGTAATTCCAATAAGGACAAGCTTGAAATCACTTGAAAACCAGTTCAGGCAGTTTGGGTTCGTACGTACACATAAAAGTTATCTTGTAAATTACCGCTATATTCTTGCGGTCAACAGACAAAATATAACTTTAACTACTAAAACAACACTTCCACTAGGAAAAGGAAAGCTAAATGAAGTAAAAACAATAATGAAATCATCCTTTAATTATTGTTAAACTTCTTTTTATTTAGTGGAAAAACTAAAATTGAGGACATTAAATTATATGGAAGAATATATAAATGTAATTTGGAACGTAATCGAAATATTAGCGACAATCTTTGAAAGTATAATGATTTCAACTTTTGTCACAGGTATGTTAGGTTACAAAATCCAACGCTTAAAATTATTAAAATACTTCTTATTTATTATATTGTTAGTAATTAATACCACGTTTACACCAACAATAATTCAATCAGATTTTGTATCAGGGGCAATTGGTACTATGATATGTTTTTTTTACAGTGCAATATTTTTAAGGAAAAACATTTTTTATAAGTTTTTAATTGCTGGCCTGTCAATATATTTCATCTTAATTATTAATTCAATAGTACTAACAATAACAAGCAGTATTTTTTCAACACAAATTTCAATACTCTTAACTGAATCCAGTACTTTAAGATTGGCGGTTGTTATCATTACTAAATTCGCGTATCTTATTGTAACAAGATATATGCTGAAACTTTCAAAGACATTTACACTTAAACTCTCACGGTGGGAATGTGCATATACTATGGCAATTTTCGTTATGACTTTAGTTGCTGGAAATATGACATTTGAAATGATTTCAGCAATGAGATACTCGACTTCCTTATCATTATTTATATTTATTTCACTTATACTTGTCAATATAGGAAATCTAATAATTGTGAATAAATTCCACGACATAAATATCAGCCGTATAAATATGGATAAAATTGTAAAGCAAGTTTATAAGGATACAAAAAAATTTAATATACATCAAAATGAAATGGCACATAATTCTAACACTCAAATAAGCGATCAACGTAAAAATATAATAACCAAGCATATAAACGACATAATAACCAAGGCTGTTAAAGATTGTAGTGAAAAACAAATTATATTAAACTGTAATATTTCACAGGCTATCAGAAAGTTTCCTGAAAATGATATTATCGCTATTATCTCAAACCTTTTAAAAGAATCTATATCCGCATATAATAAGCGTGAATATCAGCCAAGTATTGATTTTGAGGTATTAAACAAGGACAATAATGTAAGTATTATTATATCACACTATGTCAAAATGGACGATATTCATTCAGTGGATGAATATCAGGACATTGACGAAATTCCGTTTAATCCTTATCGAAACAAAGCAATTAGTCATGTTCTTGCAAAATATAACGGAAGTATTCTACGTAATCAAAAAAGAGATAAGATTATAACAAATTTCTGGCTTGATTTTTCATCAGTTGAACAATAGATAAATAAAAATATACCGTACATAAACTTTGTACGGTATATTTTTATTTATTTGATGATATTGCAAACCTTATTTATTACCCACACTCATATAAACTTCCCGACAAGCAGACGCAAGATAAAGTGAGCCACAAATTAACACCACTGCTCCCCTATTTTCCGCAAACATGATTGCCTTTTCAAGTGCTGTTTTATAGTCAGATGCTTCACAAGGACAGCAGAAATATTTTTTAAGCTCTATAGCATTTATATTATTCTCAATATATCCATCAGCACAAAAGGCATAATCAAGTACCTCTGAAAGCCTTGACGCAACATATTCAACTGCCTTTCCGCTAACCATACCGACAACACCAACTATTTCACAATCAAAGTCTTTTATAATATCAATAAGCGAATCAATTCCAGAAATATTATGTCCACCATCAGCAATAACAGTTGGATTTTTTCCTAAAAGCTCGATTCTCAGTTTAACCTTAGCTAATTCAAGACCGCATTTAATATGATTATATGATATGTCAAAGCCTTGTTTACTAATAGCCTTCACAGCCTCAATAGCAGTCAACGCATTATTAACCTGATGTTTACCGCACATATTAACTCGATAATTATTACCCCTATATAAAAATTCACTGCCATAAATATCAGAATTTAAAATTACACATTCAGAAATTTCTGGAATTATCAATTCACTCTTACAATCCTCAGCTCTTTTTTTTACAATCTCAAGAGTATCAATAATGTTATCAACAGCAAGTAAAACGGGGCTATCATTTTTTATTATACCAGCCTTTTGAAATGCAATTTCAGAAACAGTATTACCAAGTAATTGTGTATGGTCAAGAGAAACAGATGTTATAACAGAAACAATCGGATTTTTTATTACGTTTGTAGCATCAAGAATTCCGCCAATGCCCGTTTCAAGAAAAACAATATCGCAGTTTTCTTCAAGAAAGTAAATCAAAGCAATAGCAAAGCTTATTTCAAATTGTGAGTAGCAATCATCAGACACAACGTTTTTAACAGAAACACAAATTTTTTCAAGCCTTTCATCAGAAATTTCCACACCGTTTATTCTAATTCTATCATTATATTTTTCAATAAAAGGCGAAGTAAACTGCCCTGTTTTATACCCTGCATTAATAAAAATGGCTGACATATATTCAAGTGTCGAGCCTTTACCGTTTGTACCCGCAATATGAACAAATCTTTGATTTTCTTGTGGATTTCCAAGTTTTTCGAGTAGATTTGATATTCTTGAAAGGTCTGTGATTTTTTTACCAGTATGACTGAAATTATTAATATACTCAATAGCATTAAATGTCATTATATTGCCTCCGTTATTATTTTAGGAATCACTGATTAAATATTGTACGTAAGGTCAAATTGTGCAGAAAATTCGCAGGCATACTGGCGTATGTTAAGAATTTTATGTGCAAAATGGCGAAAAATATGCAAGCCGATTACGTGCAAAGCCATTATTCGTGATTTAATCAGTGGTTCCTTTATTATAAGGCAATACCGTACAAAGCCAAACTAACGGCTTTATACGGTATTACATATTTATCTACATAAGCAGCTTTGGACAAATAGCATTGCCCTTATTCATAGTACTTAGCATACCTGAAATTTAATTGCTTAGTAAATGGATCATATATTATATCATGATTTCCAGCTCCAAGAATCTGATATTGCTGTTTATAAAAAATCGGAATAAATTCAAAGTCATTTAAAATTAGCTTTTCAGCTTTGATATAAAGCTCTACACTATCATTGTAACTTCCAGATTTTTTTATGTCATTTATAATAGTCTGTAACGAAGAGTTTGAATAGCCGAACGCATTATTCTTTGCCTCAAACTCCTCTAAAATAGAAAGTGGATTATTGTAATCACCAGAAAGCGGATAAACAGCCATTACATATTCACCATCAGAAATTCGCTGATAGTATTCATCAACATCAACCTCTTCAATTCCAACATAGAACCCAAAAAGAGTCTGCCAGCTTTGTGTTACGAGGTGAAGATATTCTGTATCCATATAGTTTTCAGGAATTAGAATTTTTATATTTTCCAATGACTGAAGACTCATTTGTGACATACCAGTTTCAAAAAAATTCACTGCCTTTTCAGGATCGTAATCAATCATATTGCTGTCATTATCAGAAACCGCCGCAACCTTATCAGAATTTATTTCACGATAACTTTTATTCAGAAATGATACCCCTGGAGGAATTACACCATAGGCTGTAGTTAAATCGCTTGACAGCTGTCCTTCAAACGAACTCTTATCAATACTGTAAGCAAGGGCTTTTCTGATACTTTTGTTAGAATACTGTCCGTTTGTTGGATTGATAATTATACCAAATGTATAGTTGAAATAACCATTTACAACATTATTTTTATAATTCTTCTCATCGTTTTCAAATGTAAGTAAAACATCTGAAACACCTTCATTAAAACTTTCAGCAACTTCAGTCTGAGAATTTTTAATATAGAAATTCAGGTGAGAAGGGTAAATACGGTCAAAATCGCTGTTTTTATAATTTCTTCTCATATATATAAAATTATCATGACCATACTGGTCATAGAACCATTGCCTTATAAAGAATGAACCATTTGAAGCAACTGATTTATCATCAAGACCATATCTTCCCTTAGTACTATCAAAAAACTCCTCGTTACAAGGCATTGCAGCGGTAAATGTAAGCGAATTTAAAAAGGATGCATTAGCATATTCAAGCTTAAATACAAGCGTTGTATCGCTTGTCGCCTCAACTCCAAGACTCTGATAATCAGCGCCGCCACTAATTATTAATCCTGCATTTTTTATGCACTCAAATTCTTCTGTATGTGGAGAACGTGATTCAGGATTGAAAATTCTTTTAAAAGCAAATTCAAAGTCATGGGCAGTAACTGGTGTTAACTCATTATCGTCTGCTTCTTCGTCCTCGTCCTTATCAAAGAACCAGTAGCAATCATCTCTGAGTGTAAAGGTATATGTCAACCCGTCCTCTGAAACTGTATAATCCTTGGCAAGCGCCATTTCTAATATTCCATTGTCATCTGTCTTCATAAGACCTGTAAACAGATTTCTTATAACTGTCATTGAATTGATATCGGTAGCAAATTGTGGATCTAAGCTTTCAGGATTTCCTGGTAAAGCACAGTCAAATGAATAGTTAGCACCTTCAGGTGTTTCTTGTTCACAGCCTGTAGACAATATAGTTGAAACCGCAATTAATCCTATAGACAAAAAAGAAATTATTTTCTTTTTCAATTTTTAAGTCACCTTTCAAAAGTAGTTTGATATTTAAAGGCAATACCACACAAGGAATGTGCAGTGTTGCCTTTAAGGTATTTATGTATTTATTTAAAATCGTCGGTTAATGCTTTTTCAGCCTTTTCATTATCATTTGAGCAAAGCCAGTAAACATAATCGCCTTTTGTTTTTACTTCTGTTTTGCAAAGCTTATCATACTGAGCTGGAACATAGTCCTTAAATGCAGTTTTCTGTCCCTCTAATCTGTCAGAAACAGCAGTCTTAACCTTGTCTTTGTCCTTAGCCTTTATTACGCAAACTTCATCTGCATCAGAACCTGAACCAGCCCACCAAAGTGAATATTCTTCATAATCGTCCGAAGTCAGGCTATACTTAATCTGAAAGTTCTCTTCAACAACTTCAACCATTTCCGGGAATTCAACCCCACAGTTTAAAACGTCCTGAGTAATTTCATTAATTGGTTTTGAAGCTTCGGAACTTCCCGAATCCTCTTTGCATCCTGAAAGTGTAAAAACAGATGTAATCAGGATAAGTGCTGGTAAAATAATTCTTTTTTTCATGTCCTTTTGTTCCCTTCTTTATTTCCCCTATTTTACAGTATGTGATAAAATATAATCAAGCATAATAGAATAGGTACCTTTCACAAAGTGCATACCGTCCTTTTCAGCCTTATCTGATGGGAATTTTCCATCGTTTCCTTTTAAGGCGGTGTTAATGTCTACATAATATATTTTCTTTTGATTTGCCATTTTAAGTAATTCAGAATTATATATATCTATATCTGAATTTTTTATCGGATCATCTTCAGCTGTTTCTCTTACTTCAGTAACCGGTGGAACAGAAAGAATATAAATTTTTGATTCTGGCAGTTCCTTTTTGATTTCATCAACAAATTGTGAATAATATGTTATCATATCTGACGCTGAAAGCCATGAAATACCGTTGCTTCCCAGCATAATATAAACATTTTCAGGATCTGCAGCTTTTAGTGTGTCAATAACTGTCATTTCACCATAGGCTGTTTTCATTGTTTCAGTATTGATTTTCTCAATGTTCATTCCAAGTTCTGCAAATACATTTTTTACAGGAACAAGCTGATAATCAGCAAGTCCGACTGAAATTGAATCTCCAACGAATGCACATTTTCCAAAATAAGTTTCGGTCAACGGCTCAGAAGAAGGAACAGGATTAATGATTTGTACTTCCTTTTCAATTGCCTCTGTTGCATCAGTTGCATCTGCTACTGAAAGAGCAGAGCTATCCGCAGAAAACCCTACGGAATTGATTTTTTTTGAATTTATATTAGCCTCTGCCATGTATACAACAAAGCAAAGGATAAAAACTACAATTGTGATAAAAATTGCTGCTTTAAATCTAAACCTTATTATTGGTTTATCTTTACTTTTACCGATTGTAAAAGTTCTTGAACCTTTTCCTGACATATAAATTTATGCCTCCTGTTTCAAAAGTTTACTTTGCCCGCCGAACGGCGATTGGATGCAACGTCACGTTGCCCCTTTAAAAAGGGTTGACCTAAACTATCTCGCCGTTCGGCGGGGCAGTTAAACTGTCACAGACTAATACAAAGTGCCGCATTTCCTATATCCAGATATAAAAAAATACGCCCTTTTTATCGACAAGATTTTTCTTTTTTCTCTATAAAATCCATAAAATAATTATAACTCAACAAATAAATTTTTGCAATAGTTTTTGTCAAATTAATTCTATAATTATTGCAAACTTCTCCAACATATAGTATAATGTATAAAGTACATATAAAGCTGCCTTGGCAAAAGCTATTTTGGGTTTAGCTTTAAAAGAATTTGGAGGAAATCAGTATGTGTGGATTTGTTGGATTTACAAACCGAATTAACGATTCCAATCGTGTATTGGAAGATATGATGAATAAGATTATTCACAGAGGTCCTGACTCTGGCGGTACCTTTATTGATGAAGGAATTGCCCTTGGTTTCAGAAGACTTAGTATTATAGATTTAGAACAGGGCGACCAGCCTATTTTAAACGAGGACGGTTCAAAGATTCTGCTTTTTAACGGCGAGATATATAATTAT
Organism: Oscillospiraceae bacterium; assembly: GCA_031548405.1. Classification (GTDB taxonomy): domain Bacteria; phylum Bacillota; class Clostridia; order Oscillospirales; family Ruminococcaceae; genus Porcipelethomonas. Next base: position 24,959 of record JAVBRC010000036.1, on the reverse strand, counting down.
CAGTCAATTCGTGAAAAGCTTGTTAAAGCAGGACACATTTTCAAAACTAAGAGTGATTCAGAGGTTCTTCTTCATGGCTATGAGGAATACGGAAAAGACCTTCTTAATATGCTCAGAGGTATGTTTGCGTTTGTAATCTGGGATAAAAATACTCAGGAGCTTTTTGGTGCTCGTGACTTTTTTGGAATTAAACCGCTCTACTATTCTCTCTCAGGTGAGAGCCTTTTATTCGGTTCGGAAATTAAAAGTTTTCTTCCACATCCTCATTTTAAAAAAGAGCTTAACACGGCAGCTCTTGAAAATTATCTAACATTCCAGTATTCCCCACAGTCTGAATGCTTTTTCAAAAACGTTTTCAAGCTTCCTGCCGCACATTGCTTCACATATAAAAATGGCGATTTAAAGATTGAACGTTATTGGGAAATTAATTTTGAGAATGATGAAAAGCCAGATCTTGATTCATGGGTAAATAAAATTTCTGATGTTTTTCATGACTCAGTTAAGGCTCATAAAATTGCCGACGTTGAAGTTGGAAGCTTCCTTTCAAGCGGTGTTGATTCAAGCTATGTTGCTGCTGTTGCAGACGTTGACAAGACATTTACAGTTGGATTTGGCAACGATGAAAAATACAATGAAATCGGTTGGGCGAAGGAATTTTCTAAGGCAATCGGAAAAGAAAATACAAGCAAGGTAATTTCTCCTGAAGAGTATTGGGGTAACCTTGAAAGAATTCAGTATCACATGGACGAACCACTTGCAGACCCTTCTGCTGTTGCACTTTACTTTGTTTGCAATATTGCATCTAAGAAATTAAAGGTTGTTCTTTCTGGTGAGGGTGCTGACGAAATATTCGGTGGCTACAACGTGTACAGTGAACCAGACGGTACTTTCTATGACAGACTGCCAAGAGGCCTTAAAAAAGGTATTGGAAACGTTGCTGGAAAGCTTCCGGCAAAGAGAGGTGTAAACTTCTTTATCAGAAAGGGTAAAGACCTTGAAGAACGTTTTATCGGAAACGCTTTTATGTTCACCCCTGACGAAAGAAAAAAGCTTCTTAAAATTAAAACTGATGCACCAATGCCAGCAGAAATCACAAAGCCTTTCTATGACAGAGTTAAAGGCAAGGACGATGTTACAAAAATGCAGTTCCTTGATCTTCACCTTTGGATGACTGGAGATATTCTCCTGAAAGCTGACAAGATGAGTATGGCAAATTCGCTTGAACTTCGTGTCCCTTTCCTTGATAAGGAAATTATGGCTGTTGCTCAGAAAATTCCTAGAAGATATCGTGTTACACATAAAGAAACTACTGACGAAAATACAAAGTATATTACAAAATATGCAATGCGTCTTGCAGCTAAAAAGGATACACCTCCTCAGACTGCTAAAACTGCTGCTAAGAAAAAGCTTGGATTCCCAGTTCCTATCCGTGTATGGCTTAAGGAAGATAAGTATTATAACATCATTAAGGATAAATTTACAGGTAACGCTGCACAGATGTACTTTAATTGCGATATGATTATGAAATTACTTGATGATCATAAAGCTGGAAAATGCGATAACAGCAGAAAAATCTGGACAATTTTCATTTTCCTTGTATGGTATGGTGTTTATTTTGAAGGAAGTGAATTTGTAAAATAATGCAAATCACTGAAAGGATACTTTAAATGGCGAGTGTTGTAACCTATAAATATATAAAACAAAATCCAGATATTATGGAATATATAAGGCGTGCAGACCGTGCATTGGAAGCTCAGGGGTATACTGAGCATTCCTTTGCACACGTTGAAATTGTTGCGCAAAACGCAAGCATGGTGTTGACGGAGCTTGGGTATAACGAAAGACAGTGTGAGCTTGCAAAAATCGCTGGAATTATGCATGATATCGGGAATGTGATTAACAGAACCGATCATGCTCAGAGCGGTGCGGTTATGGCTTTCAGACTGCTTGACAACCTAAGTATGCCAGCAGATGAAATCTGTTCAATTATTTCCGCAATCGGAAATCATGATGAAAATACTGCACAGCCGATTGATGCAATTGCTGCGGCACTTATAATCGCTGATAAGGCTGATGTTCGCAGAAGTCGAGTTAGAAATACTGACTTTCTGACATTTGACATTCACGATCGTGTTAACTATGCGGTTGAAAAATCAGAGCTTTATTTTAATAATGATAAAACAGCTGTTATACTTGATTTGAAAATAGATACTGAAATTTCTCCAGTTATTGAATATTTTGAAATATTTTTAAACAGAATGCTTCTCTGCAAACGTGCCTGCACTTATCTTGGAGTGCGGTTTAAGATGATTGTAAATGGTTCTTCAATTTTATAAACGAAGAGCCGAAAATTCAGGAGGTCAAAATGATTTCGCAATATCCACATTTAATAGATTTAAACGATTATCCAGTTTCATGGTGGAACAAAATAATTGAATTAGGACACGATATTAATCTTCATCCGCAGAGATACTCAAATGCTTGTGTCGGAAAAATCATGGCAACACTTTTTTACGAGCCTTCAACAAGAACTCAAATGTCATTTCAATCTGCAATGATTCGTCTTGGCGGAAACATAATAGGCTTTGACAATCCTTCAACTTCTTCTGTTTCAAAAGGCGAGAGCCTTAAAGATACAACAAAGATTGTCAGCAGTTATTCTGATATTGTTATTATACGTCACCCACAGGCTGGTGCGGCAAAGGCATCTTCATTAACATCTGAGTGTCCTGTTGTAAATGCTGGTGACGGCGGTCATCTTCACCCTACACAGACACTCACAGATTTACTTACTCTTTTTGAGGAAAAAGGACGTTTAGATAATCTTAACATCGGACTTTGTGGTGATCTTGTAAACGGAAGAACTGTCCATTCACTATGCAAGGCATTATCTGCCTATTCTGGTAATACATTTGTATTAGTTTCAACTCCAAATCTAAGACTCCCTTCTTACATCAAAGATGTTATAACAGCTAGTGGAAGCAGATATACTGAGGTTACATCGCTTGATGAGGTTATCGGCGACCTCGATATGCTTTACATGACAAGAATTCAAAAAGAGCGTTTTGCAAGTGAGGAAGAATATCTTGCTGAAAAGGATACTTATGTACTCGACAAGAAAAAGATGAAAAAAAGCCGTAAGGACATGATTGTCATGCACCCAATGCCTAGAGTTGATGAGATTTCTGATGAGGTTGATAATGATGAAAGGGCTGTTTATTTCAAGCAGGCAAAGTATGGAATGTATGTCAGAATGGCGCTTATCATGACACTTCTTGAGGGCGAATCACATTCAAGAATACTTAACGGCAAGGTCAGAAGTGGTGTTTATTGTAAAAATTCGAACTGTATTACTAATACTGAAAAGTATCTTCCAAAGTCATTTACTGGCAGAGGGGATACATTGGAGTGTGAGTATTGTGATGATCGAATTCTTTTAGAGCATTAATTTGTCGTTGCACATAACTCGACATTCCGCCGCAAAATTCTTTATCGTTCAAGAGCATTTTTTTTAGTTCTTTCTTTAAACCAGATAACCTAAAACAATATTAAAGTCCATTAAGCTTTTAAGTAAAAAGCTTAATGGACTTTTATTTTCGAAACATCAAGCGCACCGTTCCCCTACAAAATTTTACTCAAAGAATATCTCTGAGTATCCGAATTGTAACCCTGATTTAAATAATAGGTTGACAATAAAAAAAGATTGTGCTATACTATAAAAAAACAAAGGAGAATTAAAATGACAAAAAGAAATTCAAAAACAATAAACATGGTTTTATGTGCAATGTTTGCAGCACTGATTGCAACAGGGGCGTATATCAGAATACCAATCCCTTACCTTCCTATAACTCTGCAACTATTCTTCACAACGCTTGCTGGATTACTTCTAGGCTCTAAATGGGGAGCTGCAAGCTCTTTAGTTTACATGATAACAGGACTTATTGGTATTCCGATATTTACCCAAGGCGGTGGCATTGGTTATATATTAAAGCCAAGCTTCGGATATATAATCGGATTTTCTATAGGAGCATTCGCAGCAGGAAAGATTGTAGAAAAAGTTACTTCACCAAGCTTTAAAAGGCTTCTTGTTGCTTCTCTCGTTTCTGTTGTAACCGTCTACATAATAGGTATAATCTATTTTTGCATAATATCCAAGTTTTATTTAGGTGCGCCAGCAAGCGCAAAAACCGTTTTTATATACTGTTTTTTACTTGTTGCACCAGGAGATATTATATTATCTTTTCTGGCAGCATTTTTATCGAAAAGACTCAGACCAATTCTAATTAAAGAAAAGGGAGAATAACATTAAGAAATACAAAAAGGGAACGCTCACAAAAGCGTTCCCTTATATTTTTGTTTAAAAGTTGCTTAACGACCTTCAACAAGAATTCCATTCTTTTCAAGGTTATTACATAAATCCAGACGAGCCTTGTCCTTAAATTCAGGCTTAATCATATAGTAAAGATACAATTCAATCAAGTTGAAAATACTGGCAGTTCTGCCTTCAATTTTAAATTGACTAAATCCCATAGGAACATACTTGTCATATAGTTCATCAGGTGTAATATGATTTCCAAACTTTCTTGCATCAACTGCATCGCAGCCCATATGAGGACAATTAACAAATTCACTTTCCTTTATGCCATAATCTTCATATCTAAAAGGCTTGTCAGGTTTTGCATTTACATATTCAGAAAAAGCAATCTGGAATTCTCCAAGGTCACGATAATGCTGAACACGATTTGGACAATTTGGAATACAGCTTGCATTAACAAGGATTTCGCATTTTTCCTTATTCTTAATCTTTTCCAATGCCTCGAAGTTTTTGTTAAGGTCATAGTCGATAACTACAATATCATAGTCCTTATCAATTTCTTCGTTAAGTACATCAATATCAGTAATACGCTTACAAGTTGAGCTTGTGATTTTATAGCCTGGATAATTTTTTCTGATATAATCTTCCAAAATTGGTGAAACAACGATAACACCGTTTTTTCCATTTTCAGCAGTCTTTAATACATAGTTACATAGTGCATCATCTAAATGTTCTTCAGTAATCAGAGGATTTGAGAATGTAAATCTCATAGGTATACCCAAAGAATCCAATCCTGATATAACTAAATCAACAAAACTTTTGTCACAGGTGTCCTTCATAACACGTCCGCCATTCCACATTGACTGTGGAAAAGTTCCGTATATAGATGCGATTTCCACACCATCTCTAAAGTACTGTGGACAGTTTTTAAGCATTGTAAGAAAAACCAAATTAAAGCGGTAATGTGCAGCAAAATCTGGCAGATGAAACTTAATACTCATAATTTACTCCTTATTTTCAACAAAGTATACAATATATATTTACATTTTAACATTTTTTAAATGAAAAGTCAACAAAAAAGCTAAATTTACTGTAATATGTCTAATATTCAATTCCTTTTCGTGCCAGAACACCATTTTGGTATGGATGTTTTATAGCTTTAATCTCGCTTACATAGTCAAAAGCATCAATAAAAGTCTGATCTGGTTTATGTCCAGTCATTACAAGTTCAGCATTGATTTCACCAAAAACCAAATCTGAAACAAGCATTTTATCGATTAAATTCAAGTTATATGCATCAATAACTTCATCAAGAACAAGCAAATCAATTTTGCCTTGTTCTATAAGCCAGATTGCTTCTCTTAAATTATTGTTATGACAATTGGTGATTTCTGTTTTATCATTTTGCGTCATTGAAGAGGAAAAGCCGTAATTTCTGTTACAGCGAGCAACGGTTATACCATCAACAAGAGCCAGTGAACTAAGCTCGCTAGTATCATTACCTTTAAGGAATTGAACTATGTGTACCTTCATACCGCATCCGGCGGCCCTTATAGCAAGACCTAAAGCAGCAGTAGTTTTCCCTTTACCGTTGCCGTAATAGAGATGTTTTAAATGCATAGGTAACCTCCTGTTTTCATGGTATGATAGTTTACTAACCCCGCCGAACGGCGAAACAGTTTAGTTGCCCCGCCGAATGGCGAAATAGTTTAGGTCAACCCTTTTTAAAGGGTTGCAGGGTCAAGGGACGGAGTCCTTGTCGCTCCGCAGAGCGAAATCTTATAGCCGTAGGGCGCATTTTTTCTGGTGAATTGTCGCCCATAGGCGACAAGAGGATTCTTTTTTGCAAGTAAAAAAAGAATCCTAAGTAACAGACGTCGAGTTCTACCTGTCTTTCAAAATGCCCGACAGGGACAATTTTGAAATGTCAGAATAACTAACAAGCAAGCCTAAAACTAACCCTAAGAATCAGAAAAACTAAATCTGGCAACTTAACTAACCCTCAAACCCTTACCGAGTTCTAGTTCTTTCTTTTTTCTATCGCAAAATAGAAAGAACCAAAGAAAAAATGCTCTTCTAAGGCTGTAAGATTTCGCTCTGCGGAGCGACCAAGGCTCTGCCTTTGGAAACCGCAACCCTTTAAAAAGGGTTGACCTAAACTATGCGACATTCGTCGGGCAAAGTGAACTATCCCCGTAATTACGGTGCTATAATCTTCAGAATCTCCAACGCTGTTTTTATTCCATCAACCGCCGCTGACATAATTCCGCCAGCATATCCAGCTCCCTCACCACAAGGATAAAGATTCTTTATTGAAACACTGTTTCTGTTCTCAGTTCTGCTTATTCTGACTGGTGAAGACGTTCTTGTTTCTGGCGCAGTCATAAGCGCTGATTTATCCCCAAAGCATTTCACCTTTTTTGAAAATACATTAAGCCCTATTGTAAACATCTGTGTTACATCTGATGGAAATAACTTACTGAAATCACAAGCTGTAACACCACGGTCATAGCTTGCAGTAATAGGCGATTTGATACTAGGCTTACCAGTTAAAAATCCACCAACAGTTGTCGCAGGAGCAGTTTTTCCATTTGTCATACGATAAGCAGATTGTTCAATCTGTCTGGCAAAGTTTATACCATCCAGAACACCACCACCAAAATCAGCAGCTGAAACTGAAACCGCAATTGCAGAGTTTCCGTTTTCACCATTTCGAGAAAACTCACTCATTCCATTTGTTACAACTCCGCCCTCTTCACTAGCAGCCGGAACAACGTGACCGCCCGGACACATACAGAACGTATAAACACATCTGCCATCAAATCGACGATGTGAAAGCTGATATTCTCCGGCTGGCAACAGTGGATTACCAGCAAGGTTTCCGTAAAGACTCTTATCAACGTCACTTTGCTTATGCTCAATACGGACACCGACTGAAAATGGCTTAGGCTCCATGAAAATCTGATTATTCGCAAGCATTTCAAAAGTATCCCTTGCAGAATGACCAATCGCAGTAACAAGTGCTGATGCCTCAGTTTCATTACCGTTCCAGACAGCTTTTTTTATCTCGTCATTTTCCATTACAATGTTATCAAGTCTTGAATTGAATTTAACTTCTCCGCCTGCTTCAATAATACGTTGTCTGATTTCCTTGACAATTTTTCTCAAATTATCTGTTCCGATATGTGGTTTTGCTTTTATGAGTATTTCTTCTGGTGCACCGAATTCAACAAAACGTTCCAAAACATATCTGCAAAGTGGATCGTTAATTCTTGTTGTCAGCTTTCCGTCAGAAAATGTACCAGCACCACCTTCGCCGAACTGAACATTTGATTCAGTATTCAGCTCGCCGCCGTCCCAATAATTTTTAACGCTTTCAATACGACTGTCAGCGTCCTCACCTCTCTCAAGGATAAGTGGGTTGTATCCATGTTCAGCAAGAACAAGTCCGCAGAACATACCTGCAGGCCCAAACCCAGCGATTACAATTCTTCCGTCCTTTTTAGTGCCTGATACTTCAGCCTTGAAAACACTTTTTTCAATTTTCTTTACGTCCTTGCAGTTTATAGCATTTTCCATCTCGCTATCAGCAAGCTCAATGAAAACAGAATGCATAAAATGAATGTCAGTTCTTTTTCTAGCGTCAAGGGAGGTCTTGTAAATTCCGCTTTTTATTACTTTTTCAGCAGAAATTCCAGCCTTTTTCAATCCATTTTTTATAATGGACTCGCTTTTTTCGTCAATTTCTCCACGAACATTGTTTATTATTAATGGCATTTAATTTGCTCCTTAATTTTTATATTTTGGGCGATACTGAACGAAATATAAAAGAATATTTTGTTCAATGCTTCTTTTAGATTAAAAATAAATCACCGAAAAACAGACACCTTTCCAAAGTCATTTTTTTAAAAAATCTAATATTGTTACTAAAGCAAGTTTTTTAGGGAAACACTGATTAAATATTGTGCGTAAGATGCACTGTCAGATTTTTCGCCAGATTGTACAGAAAATTCGCAGGCATACTGGCGTATGTCAAGAATTTTATGTGCAAAATGGCGAAAAATCTGCAAGCAGATTGCGTGCAAAGCCGTTAGGCGTGATTTAATCAGTGGTTCCTTAGGGTTTTAACAAACATTAACTATCCTATTAATGCAAAATACTTCTTAAAACAATACTTTATATTATATCACACCTGAAAAGTAACGGTCAAGCATTCTGCTGAATTATAAAAACAAATTTTTTCAATCATTAGATTTTATATAAAAATTTAATTTTTTATTCATTGACAGTTATGATAAAATGATGTATAATATTGCATATTGCATATAACAATATGCGTTATGATAAAAGGATACGGGGGATATCATGAAATCTAGAATAACAAAAGGGCTGACTTATCCGAAAATTGTCGCCCTTGGATTTTTCATATTTATAGCTGCCGGAACGTTACTTCTTTTAATACCGTTTTCAAGCCGTGAACCAGGGCCTACAAGATTTATGGACGCTCTTTTCACAGCCGCTTCTGCTTCATGTGTAACAGGTCTTACGACTGCTGACACATACACTCACTGGACACTTTTTGGTCAGATTATAATTTTATGTCTAATTCAGATAGGTGGCCTTGGATTTTTAACAATCCTGACTATGTTCTCCATGCTTCTACACAGAAAAATAGGACTTAAAGAACGTAGTCTGCTTCAGGAGAGCGTTAACACAATGTATATAGGTGGAATTGTTCGCCTAATTAAAAAAATTTTAATAGGCACATTTTCAATTGAATTTATTGGTGCCGTCTTACTTTGCATAAGGTTTATACCCAAAATGGGAGTCGGAGTCGGAATATATAACAGTGTTTTCATTTCAATTTCAGCATTTTGTAATGCAGGATTTGATTTAATGGGAAGATTTGGAGAATATTCATCACTTTCAATATTCAGAGATGATATTCTTGTCAACATAACTGTTATTATGCTGGTACTTATTGGTGGTATAGGCTTTTTTGTTTGGGATGATATTTCCGTAAACAAACTAAAAATAACTCATTATAAGCTCCATACAAAGCTTGTTTTAATTGCAACACTGTTTCTTGTTATTTTCGGAACTGTAGCATTTTATATTATAGAAGGAAAAAACGAGCTTGAAAATTTAAAGGTGCATCATAAAATTATAACATCACTTTTCATGTCGGTTACGCCAAGAACTGTCGGATTCAGCACAGTAGATTTCACAGCGATGACCGCACCTGGAAAGCTTTTAACTGTAATTTTCATGTTCATAGGCGGAAATCCTGGTTCAACTTCTGGTGGTATAAAAACCACAACAGCCATCATAATCTTTTTATCAGTATGGTCGAGTCTTAGAAATCAAAACGAAATAAATGTATTAAAAAGAAGACTTGAACCAGATGTTCTCAAAAGAGCGGTTTCAGTTATAACAATTAATATCTCACTTATTTTATTTTGCGAATTTCTCATTTTAGCTGCACAGCCTAATCTTAATTTAACTGATGTTACAATTGAAGTTTTTTCAGCAATAACCACTGCTGGAATGTCAATGGGTATCACTAAAGATCTCAACACATTTTCTCGTGTTGTCATTATTTTTCTTATGTATTGCGGACGAGTCGGAAGTCTTTCATTTGCACTACTATTTACGGAGCATAAAACCCTGCACACTGCACAAAATCCAGTTGAAAAAATCAATATAGGATAAAAGGCAATAGCACGCAATTCACGTGTTTAATGCCGATATTCGATGCCAGTTAGTATAACGGCAGAATGGAGATTTAATATGAAGTCTATTCTTATAATAGGTCTTGGTCGTTTTGGAACACATCTTATACAAAAGTTCTATGATTTAGGCGATGAAGTAATGGCTGTTGACATCAACGAAGAAAAGATTCAGGAGGCTATGCCATACGTAACCAGTGCAAAGATTGGTGACTGCACAAAGCTTGACACTCTCAGAGCATTAGGAATCAAGAATTTTGATCTTTGTTTTGTGTGTATAGGTGACCATTTTCAAAGCAGTCTTGAAATAACAAGCCTGCTTCATGATATGGGAGCTGCCAAGGTTATAAGTAAGGCAAAAAATGAAATTCATGCAAAGTTCCTTTTAAGGAATGGTGCTGACGAAGTTACATACCCTGAAAGGGATAGTGCGTTAAAGCTTGCTACACGGTATAGCGTCGATAACATTTTCGACTATATTGAGCTTACTAAGGAAACTGCGATTTACGAAATTCCTATCCTTGAGAGTTGGGTTGGAAAGAGTATTATTAAGATTGATGCAAGAAAAAGGTTTCATATTAACATACTTGCAATTAAGAACAGTAATGACATTCAGGCACTTCCTGGTGCGGAATATATTTTCAGAACTGATGATCACATTGTTGTTTTAGGCCATCATGCAGATGTTGAGAAGTTATTGAGAAAGATGGATTAGCAACGTGATGCCTCACCAATTCGCCGTTCGTCGGGCTTAGTTTTACGATAGAGGGGCAAAAAGAGAATCCTAAGTAATAGACGTCGAGTTATACCAATTTTTCAAAATGCCCAATAAGGACATTGAAACGTCAGAAAGACTAACCCCAACAATTTTAATAACCCTGAGAGCTAGAAAATTAAATCTATCAAGTCAACTAAACTTCATAGACTTAATGAGTTCTAGTTCTTTCTTTTTTCTATCGTAAAAAAGAAAGAACCAAAGAAAAAGGCTCTTGCGCGTCCCTAAAATTAACCCCGACGAATGTCGAATGGGTGCAGCGTCACGCTGCTTTCGCTCTGCGGAGCGACCAAGGCTCTGCCTTTGGAAACCGCAACCCTTTAAAAAGGGTTGACCTAAATTATGCGCCGTTCGGCGGATATAGTTAAACTATCCCCACCAAACGGCGTGCAACTTCACTATCTACAAATCGTCAGGATTAAACTCCTCTTCCCTATTGTTAAGTGCAATATTTACTATTTTACTGTAAAACCCCGCAGGGTTCAACATAATATTTCTCCCGATCATCTCCGCTTGCGTACGGTCAGGTGCATAAAGCTTTAAATCAAGAAGATCCTCGCCAATGTCAAGACACCGACAGTGAACATAAAAACCCTTTTCAAGCTCAATATATTCAATCTTAACTTCGTTCTCGTACTTCACCTTTGCAAAATAACGCAACGCAGCCTTGACAATATTATCCCTGTAGGACTTCTGAACATAACCTCTCAGAGTTTTAGCACAGTTTATACCCTTCTCCGTCAAAGTGTAAATTTCACTATTTTTATTCTTCTCAACACTGATAGAATTATTTTTAATAAGATAATCCATAGCATCCTGATAGAAAAAATAGTTTATAATGCCAGTAGTCACAGCGATATCATAAAGCTGTTCAGAATCAACAGGCTTGTTTATGCGATAAAGAAGATAGCAAATTAAAATTCTGACAGTCTGTCCATCTCGCAGCTCTGTTGTCGCCAGTTCAGACATTTTTGAATGGTTTTCCATATTAAGTCACCTTGAAGTTATACAAAATTCGGATAATCAAGCATATGAGAGAGAATTCCAATATTTACAGCTGACTCAACACAAGGAATTGCTCTTGGAACGATGCATGGATCATGTCTGCCCTTGATGCTTAAAACATCATTTTTCATTGAACCGTAATCAATTGTTTCCTGTGGCTTTGAAATTGATGGTGTTGGCTTAATCGCAACGTTTAATGTTATTGGCATTCCCGAAGATATTCCGCCGAGAATTCCGCCGTGATTGTTTGTCTTAGTCAGAACATGACCACGCTCATCAACGTAAAAATCATCATTGTTCTGGCTGCCAACCATTTTTGCAGTTAAAAATCCTGCACCAAATTCAAGTCCCTTTACAGCAGGAATACCGAAAATAAGCTGTGCCAATGTATTTTCTAATCCGTCAAACATTGGTGAACCGATTCCCGCAGGAACATTCACACAAGCACATTCAATAATTCCACCAAGAGATTCACAGCCGGTTCTTGCATTCTGAATATCATCAAACATCTTCTCGCCCTGTTTTTCATTGATAACAGGGAATTTCTTATATCGTACATCAAGAATATCCTGCTTATTTACGTTTGTTCTGTCAAACATATCATCTTTTATATTGTGGATTTCTGCAATGTGTGCACCGGTATAAATGCCCCTTCTCTCCAATATCTGTCCGCACAAAGCACCCGCAAAGCATAATGGAGCAGTAAGTCTGCCTGAAAAATGTCCACCGCCTCTTACGTCGTTAAAGCCCTTGTATCTGGCTGCACCTGTATAATCAGCATGTCCTGGACGTGCAAGCTTTGAAATGTTGGAATAATCATTAGAACGAGTGTCAGTATTTTGAATAAATGCGCATAAAGGAGTACCAGTTGTTTTGTCATTTATAAGTCCCGACATAATCTGCGGAAGATCCTTCTCGCTTCTCATTGTAGTAGTACCATCTTTTTTAGGTGCTCTTTTGGCAAGAAAACGACCTAGCTCTTCGATGTCAATATGTTCGCCCGGAGGCAAATTATCTATGACAACTCCGATTGCCGGCCCGTGTGATTCTCCAAAAAGTGAAATGGAAATTCGGTTATTCCAAATTGATGACATTAGCAGTTCCTCCCAAATTTGTATAATCTCTGAAGAAGTCAGGATATGATTTTTCAACTGCTTCAGCATTTTTTATAGTCACCGATTCACTGCATATTGTTGCAGCAATCGCAGCACTCATTGCAATTCTATGGTCGCCAACGCTGTCAACTATTCCACCCCTAAGCTCAGAATGTTCAATAATAAGCCCCTCCTCAGTTGGAGTAACCTTACCACCCAAAGCATTCAGTGCATCAGCAGTAGCTGTAAGTCTGTCGCTTTCCTTGATTTTTAGACGTGCAGCGTTAAAGATTTCAGATTTCCCCTTACAAAAAGTTCCTAAAACACCTAAAATAGGTACAAGATCAGGAATATCGGAGGCATCAATTCTGAAACCATCTGGCAATTCTTTATTATTATAACATAAGCTGCTAATAATTTCAACAATTTTCTTGTCGCCTTGAGTACTATCTGGAAGTAAATTATTTATTTTAATATCACTTCCAAGTACATTTGCCACATAAAAAAACGCAGCCTGTGAATAGTCACCTTCTACAGCAGTATTCATCGGTGAAAATTTCTGTCCACCCTTTATGAAATATCCGTTGTCTGTTTCAGAAACCTCAACTCCGAACTGTTTTAAACAAGTAACAGTCATATCAGCGTATGGTTTTGATTCCAGCCTTGAAGTCATAACAATTTCCGAATCATTTTCAAGTAGAGGAAGTGCAAACAACAATCCAGTAATAAACTGTGAAGAAACATCACCCTCTAGTTCAAAAACACCCGATTTCAGCTGTCCACTGACAGAAAAAGGCATTGTATTATTGTAATCAAAGTTAATACCTTTTTTTGTAAGCTCTCTTATATAAGGTGTAATCGGACGTTCTGGAAGCCGTCCCTCTCCCCTGTAGATTGTGTTAATACCGAGAGCAGCCGTAACAGGTATCATAAACCTGAGTGTTGAGCCACTTTCACAGCAATCTATATCCGCAGTTTCAGGGATACGACCAGCGATACCAGTCACTGTAATCAGACTGTTTTCAACAGAAATTTCTGCACCAGCAGATTTCAAAGCATCAATAGTCGCATAAATATCCTTTGAAAACGTAACGTTTGAGATAATAGAAGTACCCTCAGCAAGTGCAGCACAGATAAGAACACGATGAGTCATACTTTTGGACGATGGGATATTTATAGCCCCATTAAGTTTAGATGGAGTAATTTTTATATCCATTTTACTTTCCCTCCATAAGTCTGTCGAATTCGCTTATTGTAACCTTTTCAATTATAGCTTTGCCAATTTCACGGCAAATTATATAATTAATTTTTCCACTTTCACGTTTTTTATCATTTGAACAAAGCTTTAGCAGTTCATTAACAGGCGCATCAACCCTAACAGGAAGATTATAAGCAAGCACACAGCTCTTCAGCTTTTCCAGCATTTCACTGTCACATTCTCTTTCAGTAATCATGCACATGCCAATTGCAACAGCACTTCCATGAGTATAGGTTTCATAATTATAGTAGCTTTCAATAGCATGTCCAAGAGTATGCCCGAAGTTCAAAATCATTCTTTCACCTGTATCAAACTCATCATTTTCAACTACATCACGCTTTATATCAATACTCTGATAAATAACCTCATCAATTATTTCGGATACATTTTCAAGCTTATGAGAAGCGATAAGCTCAAAAAGCTCTCTATCACGAATCATACCGTATTTTATAGCCTCTGCCATTCCATCGGACAAAATTTCACTTGAAAGAGTTGACAAAACGTCTGAATCACAGATAACGCATTTTGGCTGCTTAAAAGCACCAACAAGGTTTTTACCGCATGGAAGATCAATCGCAGTTTTTCCGCCAACAGAAGAATCAATCTGTGCGAGCAGTGTTGTTGGGATCTGGATATAATCAAGACCTCTTAAAAAGGTTGCAGCTGCAAATCCTGTTATATCACCAACAACACCGCCGCCAAGTGCTATAACACAGTCCGTTCGGGTTATATTATTATTGCAGAGAAACGTATATATCTGATTAAGTGTTTCAGTTGTTTTGGAGCTTTCACCGTTTTTAAATACGAATTTGCAAACCTCAAAGCCTGCATTTTCCAGTGAATTTAAAACGATTTTGCTATAAAGAGAATCTACTATATCATCAGTAACAATTGCCACTTTTCTCGTTTCAACAGTTCTGGCAATTATTTCGCCACAGTTTTTAAGCATTCCTCTTTCGATATAGATGTTGTATGAACTACTTGCATTAACAGTTATTGTTTTCATAATGTTCCTCCGCTAAAAAGTTGCGTTAAGACGATGCCACCACTTTATTAAGTTACTTTAAAAGTATGGCTTTGCCTCAGATATTTTTTATACTTAAAGAGTTGCTAAAATCTTAAATTTTTCTTTAAGTGCCGGATAAATTTCAGTATAGAGCTTGTAGAACCCGTCGTACTGTGGAATATTTTCATTGATTGGTGTCTGAGTCTTATCAGTTTTTACGATAGCGTTACAAGCTTCTGGAACAGAGCTATAAAGTCCTGAACCTACTGCTGCAAGAATTCCAACACCAAGTGCTGGGCCTTCCTTTGATGCAACAGTCTTAACAGGGCATTTATAAAGGTCAGCAAGCATCTGACGCCATAGCGGAGAAGTACCGCCGCCGCCGCAAGCCATCATATCATTAATATCAATACCCATTTCACGACATATTTCAAAGCAGTCACGCAGTGAATAAGCCACACCCTCCATTACAGCTCTCAACATATCCTTTTTCGTATGGATTGCTGAAAGTCCAAAGAATATTCCTCTTGCATCAGGATCAAGATGAGGAGTTCTTTCACCCATCAGGTAAGGCAGGTAAAGCAGACGATTTGCACCGATAGATACGCTTTCGGCTTCCTTGTCCATAAGATAATACTCGTCAACATCCATAAGCTTTGCTGTTTCCTTTTCAGCATTGCAGAAATTATCTCTGAACCATTTTAGTGAAAGCCCTGCACCCTGAGTCACACCCATAATGTGCCATGAATTAGGAACAGCCGCACAACAAGTATGAACTCTTCCGTTTGGATCGATAGAAATATTTGAAGTGTGAGCAAAAACAACGCCTGATGTACCAATTGTAGTAAACGCTTTTCCGTCCTCAACGACGCCAGTACCAACAGCCGCCGCCGCATTGTCGCCAGCACCGCCAACAACAATAGTACCCTCACAAAGTCCAAGTGAATCCGCCATAGTCTTAGTTAGTTTACCAGTAACCTCACATGACTCATACACCTTTCCAAGCATAGAAATATCAATGCCCAAGGTGTCGCATACTTCCTTACTCCAGCAACGATTAGGAACATCTAAAAGCTGCATACCCGAAGCATCTGAAACCTCAGTTGCGTACTCGCCTGTCAAAATAAGTCTTAAATAGTCCTTAGGAAGAAGAATATGACGGCACTTTTCGTATATATCTGGTTCATTATTTTTAACCCATAGAATTTTTGCAGCAGTCCAGCCAGTAAGTGCTGGATTTGCAGTAATTTCGATAAGTTTTTTTTCGCCAAGCTTACTGTTCATTTCAACAACCTCAGCAGCTGTTCTCTGGTCACACCATATAATAGATTTTCTCAAAACCTTATCATTTTCATCAAGCATTACAAGACCATGCATTTGTCCGGAAATACCAATTCCCTTGACATCATCTTTTTTAACTCCGCTTTTTGTCATGACTGCCTTAATAGTATTAACCATAGCGTCAGCCCAGTCAGCTGGTTCTTGTTCTGCATAGCCATTTTTAGGCTGATACATAGGATATTCAATTGTATGTGAAGCAATAACTGTTCCAAGCTCATCAAAAAGTACTGTTTTTGTACCGCTTGTTCCACAATCTACGCCAATAATATAAGACATATTATTTTTCCTTTCAATTTTCAAGTCTTTTAATCAATTTATTATAAACATCCATAACCAAAGGATAAAACTCTTCATTTTCTTCCCAAAGCTCACGCAGTTCAGAATTTTCAGCAGAAACTGCCTTCACAGTAGCTACTGCCATTTCACGTATTTCTGATACATCACAGCCTTCAAGCTTATTGAGGATTGAATTAAGCTCTTCTTCAGCGCAGCCATCAGATAAAAGTTCCAGTTCAAGTCCGTTAAGTTTTGCATCAATTACACAAGCTGCTGCAAGACCATAAGCACCAGCATCGTAATCAAGGTAATCATTTGAAGATTCGATAGCTTCTGATAAAAAATTCTTAATATCTTCAATGATATTTTCACTTTGATCAAGTTCACATAAACAATCAAGTGTTATATCATCGT
The DNA here is from genome assembly GCA_031548405.1 of Oscillospiraceae bacterium. Taxonomy (GTDB): domain Bacteria; phylum Bacillota; class Clostridia; order Oscillospirales; family Ruminococcaceae; genus Porcipelethomonas. Next base: position 7,746 of record JAVBRC010000036.1, on the reverse strand, counting down.
CAAAAATTTTGTAACTCCATGCACTCATGTTAGTTTTCCTTTCCAAAGTTCTAATTAAATTCGATATTACGAAGAATAAGCATTTCTTCAATTGTACAAGCGTTATAGCGACATTCTATAGGGTCATTAGATGGATTCTTCATTTCGAAGATTGTAGAAAAAACCTCTGCACCATCTTTGAAGCTGATATCGTCATAAATAATGAACGCTTCTATTGAATCATAAAGTTTGTATGTTACTTTTTTACCATAAATATTTGTATATTCAAATCTTGATTCACGAGCTAGTTTTTCGGCTTTTTCAAAAGCCTCGTCACTCGATTCGGCATGAAAAAGTTGGACACTTTCTTCATAAATCCTTCGATTTTCATTTTCTATAATATTTTGAAATAGAATTTTAACTCCATAAGTATTCATTTTATTCCTTTTCATCCTAAAACTCCCCCCGCCGAACGGCGATTGGATACAGCGTCACGCTGCTTTCGCTCTGCAGAGCGACCAAGGCTCTGCCTTTGGAAACCGCAACCCTTTAAAAAGGGTTGACCTAAACTAATGTCGCTTCGCTATCGTGCCATCTAGTCAACTATGCCCGACGAATGTCGCATGTATGCAACGTCACTTTAATCAAGATTAATCCCCGCTTTTCTCGCCTGCGAATGCTGAAGCTTTCTTGGAATATTATAAAGCTTATTTTCCTTGACAAACCTTGCCCCTGTCTGCTTGAAATAAAAGTTGGTATTAGTTTTTATACACTGCTCCCGCAATGAAATCACCCAGTCATACTTGCAAATTCTTGCATAGTATCCTGACTCACCACCAACAACAACCTGCGTTATTTCATCAGTAAGATACGGTAAAAGATTTATTTGCTCAAGAATTGGCTCACAAATTATGGATTTCTTTTTAATTGGTGCATTCAAAAAAATCGGAAGCCTAAAGTCAGCCCTGTCTTGATTTTCACAAGTACAGCAGATGTGAACATTGTCATAACCATCGCCCCAGTCATCAGGAATGCATTCATGAAACCTGTGAATACGCTTTGTTATTATAAGAAATTCTGCATCAGGACGCTGTTTAATCATTTCCCAGCATTCCGTTCGCCATTCATCAGCTTCTTCAAGAAAAAAATCAGAAGTAAAGCAGGTATATATTATACCGTCCTTTTCTGGAATAAGATAATATTCACCAGTTCGTTTCTTTTTAAGCGGAAGATTAAAGGTTTTATTCTGGCTTATTTCAGAACTGTCCTTATCATATTTAGAATCAGTCCGATAAACATAACAATTCTGACAGCCAGCACTTATTTTGTGGCACCCATGCCATGGATTCCATAAATTATTCATAATCATTATAAAAATGGGACGTCTGGTCTGCTGACTTCTACAATTTGTTATCGTAGAAGAAAATATCCAAATCGTCCCATAAAAGTACTTATTTCAGCGTTAGATTAAAGACTGAACATGATTTCGTTCATGATGTTTTCAAGCATTTCCTGACGGCCGCTGCCAAGTGACTCAACAACCTCGCCCTTTTCAAGTGCATACTTTTCAAGAGCAGCCATGTCAGCCTTACCAGAAATAATATCAGCACCAATGCCATTTGTCCAGCTAGAATATCTGTTTTCAACAAACTTGTCAATTCTTCCGTCATCAATCATCTTCTGAGCAATCTTTAGTCCAAGAGCAAATGCGTCCATACCAGCAATATAGCTGTGGAAGATATCCTCAAGCTCAAATGAACCTCTTCTAGCCTTAGCGTCAAAGTTAAGACCACCGTTTGTAAATCCGCCTGCCTTTAGAACTTCAAACATACAAAGAGCAGTTTCATATATATTTGTTGGGAACTGGTCAGTATCCCAGCCAAGAAGTGTATCCCCCTGATTTGCATCAATTGAACCAAAAGCATCATTTTCTCTTGCAACTCTTAGTTCGTGCTGGAATGTATGTTGTGCAAGTGTTGCATGGTTTGCTTCGATATTCATCTTGAAATCCTTTTCAAGTCCGTACTTTCTAAGGAAGCCTAAAACTGTTGCTGTGTCAAAGTCATACTGATGCTTTGTTGGCTCCTTTGGCTTTGGTTCGATGTAGAAATCGCCCTTATAGCCGATTGAACGAGCGTATTCAACAGTCATCTTCATAAGACGAGCCATATTGTCCTGTTCAAGACCCATATTTGTGTTAAGAAGTGTTTCATAGCCTTCACGTCCGCCCCAGAATACATAACCGTTACCGCCAAGCTTTACTGTAGATTCAACAGCCTTCTTAATCTGTGCTGCTGAGAAAGCGAATACGTCAGCTGATGGTGATGTTCCAGCACCATGCATGAATCTTGGATGGTCAAAGCACTTAGCAGTACCCCAAAGGCACTTCTTTGTTGGGTTCTCCTTCATCTTTTCAGCAATGTAATCAACAACTTCATCAAACTTTGCGTTTGTTTCAGCTAGTGAGCCATATTCTGGTGAAAGGTCACGGTCATGGAAACAGAAATAGTCAATTGAAAGCTTGTCCATGATTTCAAAAGCAGCGTCAACCTTAGCCTTTGAACGTGCAGTCTGATCAGCCTCGCCCCAAGTCTTGTCAGTTGTTCCGCAGCCGAACATATCTGTTCCGTCGCCACCCATTGTGTGCCACCATGAAAGTGCAAATTTAAGCTGTTCTCTCATTGTCTTTCCGCCTACAACCTCATCTGGGTTGTAGTGCTTAAAAGCTAGTGGATTCTTAGAATCCTTACCCTCATACTTAACCTTTTCTATCCCTTTAAAAAATTCGCTCATTTTTATGATCCTCCTAAAAAATATAAAATATAATATTTGTAATTTATAATAAGTCACTGTTAAACAGCATCTTAGTTTTTAATTTACTGGGTATATCTGTAAATCTGCTATTTGTTTCAACAAAGTTTCCCCGCCGAATGGCGATTCAAAAGTTTCACTCGATTTTTTTCAAAAAATCGCGGTTTCCAAAGGCAGAGCCTTGCTCGCTCGAGCGAAATACCCTATCGTTCAAGAGAATTTTTTCTTTGGTTCTTTATTTTTTACGATAGAAAAAAGAAAGAACGAAAATTCATGTTATGTTAGAGATACTTTCCATTTTTGCAAAGTGATTTTTGAAACTTCAACAAAATATATATTAATAAAAGTTATTATATACACGCCCTTAAGATTTACATGTGGCAATGAATTTATGGCTTTACATAAAGTCAAAAGATAATGAACCCTTTTCGTACCATTTTCCCTTTTCAGCCTGCTCCGGAGTGAACCATCTTTCATCATCAATATAAAGATCGTCCTCTTTCCATTCAAGCTTAATTTCTTTCAGTGGTCTTTTAACACATACCTTGTGGTCATAGCCTCTGATTTCAAACGTCACCATTTTTCCTTTTTTATCCATAAAATTCGGTGAAAGTATAACTGATGTACTTCCGTTTGAACTATCTGTTGTATTTACAATTTCATAACGATATTTTCCAGAAGGTGAAACACCCTCTCCAATTGTTTCCTTAACTGCCGGAGAAGCAAGGAAACTTGTAAAAATAAAATAAGCAAGTGCTGCTAAAATATATACAAGAAGGTAAATTGTCCCAAGTAAAGTTTTAGTTCCCTCGTTCGCACCATTTGCGAAGAAAATCACAACTGCACACGTTGCAAGTGGAATTATCATTTCCCAAGAGCCAAAGCAGAGAAGAACAACCGGTAAAAGCATAGGAAACATAACAAATCCAGAAAGCTTTGTTAAAAATTGTTGTCGTGAATAAATCATGACTGTTCCTGCCACAATAGAAATAACTGATAAGAACAAACAGAAAACAAGCCGTTGATTAATAATAATTTCATAAAATACCGAGCGATATGATAATACACATAAAAAAATCGTATAGAGCAATCCTAAAACGGATGCACCACGTTTAAGCCATATATTTGAATTAGCTTTGCTGCTTTTCATTAATTTCCCCCTTAAAGTCAATGCTATTGTAGACTTGTATAATAAAGCTTTAAAAATCAACTAAGACAGTTTAATATAAAGTTTAATTTAAATTTTATATACTAAATAAAACCACACAATATACCCAACATATTGCAAAGTAAGATTTTTGCTTAGATAATACATATTATATCACTATTTTTTTAAACTTACAAGTGTTTAGGTAAAAATCATCTTGCAAATTTTCAAAATAATGCTATAATTATTGTTAGGATTTACAAAATAATGTTTTGCTGAATAAAGATTGCTAAAATATTTGGAGGAAACAATTAAAATGACAAAAAGAAAAAAAATATTTAAAATACTTATCCTTGTGTTTGTAATTTTATTATGTTTAGCACTGACTATATTTGTACTTGTTCCCTTTATAAAACTGCTTGCAACGGAAGAAGGGCGATTAGCCATTCAACAAAAAGTTAAAGGCTTTGGAATATTTGCCCCGATTCTTTATGTTTTAATGGAAGTAACGCACATTGTTCTCGCTTTTATACCAGGAGGGCCGGTAGAAATAATTGGTGGAGTACTATTTGGCGCATTCCGGGGGCTTGTGCTTTGTGAAATCGGAATTTTTATTGCAACTGTAATCATATATAATCTTGTTAAAAAATTCGGAAAGCCGCTTGTTGATGCGTTTGTTTCTGATGAAAAGTTTAAGAAATTCAAATTTCTTCATGATGAAAAAAAGCTTGAAATTATTGTTTTTGTAATACTTATGATTCCCGGAACACCAAAAGATGTTATTTCATATATGACATCGCTCACAGAAATAAACCGCTACAGATTTTATTTTATTGCAACGCTTGCAAGAATACCCTCAGTAACCTCCTCAGCATTTATGGGAGCATCTCTTGGAAAAGGACATCTGATTGTTTCTGTTGTAATTTTCCTTGCAACGGGTGTTGTAGGTATTATTGGAATTCTATTGAATAATTATATAACGAATAAAAAAATGAATAAGACAGTTTAAAGGAGAAATAAAATGTCTATATATCTTGTGGACTATGAAAATGTAAACGCTGACGGCTTCAGAGGAGTTGAGAAACTTAGCAAGGACGATAGTGTTTACGTTTTTTACACAACAAATGCAGGAAATCTTTCATTTGATGTGCATAAAAAATTAATTGAATCGGCTTCTGAAATAAAGTATTTTTCTGTTGCCAGTGGAAAAAATGCACTTGACTTTCAATTAACCATGTTTGCAGGGTATCTTCTTGGAAAAGGGATATCCCAGAACATTTACATAATCAGCAATGACAAAGGTTTTGATGCAAATATTTTATTTTACGATACTTATCTTTCTGCTGATGGTATTGATGTTGTCAGACATACATCAATCGCTTCAACTTATGTTACAAAGGAAAAACCGTCATCTGTAAAGATAGTAAAATCGAACAATTACGAAAAATCAGATTCACTATATAATTCACTATGCGCTATTTTCCCTAACTATTCATCATGTGATATAATAAATATCAGTGCAATTTTTCATGGAACTACAGATAAAAAAGAATTCCACAGAGAACTTGTTACACGTTTCAAGCAGGAAAAAGGAATGGAAATTTATTCCGTTTTAAAATCCGAGTTTTTAGAACTTAAAAATGCACATAGTAACTCTTCCTCAAAACTCAGTTCACTTCTTAAAGGTTATGAATCATCTGAAATTACAGCTATAAGTGAAATCCTGAAAAATTCCACCGGAAAGCAAAACTTTTATGTTACTTTAGTAGCAAAATTCGGTCAGGAAAAGGGTTCTGAAGTTTATAATCTTCTAAAATCAGAATATACCAACCTCAAAAAAACAGCCTGAGGTAAAAATTTATGAATAGATTAAAAAATCTGTTTTTAGCAGATTCCGTTTTATTTATATCCATGGCGGCAGCACTTATTTCAATATTTTTTGTTGCGCCGTCAAAAAAGTACTTGGATTATATTGACTTAAAGGTTATAATAATGCTTTTTTGCCTTATGGGCGTTGTTGCCGCTTTTAGAAAAATCGGTGTTTTTAATGTTGTGACCGATTTTCTTCTTAGCCGCACTTCTTCTGCAAGGATGATTGTTTTTATTATGATGAACCTTTGCTTTTTTTCATCAATGCTTGTCACAAATGATGTTGCACTTATAACATTTGTACCGCTAACTATTGGCATTGCCTCACATATCCATGATAAAAAATTTTTGATTAAAACAATTGTAATAGAAACTGTAGCGGCAAATCTCGGAAGTATGATGACACCAATTGGAAATCCCCAAAATTTATTTCTTTACTCTCACTTTAACCTTTCAGCAATGGATTTTCTAAAAACACTTCTTCCATTAGGAGTTTTAGGTTACATTTTACTTTGCATATCACTACTCTTGATAAAAAAAGAAAAAATATCCTATAAAAAAACTGAAACACAGAAAATAGCTTTAATAAAACCTGTCATTTACATAATTTTATTTGCAGTATGTCTACTGTCTGTTGCCGATATAATTGACAAGAATCTTTGCCTTGTTATCGCTTCCGTTGTTCTTCTTTTTACAGAAAAAGAGGTATTCAAAAAAATCGACTATTCCCTACTCGCAACCTTTATCTGCTTTTTCATCTTTGTAGGAAATTTGAGTTCATTACCAAGCATCAGCAAATTTATTTCAGGGATTATGGACGGACGAGAAACCTTAGTTTCCGCACTTCTAAGTCAGATAATCAGTAACGTCCCTGCCGCAATTATGCTTGCAGGGTTTACGGACAAGGCTTTGCCATTATTGGCAGGTGTAAACATAGGCGGAATGGGAACGCCTGTAGCGTCGCTTGCAAGTCTTATTTCATTCAGGTATTATTCAGCAGTCAAAAATTCAGAAAAGGTAAAATATATGTCCTTCTTTTTGATTTACAATTTTGTATTTTTTGTAATTTTAATGGCTTTTAATATTATATTTTTATAAAAGGGGTTATATATGGAGAAAACGACTATTGACAAATCAGTTAGAAAAAATCAGATAATTGCTGCGATACTTTGCAATGTTCTGATGGTAGTTCTTGGAATGAGCGATTCTTTAAGAGGTGTTTTTGCACCAATATTTAAAGAAACATTCAATTTAACGAGTACAAAGGTTTCAATGATAATTTCAGTCAGCTATGCTGGTAACTTAATATTTCTTTTTGTGGGTGGAAAACTACTTGATACTTTTAAAAAGAAATATGTAATGTTGGGTACATTAGTATTATGGATGTCTGCACTTTTACTTTATTTTTTCACAAAAAGCTACACACTTCTTCTTTGTGGAATGATTTTTTCAATGGGTGCTTCAACATTACTTTCCACGAGTGTTAATTTAATCACACCTATTCTTTTCATGTCACCGGGACTAATGATGAATATTTTCAATTTCACGCAAGGTGTCGGAATAAGCGGCGGACAAAACGTTGCGGCTAAGTTTGCGAGTGGGTTTGGTTCGTGGCAGATTATCAATATTATAATGTTTGCAGTTGGAATTATTGCATTCTTTCTTATTTTAGCGGTTAAAATCCCTGATGTTCATAGTGATAACGGAGATACAAAGCCAACAACGTATATGAGCATTGTTAAAAACCCAGCGTTTATCTGGCTTATTCTTATGTGTGGGTTTTATTATATCCCAGAGCACGGACTTCAAAACTGGCTTCCGACCTATGCATCTGAGCATCTTGGTTTTTCACTTTCAAAGGGTTCATTTTTCACTGGACTTTTTTATGCATTCATGACAATCGGCAGACTTATTTTTGCAGTACTAGTAAACAAGCTAGG
>JAVBRC010000112.1:0-3236 GCA_031548405.1 Oscillospiraceae bacterium | reverse complement strand
ATCATCACTATTTCTTACTTCTGGGGAATTTGAAATTGACGAAACAGATGATTGTGAAACATCTGGAAGAACTATTTCTTTAGGGGGAACGTGATTTTCAATTTCTGCAACGTTAACATTTTTAATAGTTTCAAGATGCTTTATATTCTCAGAGTTGTCATGAGCATTAAATTTAATATCCGATACACAAGAAGCTTCATTTTGAATTGGAGCTTCTTTTTTATTTTCTTCTGTACTTTTTTCATCTAAAGTTTCAGCAGAAGTTTTTTCATTGTTATCAATGGAAGTTATATTTTCGGTTTGTACAGTTTCATTAATATTATTATGAACGTTTTCTTTTGATGGTAATTCATTTTCAACAATGTTTTCCTGTAAAATCGGTTCATCTTCCAATGATTTTTCAGGAGTAAGATTTTCTTCACTAGCTGGTTCAGGTACACTAGTATTAGTATCTGTTTTTTCAGCCGATTTATCTGATATTTCTGATTTAGTTGAAATATGACATTCTTCAGCGGGATGTTCTTTTTCAGGTACTCGCAAAAACGGAGAGTAAGTGAATTTTTTACAGCTGTAATCTTCGCTGACTATTCCGCATCGGGTGCATAGTATATGTCCTTCGCTCTTGGCAGGCTTTCCGTTTTCACAGTAAGCACATTTAGGTTGGATTTTTTTATCAAAATAGTTGGTGTTCTTCTTAAAAAGTCCGAATAATCCCATTTATGTTCACTTCCTTTAAGCATATATTTTAGGCGATACCAAACAAAGGCGTTTTGATTGATTTGTTTAGCATTGCCTTTATTATAACATTTTTTTATTTGATTGTCTATATCCTTTAAATAGTGAAAGCAACATTAATGTCATAAGTAACAGCATAACTGCTGGTAACGGGCCACTTTTAGAATAAGTAATTACTGGCTTGAATACATCAGCTGCTCCTAAATCAAAAAGAGGCAGTGCAAGCTTGCAAAATATAGCTGAAATTGTTGCTGAAAGAATTCTTGTGAGTAAAAACTTTTTTGTGTTGAGAAGTCCATCTGAAATAACAATAATCTGAACAAGAACGCAAATTCCGCCGAATGACAGCATGGCAGCAATTGCTGGAAGCAGTGTGATATTATTTTGAGGTAAATTTACTAAATTGCTTATTTCGAAAATTCCAGATATAACGGCAGTAATATAAGATGTGCTTACATTAAATATATTGGAAATAAAGGTTGAAAACTTATCTATGATCCCAGACAGCTCTGCTATCCTGTAAATCCCACCAAATGCAGTTATCATGACACACATTTGAAAAACTGCGTGTGCTGAAGACAACGTGGATTTTATAAGACATTGTGCGGTTACATCAATTTTAGGACGACATGAAGGCTTTTTGGGTAGTCTGTAAAACAAACTGCTGATAATTGCTGCAACAATGTTCCCGACAGTTACAGAAAGAAAACAAAGTATTCCAGCAGAAGTTTTAGGATAAAGGATGCCAGAAACTATCCCAGATATAAACGCTGGGCCTCCTGCAAAACAAATGCAGCTTAAACGATCAAACTCAGATTTAGAAATTTCATTATTACGATAGCTGTCTGTCAGAAGTTTTATTCCGGTTGGATATCCAGAAAGGTGACTTAAAAAAAATATTCCAAATTCATTTAGTTTAAGACGAAATATGAATTTTGAAATTGGTGTTAATGGTATGCTTATTAAATTATGTAGTCCAGAGCTGACTGTAACAGATGTTAAGCACATAAATATAAACATTGATGGAATAATTACATTAATACATCTGTCTGTTGAAACACTTACAGCTTGACCGATATCGGCTGGATATCTCAGGCAATAATAGATTGCTGTTAGTATTAATACCATAAAAATGATATTTTTAATAATTGCTTTCATTTTTCCTCCAAATAATAAACCTTTTTGTGTAAATATAATTTTATTATATGGACAAATAATATTATTAATGACATTAAACCATCTATTTCTTAATATAATTAGATGAGGTGAGAAATATGTCTGGAAAAATTAAACGATTTATTAATATGGATACACAAATACAGGTTACTGGAGATCATGAGGTTTTAGTTGAGTGTTGTAAAAAAATACTTGAATATAATGATATCATGGTTAAAGTGAAAACATGGGATATGACAATACAAATCTGGGGAAGCAATCTTACAGTTAATGACTTTAATTCAAAGGGGATTTTTGTCTGCGGAAAAATACAATCTATAGAACTGACAGGAAATGGGTGAACAGAATGTTTAGAAAGATAAGAGGTACAGTAACATTTAAAGCCAGCGGCTCTAAAATGTATTCTTTTATAAATAGTATAAGAGATAGCAATTTAACATGTATGTCGCAAAGATGCGGCAATGGTTGTTTCTATGGTTGTGTGTATATGCATGATATGAATACAGTTTCAAGGCTTGCTGAAGAAAATAAAATTGAGCTTGAGTTTACTGAAAAAAAAGGAATGCCTTTTAAAATTAGAGGATATCGTTTTAGATTCGGTTTAATTATTGGAATTTTTGTCTTGTTTTCATTTGTATTTTATCTATCCAATATTGTTGTTTCGGTTGATGTGTGCGGAAACAGCGGTGTTAGTAGGGAACAGATAATTTCAGCACTTGCAGATACTGGAATATATAAGGGTAAATTTATAGCAGATATAAACTTCAGGAGATGCGAGCAACGGTTAAGACTTAGCATACCAGAGCTTGCATGGGCAGGTATCAGGCACACTGGCAGCAGAATTGTTGTTGATGTGACAGAGGCTGATCCGCCGCCAGAAATGGTCAGAGATAACATACCTTGTAATATAATAGCGGATCATGATGCCCAGATTGAATCTATTGAATTGTATTCTGGTAGGCTTATGACAAGGGCAGGTGACGGAGTAAAAAAAGGGGATATAATAATTAGTGGAATTGTTGATGATAATGGTGGGCATACTCTTAAAAAGCATGCTATGGGTAAAATTATCGGGGTGTATGAGGAGCAGGTAGAATTTTCACAACTGCTGTCAGCACAGGGACAGACTTACAGTGGAGAAGATGTCACAAAAAAATATTTTGATTTTTTCGGGTACAGAATACCAATGTTTTTCAAAGACGCTGAGTTTGATTCGTATGATTATTTTGAAACAACAAATAATTTTATGATTTTTGGAAAAACACTTCCGTTGGGAATGGTTCATAGCACATATACTCCTTTTGAATATGAAACACATTCTTATA
>JAVBRC010000101.1:0-5076 GCA_031548405.1 Oscillospiraceae bacterium | reverse complement strand
CGATATATTTACCATAGGTTCTGGAATAACAGTTTCAGTAGAACCATCAGCATTATTTTTTGTTACCTGTATATTCTGACCGTCCGTAAGATTTAATCTAATCAGACTACTGTCAGCATTAAGAAGATAATCTTTAATTGTAATATAGCCTTCGCCAGAACCATTAACAGATGAAACATTAATGTTATAATTTATCATTGAAGTTTCGCTATTATACCCACTGTTAGTTTTGTCTACTGACAAATCTGAAGCTTTGGAAAAATCAACATCAATAATTACATTTCCCATTGTAACCGATTCTGTTTGACTATTTACATCTGATTTTTTGACATTAGCATTAAATGTAATATCGCCTGAGATCTGTTGCGAACCATCTTTTACATAATTAGAATCAAAATCTATTATGATATAGCCGTCCTGGGTAATCTGATATGTACCAGTTGTCACACTATTTGTTTTAACCGGCCCATTTTGAGCAATTGATACAATAACATTTTCAGGAAGCTTATAATAAATTTGCTTGTTGTTATTCACCTGCATAAGGCAATTCGGTGGCAATGAATATGTAAGTGTAAATTTAACAGGTTTTATATTTTCATCGGTATTATCAGTATTATTAGGCTTATATGATACATCTGAAATATAATTAATAAAGTTTACACTAACATCTTCTTCTATTTCAGTTCCAGAATAGTATGAAACCGCTCTATCTGAAAGAATATTACTGAATTCAGAAAACTCTATATCTTCTTCAGCGTCTTCAACATCATCAGGTTTTTCCTGATAACATTCCTCGTCATGTATATGCTCATTTTTCTGACAAACAATTTGATTTTCATAACATTCTTGAGTATGTGAATGCGGTTCACCTTCTATCTTATTACAAACTAAAATCTCCTTATCCTCGTGACATTCATCTGAATGAGTATGTGTTTCATCTTCTACATAACAAACAAGAATGTTTTTTTGTTCAAAGCAATCTTCATCATGAGTATGATCAGATGCTTCATTTTTTCCACAAATCAAAATATCACAATAACATTCATTGTTATGAATATGTTCCGATGCCGTACATGTTAAATCGCCAGTCATGCTTACAGCAGGCTTTATAAGAATCGTTACAACAGCAAGGACAACAATAACTGCTAAAATCAGAAAAACTGATATACCAACGCGTCTATGTTTATGACTTTTTAAAAACAACTGAACCTTCTGATTAATTGTCAGCATAGCTATCCCTCCTTTACTATTGTATAATTCCAATCCTATCTAAAGGATATATACGAAAAATAACTTTGCCTACTATATCTTTTTTTGATATGCATCCAACTACCATTGAACGGCTATCAATAGATGTTGAACGATGATCACCCATAACAAAAATTTTATTATCCGGAACCTGATATGGTAATTCTATGTCACATTCTCCCTTACTTTTTTCACTTATATAAGGCTCGGAAATAATTTCGTCATTAACGGAAACCACACCGTCATCTGATATATCCACAACATCGCCAGCAACTGCAATAACTCTTTTAAGAAGAATTCTATTATTATAATAAAAAGCAATTACATCTCCTGACTTAAAGCTTTCATTATTCAGACATAAAACGTACTGTGAATCTGATAACGTCGGTTCCATGCTTGAGCCTGTAACCTTTAATACCGGCATAAACAATACAGAAATCAAAACTGCAATAGCAGCTACTGCAAGTAATGAAGCTACTGTACCTTTAAATACCTTGCGAAATTCCTTTTTATGATTAATTCTGTCCAACTCAGTTTTCAACTGTGATGCTGTAGGTGATGTGTAAAAATTACTTTTTATATTTGGCATTTCAATCAAACCTTTATTAAACAATTTGTAATTTGCATATTATAATTAAATTTGCTTTTTAGCATCATCTAAAAGTTTTTTACATTCATCTTCTGCTTTTTTTCTTATTTCAACAGCATAGGCATTTGCCATTGAGATGATTTTTTCTGCCTCTGATTTAGCTTTTGATAATACTTGATTGTATTCTTGATTTTTTTGATTATTTAGCTTATAAATGTTTGATAAATACGTGTCTGCTGCTCTTTGTGCTGCTTCAAATATTCCACTCAACTGCAAGGCAGCCTCAGCTATATTTCCTGATTTTTGCAAATCTATATTTTTTTCATCAATTGCAATCCTAAGTTCTTCATTCTCTTTTTTCAAATTGTCTGATTCTGACTTTAGACTCAACAAGATTTCAAGAAGCTCTGGACGTTTCAATTTTTGCAATTCCTTATCCGTCATCAAAACCACTCCCTTATCGATGGCAAATTTCAACAAATTACTTTTTCCTTATAATATAAATATACACTATTTTGACGAATTTGTCTATATTTTTCGCAAAAAACCTTTTCGTTAAACTATACCAATTCAACAGCCTGATTTTGTTTGATTTACCAATCGAAAATCAAATATTTTGTTAAATAGTGCAATCCGATACATTTAATAGGTAGTGTTTTTTGGTAATATTGACTAATGAAAACCTTTAAATCCCTGGAAGTAAATAACTTATTTTATATAATTTACACAAAAAAATATTATATCTTTTCATTTATCAGCAACAAGTTTTTTTACATTACTTTTTCTCATTTAACATTTAAAAAACAAAATAAAAAAGGACAATTGCTTATACGCAATGTCCTTTTTTTGACTTTTTTATTTTTTAAGATTATTATAAAGTGGATTTGCCGTCTTGAATTTACCATTTTCATATATAATTTCTACAGAATCACCCTTATTTATATTACCTTCAATAATTTGCTGTGAAACGAGATTTTCAATGTTTTGAACAATTTGTCTTTTAATATATCTTGCTCCGTACTTATTTATTTGTTTTTCATCAATCAATGCACTTGTAATACCATCAACGCAAGCTAATTTAATCCCAATTTTATTTGCTCTGTCTGACAATTCACCAAGTAGCTTTTCAGCAATCTTTTTCAAATCATCATTTTTAAGCTTATCAAAAACTATAATCTCATCAACACGATTTATAAGTTCCGGTTTAAGAAATTTTTTTAACTCATTTTTAACTTTAAGGTTTATATCTTCATCTTTACTGTTTCCAAAACCAAGAGATTGTTTACCTTCAATTATATCTGAAGCTATATTTGATGTCATAATAATTAAAGTATTCTTAAAATTTATTTTTCGTCCAGTTGAATCAGTAAGGGTACCCTCGTCTAAAATCTGTAATAACAAGTTCAATACATCAGGATGCGCCTTTTCAATTTCATCAAAAAGTAGAACACAATATGGTTTTCTCCGAATAATATCTGTCAAATTTCCCTTTTCATCATAACCAGCATATCCGGGAGGAGCACCGATAATCTTTGAAACTGTATGCTTTTCCATATATTCAGACATATCAATCTTAATAAGACTCTTATTACTATCAAACATAATCTCAGCTGTTGCCTTTGACAATTCAGTTTTACCAACGCCTGTCGGGCCTATAAAAATAAACGAGCTTATCGGCTTTTCTTGCTCCCTAAGACCTGCTCTTCCCCTTCTAATTGCTCTGGCAACTGCGTTAACTGCATTACTTTGACCAATAACCCTTTTTCCAAGTTCCTTTTCAAGATTTATAAGGCGTACCTCTTCTTCACGTGAGATTTTATTCACTGGAATTCCCGTCCACAACGAAACTACAGACGCTGTGTCCTCCATAGTAATGATGGCTGGATTTTTTTTATTCATCTTTATCTTTTTCTTTTTAAACTCACTTTGAATTTTATCTAAAGTCATGTTATCTCCTGAAATATCAATTGGATAAAATTCGCTTACAGTACCATTATCAATATTTCTTATTTTAGCTCGTGAAGCTGCTTCATCAATAACATCAATTGCCTTGTCAGGTAAAAATCTGTCATTGATGTATCTTGTAGAAAGAGTAACTGCTGATTTAATTATATCATCACTTATTTTAACATTATGATAACTCTCATATTGCTCACGGATACCCTTCAATATTCCAATTGCAGCTTCTTCACTAGGCTCATCAATAATAACTGGCTGAAATCTTCGTTCAAGTGCGGAATCCTTTTCAATGTGCTTTCTATATTCTTCAATCGTTGTTGCACCAATAATTTGAATTTCGCCTCTTGCAAGCTGTGGCTTTAAAATATTTGCAGCGTCAATTGCACCCTCTGCGGCACCAGCACCCACAATAGAATGTATCTCATCAATAAACAGTATTATATTCCCAGCATTCACAACCTCTTCCATACAACTTTTAATTCTCTCTTCAAAATCACCACGATATTTTGCACCAGCAACCATAGAAGTAAGGTCGATTGAGAAAATAGTTTTACACATCAATTCTTCTGGCACTTTTCCGTTCGCCATCATTTGAACAAGTCCTTCAATAATTGCAGTTTTTCCGACTCCTGCCTCTCCTATCAAACATGGATTGTTCTTAATTCTTCTTGAAAGTATCTGAATTATTCTTTCAATTTCCTTTTCACGGCCAATTAACGGATCAATATTATTTTCCCATGCAAGCTCAGTAAGGTTTTTTCCGTATTTATATAGTGTAGGCAACTTTTTAAAATCAGTTTTACTTCGTCTAATAACGTCCTCTGGTACATTGGTTTTATATGCACGCACACAATCACTATAAATCGCCGCTGAATTTACGCCAAAAAAGCTTATGAAATTCATAGCTCCACAGCTTGGTTCTTTTATAATAGACATAAGAATATGTTCTGTTCCTACAAGCTGCGTTCTCATGGACTTCGCAATTTCTATTGAAGAATTCAGAATTCTTCTTAAAGCAGGCGTGATGTTTTCATGAGAAAGACTGGTTTCCTCACCTCTGCCCACCACAACCAGTAACTGGTCGTGAATATCACTGAATGTAATGTCATTTTTTTTCAGAACAGCAGCTGCAACATTGCCACCTTCTTTAAGGAATCCAAGAATTATGTGTTCACTACCCACATAGGTGTGACCCATGGAGGAGGCGGTTTCAATTGCGTAATCAATTGAAATATCTGCTGGTAATAAGGTTTTTTGTGGTTCTATTTTTGTTTGGCTAG
>JAVBRC010000092.1:0-3304 GCA_031548405.1 Oscillospiraceae bacterium | reverse complement strand
TGGATAAAGTTCCTTTACCTTTGCCTCTACAAGCTGATTAAGGTTGTTATTTTTCCATGTTTCTAAGCCTTTTGTAAAATAGCTATCCATTTTAGGTTGAATTAGCTTTTTACCATCGTCAGTATCAAGATAGGAAGTGATACTATCGGAATTAACCAAACCTTTTACATAGGTCTTGTATTCCTCACTATCTTTAAAACTTTCTAATTGTGTGATTATTTCTTTGAAATCCATTTATATATTTCTCCTTTTATTATCCTAACAGAACATAGTGTCCTGTAAGTATTTATTTTTATTGAACCGCTTTACCGCAATTCGAACAAAACTTAGTGCCAAATACATACTCTACTCCGCAATATTCGCAAATTGAGTTGTTATTATCTTCTATAGCATCTCCGCATTGCTCCCATGAAAAGCTAGTATTTATAATTGTATCATCAATGGTATTTTCGGCAGAAATTTTAATATTACCAATAATTGTAACTGGTAAAATAAAAGACTCACTAAGCTTTAAATACTTAGTAAGTCCATTTTGCAGCCATTCAACGAATTTAATTCTATATTCAGTATCACCATAAGCATAAGCTTCACATTTACATTTGTTACTTTGGTTATTTTCAAATGCAGCCGTAACAGTTCCAGTATAATAATGTGCAACTCCATATTTTGTATGATAAGGATATTTTGAACCTAACGGAATGACAGAAGATATTGGACTAACAATATCTAAATCTTGTTTTACATTAATTTCGGTAAAATATTTAATGCCAGTGGCATCGGATATTTCAACACCTTTAAAAGTAGATGACATTCTATTTTCCTTTCAGTTATTTATTTCCATATTTCATTTTATACCAGTCATTATAACTCATATAATCGATTTTTTTCTTTGTTTCGTTATCAATTCTTGTTTTTGGATTCCAACCATCTATAACAGGGATAACACAACATCTGCATAAAGGGTGTACAGGTATATTAGGGTGATTATCTTTAGGCTTTATCGTGCCGTCTAAATCTCCACATTCGCTACAAGTATTGTTTTCAAGTGTAGCACACCACATTACTTGTTCAATAACATCGGAATCATTGTATATCTTGTCTTGTGCTGTCGCAACAACTCTTGAAACTTCTGTATTAATCAACCGTGCCGCATCATGAGCAGATACTCCAAAATCTTTTACAATTGACTTTGACAATTTTTCTGTTGATGTCCCATTCATAACAGCTTTTTGAATATCAGTATATAGTCTTAATTTTAGCTTTTTTTGATTGTTCCATATACGAGTATCAAATGTCAAATCCTCTATAGGATAATAAACAATGCTTTTAACCATATTTGGGTGCAAAATGCTAAAATCTGTTTTAACATTAATTCCGCTTTCAATTAAATATGCTGTTTGATAATATGAATTTGTACAAACGTCATTTAATGTGCGTTCAGTTATTTCAAGATTAGCTTTTGTTAATTCATCAACTTGCTTATTAATTTGGCTTTTTAAGCTTTCTAACACTCTTGCCCTATGAACATACGAAATGGATAATTTATCATCTACAACAAACTTTTTTGTTATATAATCTACTTCCATTTCAATGTTTTTTAAAGCGTTTTTATATAACTGCAATAATTCTTTTATAGGTTTTATAGTGTCGTCAAAAAGTTCTTTACGTAATTTTAAGCACGCTGATTGTAATTCATCCTTGTTCATTACCTAACCCCAACTTTTCAAGATTAATACTATCCATTTCCGATTGTTCCTTTCGGATTTTATCCATTTCTATAGAAGGATTTTCAATAAAAGGTAAAAGCGATAAAGCAGTTTCATTACTGATAACACCGTTTAATTGTGTAATTGTCTGTGCGGTAGTAACTAAATCTTGTGGTATGCATGGAGTATAGTTGATAGTAATATCCCTGTAATCATAATCAAGATTTTTCATATTTAAATAGGAAAACAAGAAATTTATTCTATCAGAAATTGTATTTGCTAAAGTATCAAAGACAGTTTTGCAACGCTGCTCTAAAAATATAAGTCTGGTACGTAATGCAATACCACTTGTGTTAGATTGTAATTTTTCATTGCCGTCAATATGGTTTGTTACCGAAAACATAGCATCAATCAATGATTTCATCATGTTATGAATATACTCCGCATTAACATCCTTTGTGAGCCATGATACATTACTTTCTTTACTTTTTAGATTTAAAATACCTTTTGAGCGTAATTCTGTTTCAGTTTCATCATCAACATTACAACCTGTAACAATTAAATAAGCTGTCCTATAATCAGAAATAGTATTAATCTGGTCTGACATTATAGAATTAAGAGAATTATTTAAATCCTTAATCTTACTATAAATTGTTTGTTCTTTTCCAATTGTACAAATTGATACAGGAACTTTATTAAAGATATTTGACTTTGTTTCAATTAAAGTATCATTTTTATAAATTTCAATTCTATCATTGTAATAAACATCGTAATAAGTATCATTATCAAATTTCTTAGAATAGAAATGCATGAATATCTCTGGGTTACCATCAGTATCAGTATAAACAGCTGCATTAATCGGATTTAATATCTTACTTGAAAATAATCCATCAGCATTAATATAATATAATTCGTATGCAGTTCCGAATATTTCAACTTGCCTTGCTAATTCCTGATTGTGTGTATCTTTCCAATGGAATAATTCATAATCAATTGCTTTAGTAACATTTTTATTACCATCTTTAGATATGTAAGTAACAGGATTTCCAAAAATATAAGCTAATTCTTCCTCAACAAATTTATGTATATAATTAACACATATGTGCTGATTGGAGCGATTTGCTTCATATCTGTAATTTTTGAATATATTGTGATTGCCGTTATAATAATCAAGCATATCCATATAATTACATTTTTGCAATTCATAATCCATTTTTATTTCATTTATTAAATTCATTTTTCAACACCTTTCATAATCCCAATACAGAAAAACTAAATGCTTTTAATGTTGGAATATCCTCAATTTGCTTTATATTTTCCAATGCAGCGGTTAAACAGTCTGGGAAATCGTCATGTTCCGTATATTTGCATCCTGCAAAACTGGCAAGCTGTTCAATTGCTTCCGTATCATCTTCATTAAAAATAACACGTCCCATATTTACATCTGAGACAATTGCATTTATTCGGTTATCCTTATTTTGATTTTGGTTTTTATTTATAAAGCAATATCTTGGTTTTTGCAACATATATTTGTTTGGGGTGTGTTTTGTATGATCAATTATATCTGGGCCGGAATGATGGTTGCTGCTGTTGTTTTT
>JAVBRC010000205.1:0-4008 GCA_031548405.1 Oscillospiraceae bacterium | reverse complement strand
TTTCATCTTATCCACTGCTGATTCACGACAACATGAACAAAGTGAAAATTCATAAATAAATAACAGAAATTCACATGGAAGTTGCCCTTTACTTATGTTATAAAGCATTGCCATAACGATTGTATGCCAGTGACTTTTTTCACTGTAATCAATACTCAAATTCTTTAAAAATTGCTTCAGCCACTCCTTGTCTGTATCTCTGTAATGATAAATAATCATTTTCGCTGCCCAATTGCTCTGTTGTTGCACTAATTCTAAAGCAATGTCATGCAAATCATCATCTTTAATATAGCAAAGTGTATCTAAAACTGTTTCCCTCAACTCCTCGTTCTCTGACTTTATATATGGAATCAGTAATTTATATGATAACGGAAAACTGTTGTCATTATATGCAAAAAACTTTATGAGCTTGATTTTATTATCTATATTGTTTTCTGAAATTATATATTGTGCAAGTTTGATTTTTTCCTTATCATCTGCACGTCGAAAACGCAGGCGATCTGTAATTCTGAGTTGGTTTTCAGCTAACTTTTTTATTATAATATCCGCTGTATATTCAGGATAAACGATTCGCTTTTTTGGTGTATCTTCACTGCTCATTATTTCTTTGAATTTCACAATTTCAAGTGAATTATCTTTCTCCATAGCATTCAACAGACTTTCACCAAACCTATCCTTTGCACAGGTAAAAAACCATTCAAAGCTCCACTTCAGCTCATGATTGCTCAAATAAGATTTCTTGATAAAATATGTACCAATATCTGCAAGAATACGTTGACAAAACCTTATATCATATAACTGTATCAAGTCAATGCAAATGTATTCGTAATTATATATAATTCTTTTAAGCTTGCGACTTTGTCGAGTATGTAAAAGACTGTCATAAAGTCTTGAATAAATTTCATTAATAGCATTAAGTGCTGTTTCATTGCCGTCGTCCGCAAAGCATCCTAAAAAATCCAGTAAGTGGCTAAACAAATCACGCTGTGTATCTGGGTTTAAATGCAATATTTTTTTTGCAGACAGGTTCAATAAAATATTGGTCATTACTAAATTCCTTTGCAAGGTAATACATATATATTCCACGAGAACCCTCACACTGTAAATCAAAGTTCAGACTGTGCAGACAGCCATACAACACAATATCTCTGTACTTTTCCTTATCGCCATTTTCAAGTGCTATAGTGCAACGTCCCAATCCACAATGCATAGCCCTTTTAAACTCTTTTTTTGATAGATTTTTATAGTCTATTTTTATTCCTCCTATACTTTTCCAAAACCAATTTCTTACATTGCCAATTCTCTAAATCTAAAATATCATGCTTCCAAATCCCATATCATTTCCGCCCAATATATCTGCAAACCTTACTTTTATATTTTAAATATTCATCTCCAAATACTGTGGGCAAATATTTTTCTTCTTGCATAATCTGTAGATGTAGCATAATTACTGCAAAAAGCGAGAAGGCAAGCAATACCCAGTTAAAATACATAAGCAAAATTCCAATGTATACTAAATCAAATCCAACAAATGCAGGATTTCTGCTGTACCCATATACGCCATTCGTAATCATTTCAGTTTTATCATTTTCCGCAATACCAGCCCTCCAACTATCTTTCATAGTCATAACAGAAGCCGCAAAAATAACATCGCCGATTACTCCAAAAATAATTCCAGTTATAAAAACAGCTTTGGGTACTGGGGAATTTTTTAGAATAATACTTAACAGTTCGACAATTACAATTGAATATGTAGCAAGTTTTAAAACCAATTCAGTATAAAAAACTTTATCCTTTTGTTTCCCTTTTGCAATCTGATCTGTTTTTATTCCTTTTTTCTTTTGCAATAAAAGCTTGCCTATATAAATAGAATAAAATATCAAGAGTATGCGAAATCCAATGATTTTCATATTTATCCTCCAAGTAGTTTCCTTAATTGCTATATGAATAGTATAGCATATATTCATACCAAAATCGATACTTTCTAAAAATAATTTTGGTATTTAAACACTCATCCAGTAATTACAGTAGCATTGTTTTATTACATATAAACAATTGACTTCTAATTAACTTTGA
The DNA here is from genome assembly GCA_031548405.1 of Oscillospiraceae bacterium. GTDB lineage: Bacteria > Bacillota > Clostridia > Oscillospirales > Ruminococcaceae > Porcipelethomonas. The sequence goes on along the minus strand of JAVBRC010000205.1, from coordinate 1,932 downwards.
GTTATAATATAATAGATAAAACCGAGGAATAAACTTAAAAGAAGGTGATAAAATGACAGAATTTGAGAAACTGATGCTTGAACAAATGGGGAATCTCACCAATAGCGTTGGTGAAATGGGTTCACGTCTGGACAAAATTGAAATCCGTCTGGATAATATGGATTCACGTCTGGATAAAATTGAAACCCGTCTGGACAAAATTGAAGACGATATTGAAGAAATCAAAGAAGAAGCAAAGATTACAAGATATGCAACGAACCACAACGGTGAAAAGCTGGAAGAAATGTTTACATATTTGCAGGATGCAGGAATAATCACTGTTAATTAAATAATCAAAAAACGCTTAACGGAAATATTTAAAAAGCGTAAAAAGCATTATAAAAAAAAGCTCCTAAAACCTTGTTAAACAGGGATTTAGGAGTTTTTTGTTTGCAATCAAATTATAAATTGCGTACAAAGCCGTCAGGCGTTATTTAATCAGCGACGCCCTTAATGGGCATTCTTGACCGTCAAATCCTTAACCCACCTAAACTTCTTATAATTGCCAAAGACCGCAGGAAGCTTGACAAACTCATCCAGTGAAATAATGAAGTACACCGCCATAACAGGCAATTTCAGTGCAAATGCTGCAATAAACCCAATTGGAATAATTACAACCCACATTGTAATCGTGTCGCAAATAAACCCGAACTTAGAATCACCGCCAGCGCTGAAAATACCGCCGATTGTTGTGCTGTTAATTGACTTGCCAATCATGTAGTAAGAGCAAATTACAAGCATCCATTTCAAGTATTCATTTGCCTGTTCGGTCAGGTTAGTGAAATGTAAAATCAACGGACTTAAAGCAAGTAAAATCAATCCTGAAATCGTCCCTGTAACAATCGCAAGCCTGCATAGCTTTGCTCCGTATAGCTTGCCCTTTTCCAGCTCGCCTGCACCAAGTGCGTTACCGACCATAATACTGCCTCCGCTTGCAAGCCCCACACAAAAGCACGCTGCAAGCTCCTTTACGATGTTAGCGATTGCATTTGCTGCAACTGCATCAGTACCGAGGTGTCCCATAATAACGGAAAACATAGAAAATCCAGCACCCCAAGAAATCTGATTGCCAAAAACAGGAGCAGTATACTTCCAGAAATCACGCAAAAGCCTTTTTTCTGTTTTTATAAGATAAGAAAGACGCAGTTTAATAATGTTATTTTTCTTGAGTTCAAACGCACACCATAACACTTCAACTACTCTTGAAATTACCGTAGCAATTGCCGCCCCTACAATTTCAAGTTTCGGAAAACCAAACAAACCGAATATAAGTACCGCATTGAGTACAATATTCAAAATCATACTCACTGAGCTGATAAGAGTGCTTTTAAAGGCCCTCTCGCTGTTTTTCAAGGCACAAATCAAAATTTGCGAAATACTCGTTAAAAGGAATGCAACGGAAACATATTTCAGATATAGCGCACCCTTTTGAATTAGTATTGAATCCGATGTAAAAATACGCATTAATGGTTGAGGGATAAACAAAGTGGCAATAAAAAACACCAGCGATGCTAAAGTTGTTACTTTCATAACATAAGCAAATACTTTTTCAAAAGAAGCTATGTCTTTTTTCCCCCAGAACTGTGCAGAGAAAATTGAAAGACCAGTAGTCATTGCAGCAATAACCATGTATTGCATAAAGGAAATCTGACCTGCAAGTGCTACAGCTGACATGGCATTTTGTTCAAGAAATCCAAGCATGAGTGCATCTGAGGCACTGACCAGCGACATCATAAAGTATTGAAATGCAATTGGAAAAACAAGCGTAGAAAGCTTTTTTCTAAATTCATTTTCTTTCATTTTTGAACCACCTCTCGTTGTTGGCGCTGCATCCAAGCGCCGTTTGTCGTGTTGTAAAATATATATTCAATTGACATTTTCGTTTCAGAATAG
>JAVBRC010000198.1:0-22471 GCA_031548405.1 Oscillospiraceae bacterium | reverse complement strand
TTCGAATATTTCACAAGGACTGTCAGTTTCTGAACAGCATTCCTTCTGTGGGATTGTATAAGGGGAAGTCTGAACCATAACTGTTACAGGGCGTACCAGTTCTACAACATAGAAAAGGCCTATTGTAAGCACTACAGTTCTTGAAGGTCTATTAATACCTAACAATTCACCATCATTCATTGAACCGCAACCACATCCGCAGATGTAATCACAAATATTGCAAGATGCAATTTTAGCGTCAAGTACTAATGGTGAAACAACCTGAACAATTGCCTTTGGTGGATTAATAGTGTTGCAGCAGCTTCCTGTTTTACCTATAACACTTCCATCACTAGAGAATGTTTTTGAATTTGTTTCGCTTCCATAAAGGATGCAGTTTTTGCTTACTGATGCAGTACCATAAACCGTTGTTGGTGTTCCGCAAGCCTGTTCATATGCAGCAAGCTCCACATCAAATGTAAAGGTAATATCAACAGAATAAAAGCCTTTATTAAAAGGAATTGGCTCAACTGTCATGCATACGTCTGAAACTGTAATGCACTTTGATTTTACAACAGTTGTGCATTCAGGTAAAGGGCATGTAAGATTAACACGGACACCGGTAACACAATCCTTGTCACTGCAACTGTCAAAAACTCTGTCTACCTTGATTGGAACAGAATTGTTTCTGTTATTTGCAAAATCGCTCATGGGATATCCTCCTATTTCATATTAAATATTCATTAAATTGAATACTTCAATATATCTTATTCAGATATCAGGAATTTGTTACCGCAATAATAAAGTTTTTTTGCAAAGCTGCTTGATACTGTGTCACCGTAAGGTATAACAAAAAGGCTGTCGCACTCAAGCAACAGCCTTTTTTATCATGTATTTTTATCAACCGTATGGAACTTTTTCAAATTACCAATTTTTTCATTTCTTTCATCAAGAACCTGTTCAACCTCTGACCAATCCAAACCCTGATTAGCACAAAGAACCATTATATGATAAAGCAAATCGTTGATTTCATTTTTCAATTCATCATTATCCTTGTTCTTTGCAGCAATAACAGCCTCAGTTGCTTCTTCGCCAATCTTCTTGCAGATTTTATCAACACCCTTTTCAAAAAGATAACAGGTGTATGAATTTTCCTGTGCAGTACCCTTTTCAAAATCAGCTTTTCTCTGCTTAATTACTTCAAATATTTCTTCATAAACAGTCATTTACTTATTCTCCTCATCACTATAAATTTCTTCAAAAAAGCAGCTGTATTCGCCAGTATGGCAGGCAACGCCAGTCTGCTTTACATTTACAAGCAAAGTATCATTATCGCAGTCACCGTAAATGCTAACAACCTTCTGCAAATGTCCAGAGGTTGCACCCTTGTTCCAGTATTCCTGTCTGGAACGGCTCCAGAACCATGTATATCCAGTTTCAAGAGTTTTTTTAAGGCTTTCTTTATTCATATATGCAAGCATTAAAACCGTATTTGTATCTACATCATAACAGATTGACGGAATAAGCTCATCCTTGACAAAAAACTTATCAAGATCGTTCAAATCAATTTTTATCATAATTCACCAGTCCATTTTTTATAAATCGTCTTATCTGACTATAACGCCCTTATCTCTGCAAAAATCCTTAACTTCTCCAACAGTCAATTCCTTAAAGTGGAAAAGAGATGCTGCGAGAGCCGCAGTTGCACAGGTTTTTTCAAAAACCGTTGAAAAATCGTCAATTTTCCCAGCACCACCACTAGCGATTACAGGAATGTTTACAGCCCTACAAACAGCATCAAGCATTTCAATATCAAAGCCCGCCTTTGTACCATCAGCATCAATCGAGTTAAGGCAAATTTCACCAGCACCAAGCTCCTCAATCTGTTTCACCCAATCGATAAGGTCAAGCTTCATATCAACTCTTCCGCCATTTATAAAAACAGTCCATTTCTTATCGGCAATTTTCTTAGCATCAATGCCAACGCAAATACACTGACTTCCGAATATATCAGCACCATCTCTTATAAGCTGTGGATTCTGAACAGCCTGAGAATTAACCGAAACCTTATCCGCACCAGCTCTTAAAGTATCTCTGATATCATCAACAGTTTTAATTCCACCGCCTACTGTCAACGGAACAAAAACCTTTTTAGCAGTTTCTCTTACAACGTCAAGAAAAACGCCTCTGCCCTCATAAGAGGCTGTAATATCATAGAAAACGATTTCATCAGCACCCTGTCTATTGTATTCCTCAGCCGATTCAACAGGATCGCCAACGTCCTTTATACCTTCAAAATTAACTCCCTTAACAACCTTGCCATTTCTAACATCAAGGCAAGGAATAATTCTTTTTGCAAGCATTATTTACACACCTTCCCCGATTTCAACAGCTTCCTTCAAATCAAGAGTTCCCTTGTAAATTGACTTACCACAGATAGTTCCGTAAAGTCCCAATTCCTTACAACCCTTAATATCTTCTATTGTATGCACACCGCCACTTGCTATAATACAGCATTCTCCATTAGTTTCATCTGAAAGAGACTTTAGCTGTTCAAGATTAACACCTGACAGCGTACCGTCCTTTGAAATATCCGTAACAATGAAGTATTTAACACCAATTGCAATCATTTCCTTAGCAAGCTGAATATAATCAACGTCAGACTCTTCAAGCCAGCCCTCAGTTGCAACCATGCCGTTTTTTGAATCAATACCAACAGCAATTTTTTCACTACCGAATTTATTAATTGCATCCTTAACAAGCTGTGGATTTTTAAGTGCTGCAGAGCCGATTATAACTCTTGAAATTCCCATTGAAAGATATTCTTCAATAGTTTCTATATTTCTGATACCGCCGCCAACTTCAACCTTAAGTGAAGTTTTTTCGGCAACGTCCTTGTAAATCTGTGTATTAACAGGTCTGCCTTCCTTTGCACCATCAAGGTCAACCATGTGAATCCATGATGCTCCAGCTTCTTCAAAGCCTCTTGCAGTTTCCATGTAGTCTGCTGCAACCTTTTCAACAGTAGAAAAATCTCCCTTGAAAAGTCTTACACAATTTCCGTCCTTAATATCAATAGCTGGTAATATTATCATTTTATAAGTCCTCCGAAGTTTTTAAGAATTTGTAATCCAGTACTTCCACTCTTTTCCGGATGGAATTGTGCACCATAAACGGTATTTCCATCAAATACAAGTGCAGGAACTTTTCCACCGTAAGAAGAAAATGCTGCAATATTTTCATCACCGCATTCAGCCTTATAGGAATGAACAAAATAAACATAGCTTTCTTCATCAAGTCCCGAAAGAAGTGGGCAATCGTTTTGTATTTCAAGCTTGTTCCAGCCCATATGTGGAATTATAAGCTCAGGCTCATCAATTTTTTTAACGCTTCCGCTAATAAGTCCCAAGCCGCCACACTCTTCAAACTCATAGCCTTTATCGAACAAAAGCTGCATTCCAAGGCATATTCCAAGGAAAGGTTTTTTCTTTGCCTGAGTTTTAATTGTATCAATAAGTCCGCTTTTTTCAAGCATATTCATAGCGCTAGGAAATGCACCAACACCAGGCAAAATGAGTGCATCAGCATTTTCGATATCCTCTTTTTTACTTGTCAGCACATTTTCCATGCCAAGGTAGTCAAGTGCATTTTTAACACTGAATATATTTCCAGCACCGTAATCAATTACAGCGATCATTTTTAACATTCCTTTCAGTTAGCAGCGTGTTGCTGCACCCATTCGCCATTGGGCGTTGTTCATTTTGCGGTAACCACAGCGAAGCGAAAATAGTTTAGGTCAACCCTTTTTAAAGGGTTGCGGTTTCCAAAGGCAGCGCCTTGGTCGCTCCGCAGAGCGAAATCTTATAGCCGTAGGGCGCATTTTTTCTAGTGAATTGTCGCCATAGCGACAAGAGGTATCTTTTTTGCAAGTGAAAAAAGATACCTAAGTATGCCTACGTCGAGTTCTACCAGCCTTTCAAAACGCACGATAGCGGGGAAGTTTTGAAACGGCAGAAAGTCTAAATCTTACGAGTTGACTAACCCTAAGAGCTTAAATTTGTAGGGAACGGCGTCCTCGACGTTCCGAAAACTTCAGAATAACTAAATCTATCAAGTCAACTAAACTTCATAGACATAACGAGTTCTTCGTTCTTTCTTTTTTCACACGCCGCAATAGAAAGAACCAAAGAAAAAATGCTCTTCTGAGGCATTAAGCATTTCGCCCACTGCGGTGGCCGACAAGGACTCCGTCCCTTGACCCTGCAACCATTTAAAAAGGGTTGACCTAAACTATGCGCCGTTCGGCGGGGTTAGTTAACTTTCTGTTACAAAGTTCCCTTCGTAGATAAAGTTTCACCGCTTGACAGTTCCTTTACAGCCATTTTCAAAGCGTGCGCCGCTGCCTTGAAAACCGCTTCACATTTATGATGATCATTTACACCATAAACCATATCAAGATGAAGTGTTATACCTGCATTAAACGCAAATGCTCTGAAAAACTCCTCTGTAAGGCAAGCATCATAATCACCAATCATCTGATTAGTAAACTCGCCCTTAAAAACAAGAAACGGTCTGTTGCTGATATCAAGCGAACAAAATCCCAATGCCTCGTCCATTGGAATATACGCACTTCCATACCTCTCAATTCCCGACTTGTCACCAAGTGCCTTTGCAAGCGTCTGCCCCAAAACAATTCCCGTATCCTCAACACTATGATGCCCGTCAACATGAAGGTCACCCTTACATTCAACAGACATACTAATTCCGCTGTGTACTGAAAGTGCAGTCAGCATATGATCAAAAAAACCTATACCAGTGTTGATTTCAGCCTTTCCCAATCCATCAAGGACAACACTTACTTTAATATCAGTTTCACGAGTTTTTCTCTCAACCGTGCCTGTTCTCATACCGTCAATTCCTTTCAATCACAATATTTCTTTTAGTGCAGCTATAAGGCTTTCCATTTCTTCTGGAGTGCCGATAGTTATTCTAAGATAATTATCTATCCCAGTCTTATTCCAATATCTTACAAATATTTTACGCTTTTTAAGTTCTTGAAATATTTCAGATGCAGGTTTGCTTTTGTGTGATGCAAAGATAAAGTTGCTCTTTGAATCTGTAAAATTAAACCCAAGCTCAGAAAGTTTTGTTTTTGTATTTTCACGAGTTTCAATAATCATATCAACTGTCTTTCGGAAATATTCTTCATCCGAAACAGCCTTAGCACCACAAATTTGTGTTACCGTATTCATTGTATATGAATTAACTGAAAACTTAACATCGTTCATGTATTTTATAAGCTTTTCATTACCAACGGCAAAACCTATTCTCATTCCAGCCATAGAGCGTGATTTTGAAAAAGTCTGAACAACTAAAAGGTTATCATACTTTTCGATAAGCGGCAGACAGCTTTCACCGCCAAAATCTATATATGCCTCATCTATTATCACTACTGATTGTGGATTTGCCTTGATAATCTCCTCAATCATCTGAACATCTTCAAGAACACCTGTTGGTGCGTTAGGATTTGGGAAAATTATTCCCCCGTTTTCACAAGTATAGTCATCAGCATTTATTCTAAAGCCATCTGCAAGTGGCAAACACTTATAAGGAATTCTATAAACTTCAGCCCAAACGTCATAGAAAGAGTATGTTATATCTGGAAATAGTACTGGTTTTTCAGAATTAAAGAAAGTCATAAAAGCCACAGCCAGAACATCATCAGAACCAACGCCGACAAAAACCTGTGATGGTTTTACGTTATATCTTTCTGAAAGTGCATTAACCAGAATTTCAGAATCAGGGTCAGGGTATAGCTTCATTTTATCCGATTCAAAAGCTTTAAGAACTTCTTCAACCTGTGGTGAAGGTGGGTAAGGATTTTCGTTGGTATTAAGCTTTATAATGTCCTTTTCCTTAGGCTGTTCACCTGGAATATAAGGTTCAACACGTCTTATATTATTTTCCCAATTCATCTTTTTCTCCATTTCTTGTAGTTATTTTGCACTTACAGTGCGGCGTTCGGTGGACGAAGTAAACTAACCCCGCCGAATGGCGATTGGGTGCAGCGTCACGCTGCTTTCGCTCGTTGCGACGAGCGACCAAGGCTCTGCCTTTGGATACCGCAACCCTTTAAAAAGGGTTGACCTAAACTATGCGCCATTCGGCGGGGTTATTAAACTATTGATGTCGGTTCGCTATCCACATCAGATAGTTTTGCTGTTATTCAAATCTTACCTTAATCGCATTAGCGTGCGCTGTAAGCCCCTCTTTTTCAGCAATAAGTACAATATCATCCTTTGCTTCCCTGAGTGCTTCCTCTGTATAATAAATATAGCTTGAACGCTTAACAAAGCTTGAAACAGATAGTGGTGAGAAAAATCTTGCAGTACCACTTGTTGGAAGAACGTGGTTAGGCCCTGCATAGTAATCACCAAGTGGCTCAGATGCATAGTTGCCTAAAAATACTGAACCAGCATTGTCAAGCTTTCCGATATATTCTAATGGATTTTCCATAAGCACTTCAAGATGCTCTGGGCCAATCTCATTTGCAAGCATTACTGCACATTGTGGACAATCGCAAATAATAATAACGCCATAATCTTCAAGTGACTTTTCAATTATTTCTTTTCTTGAAAGATACTGAACTTGTCTTTCAATCTCAGCAATCGTCTTATCAGCTATTTCCTCACTTGTTGTAAGAAGAATTGAGGACGCAAGCTTGTCATGCTCTGACTGTGACATAAGATCAGCGGCAATAAACTTAGGATCAGCAGTTTCATCAGCCATAACAAGTATTTCACTTGGGCCGGCAATCATGTCGATATCAACCTGACCGTAAAGAAGCTTTTTAGCAGTTGCAACAAAAATATTTCCAGGACCAACAATCTTATCCACCTTAGGAATTGATTCCGTACCATAAGCCAAAGCAGCAATTGCCTGTGCGCCACCAGTCATGAATACTCTGTCAACTCCACAAATAGCAGCAGCAACAAGAATGTCTTTATTAGGAGTTCCGTCCTTCTGTGGAGGAGTAACCATGATAATTTCACTAACACCAGCAATCTTAGCAGGAACTGCATTCATAAGAACGCTTGAAGGATATGCAGCTGTACCGCCAGGAACATAAAGACCAACTCTTTCAAGTCCTCTTACTCTTTGACCAAGGATAACGCCGTTGTCCTTAGCGTTCATAAAGCCCTGTTCTTTCTGACGATTGTGGAAATCAGATATGTTTTCCATAGCGTTAAGAAGTGCATTTACAAATTCAACGTCAGCTTCTTCAAGTGCAGTATTTATAACGTCACGAGGAACTTCATAATATTCAGGAAGGCTTCCGTCAAATTTTAGTGTGTAATCATTAACAGCCTTATCGCCGTTTTCCTTAACATTTTCAATGATTTCATTAACAATCTGAGTTACCTTTTTATCAGTTTCACCGCTGCGCTTTTTTAATTCCTTTAGAAATTCAAATTCGTCCTTACCATTTGCATATATTTTTTTAATCATTATAAGTTCTCCTCAATAATTCTGATTAAATTTTCAATTTCCTTCTGTCTTAGCTTTAGACTTACTGTATTAACAATCAACCTTGCAGAAATTGGTGCAATATCTTCGATAACTTCAAGTCCGTTTTCTTTTAGTGTAGTACCAGTTTCAACAATGTCAACAATACCATTTGAAAGTTCAAGAAGTGGCGCAAGTTCAACAGAGCCTTCAATCTTAACTATGTCAATATCCATTCCCTTACTTTCAAAGAATGTTCTTGCAACATTAGGATATTTTGTAGCGATTGTTTTAATACCGTAGCCTTCGTAAAAGTCAGCGTCTTTTTTAGCAGCAAGTGCAAATTTGCATTTACCTAATCCTAAATCAACAAGCTCAAAAAACTTTCCGCTCATTTCCATAATAGTATCCTTGCCGACAACACCCATATCGCATACACCATGCTCAACATAAGTTATAACGTCATTAGCCTTTGCAAGGACAACCTCAATATTAGCATCCTTAATTGGCAGAATAAGCTTTCTTCCCTTTTCTCTGACTGCTGTACAGTCAAATCCGGACTTTTCCAAAATAGCAAGTGTATCTTTTTCTAATCTACCCTTTGTAAGAGCAATTCTAAGTGGCTTCTGCATATTATTCTGCCTCCTTTCCATTAACAGTTATAACTTCGGCAATATCCTTTTCGCCGGCATATTTTATTGTTTCATCTATTGTATCAAAAAGTGAAATTTCAGCTTTTCTTCCACTCTTTCTTAATTCATCTGCCTTTGCAAGTGCTTCCATTTCAAAGCCGCTTTCTGCAAAAACTATAACATCAACTGGTGCTGCCTTAACAGGATCATGCTTTAGCTCAACCTTTGCCACTGCGTCAACATTTACTGCAAAACCAGTTGCTGGAACGTCATATCCAAAGTCAGCAATAAGCTTATCGTATCTTCCGCCTGAAAGAACCTCTTCGCCATAGCCCTCAAGATATCCCTTGATTATAACACCAGTGTAGTAATCAGTCCTGTTAACCATTCCAAGGTCAACGGTCAGATTGCCTTCACCGATAATTCCCGAAACCTTATTGTAAAGCTCCTTGAGGCTTTCAAGAACTGCGTCAATCTTTTCATCTGAAAATAGTTTTGATGCCTTTTCAAAAACTTCCTCTCCGCCGAAAAGTCTTGGAAGTCTTTTTAATGCGTGAGTTATTTCATTTTTTCCAATGCTATCAAGCATATCGTTAAGAGCAGGATAGTTTTTAGCTTCAATAAAGTCACGGATAGTTTCTTTCTGTTCATCAGTTGCATCAAGCTTGCTGACAAGCTCTCTGAAAAATCTGATGTCACCGATTTCAAGTGAAAATTCTCCATCAGAGCATGAAGAAAGAACTTCAATTGCTGTTGCAATAACTTCAAGGTCAGCCATTTTAGAAGAAGAACCGATAAGCTCTATACCAGTTTGAACTGTCTGTGCACTTCTTCCCTTTAGTGAAGGCTCCATTGTAAATACACACTGATTATAATATAATCTCATAGGAAGCGCAGTATCTTTAAGTCTTGTAGCTACAATTCTTGCAATCGGAACAGTATTATCAGGACGCAAAACAAGTAGTCTGCCCTTAGAATCTGTCAGCTTAAAAAGTCTTTCCTGTGGAAAATATCCGCAATTATGATTAAATACATCATAAAATTCTATACTTGGAGTTATAATCTCAGAATAACCTCTGCTTTTAAAAATATTATGAACTTTATCTTCAACACTTTGTCTTATTATACACTCATCAAATAAAAGGTCTTTTGTACCTTCAGGAGTAATCATATTATTAATTTTCATTATCTCTCTCCTTAATTCACTTTAGTATGCTAACATGATAACACGATATCTTAAACTAGTCAAGTTAAAACAGTGTCATCTGGTTTGATTTAGGCAAGTCGCCTAATGCATTCAGCTTTTCGAGTGCCTCTATTGTTGTTTTTGACGCACCGCTTTTATTCTGTAATTCTTCAATAGAAATGTAATCTTTCTTTTGTGCAGCCTCATAAAGCCTTATAGCCGCATTATCTCCGACACCAGAAATCGCATTGAAAGGAACTCTGATTTTTCCATCTTCAATAAGGTATTTAGTCGCATGAGATTTATAAATATCAATCGGCAGAAATTCAAAACCTCTCGACATCATTTCATTAATTATAAGTAAAAGGTCATAAGTATCCTTTTCCTTTGCAGTTTTATCATTTCCCATTGTTCTTAGCTCTTCAATTTTATTACGAACAGAGTTTATACCATTTCCAACGGTTTCAATATCAAAGTCCGAACCTCTTGTTGTAAAGAATGTCGCATAAAATTCCAGTGGCTTATAAAGCTTAAACCAACCAAGCTTTATAGCAGCAATAACATATGCCGCTGCATGGGCTTTAGGGAACATATACTTAATTTTAAGACAGCTGTCAATATACCACTGTGGGACATCATGTTCTTTAAGCATTTCTACTATTTCAGGAGTAAAGAAACCAGGGGCTTTTCCCTTTCTTGTAAACTCCATTATGTTAAATGCCGTTTTAGATTCAACGCCTTTATAAATCAGATAAGTCATGATACTGTCACGAGTACCGATAACGTCTGAAATAGTGCATATTCCCTCATCAATAAGATCTTTAGCATTTCCAAGCCAAACATCAGTACCGTGAGAAAGACCAGATATCTGCAAAAAGTCACTAAACTTTGTCGGCTTTGCATCCATAAGCATCTGAATAGTAAAGCCTGTACCCATTTCAGGGATACCAAGACTTCCTGTCCGACAATAAATTTCTGATGAAGAAACCCCTAGTGCATCAGCACTTGTGCACATTCTTATAACCTCTGGATCAGAGGTCGGTACGTCCTTGATTTTAATACCTGTCATATCTTCAAGATGCTTATAAAGCGTCGGAACAACGTGTCCAAGCTCGTCAAGCTTCAAGATTGTATCATGAAGTGAATGGAAGTCGAAGTGAGTTGTAACAACGTCTGAGTCTTCAGATTCTGCTGGACGCTGGATTGGTGTAAAGTCATAAACCTCATAATCAGACGGAACAACAACCATTCCTCCAGGGTGCTGACCTGTCGTTCTCTTAACACCAGTACAGCCTACTGAAAGTCTGTTTTCTTCTGCTGGATTAGCCGCTCTCCCCGATTCTTCAAGATAGTGCTTTACATAACCAAACGCTGTTTTTTGCTGAACACCACTTATCGTTCCCGCTTTAAATACGTTTTTAGGGCCAAAAAGCTCTTCAGTATACTTATGAGCAAAACTCTGATATTCTCCAGAAAAATTCAAGTCAATATCTGGTGCTTTGTCACCGTCAAAACCTAGGAATGTTTCAAACGGAATATCGTGTCCGTCACGATACATATCTGTTCCGCATTTCGGACAATTTTTCTGCGGCAAATCAAATCCCGAGCCAACACTTCCGTCCGTTATAAATTCACTGTACTTACATTCAGGGCAAGAATAGTGTGGAGCAAGCGGATTAACCTCTGAAATACCAGCCATTGCCGCTACAAATGACGAACCAACAGAACCTCTTGAACCAACAAGATAACCGTTCTCCTCCGAATTCCATACAAGCTTTTGTGCGATAATATAAAGCACTGAAAATCCATGTTTTATAATTGACTGAAGCTCTCTGTTAAGACGCTTTTCAACAAGCTCAGGAAGTGGATCGCCATAAATACTTTTTGCACGCTCGTTTGTAATGCGAACCAAATCTTCCTCAGCACCCTCAAGATCAGGAGTAAAAGTACCCTTTGGAATTGGTCTTATCTTTTCAATCCAATCAGCGACCATATTGGTATTTTCAACTACAACCTCATACGCTTTTTCCTCACCTAAATAAGCGAATTCCTCAAGCATTTCATCAGTTGTACGAAGATACAATGGTGGCTGATTTTCGCCGTCCTTAAAGCCATTTCCGACCATAAGAATTTTACGGAACATACTGTCTTCTTTGTCCATAAAATGAACATCACAGGTTGCACAAACTGGAATATTAAGCTTTTCACCAAGTGCAACAATTCTTCTGTTATAATCTCTGAGTTCTTCAATCGAATCAGCCTGTCCTTTTCTTATCATAAATTCATTATTCATGACTGGCTGAATTTCAAGGTAATCATAAAACTTAGCTAAGCTTTCAAGCTCCTTTTCAGGCTGTTTATCCGTCATCGCCCTGAAAAGCTCACCTGCTTCACAAGCACTACCGAAAATAAGACCTTCACGGTGCTTCATAAGCTCCGATTTTGGCATAAGCGGTTTTCTATAGAAGTAATCAAGCTGGCTCATAGAAATAAGCTTATAAAGATTTTTAAGTCCCACACTATTTTTTACAAGTATAATCTGATGGTAAAACTTCAGCTTTTTAACATCAATCTTTTTCACCTTTGTATTTAGCTCCGCAAGAGTTTCAACGCCGTTCTCACTTACAAGCCTTTCCATCAGTGTTATGAAAATCTTTGAAAGAATCATTGCATCATCACAAGCCCTATGATGTTCAAACTTACCAAGCTTCAAATGCTTTGCAACAGTATCAAGCTTATGCTTTCCAAGCTCAGGCAGCATTGCACGGCTCATAACAAGCGTATCAATACTTGTATATTCATGTGGAATATTATGACGCTCACAAACTGCATCAATCATTGAATTATCAAATCTTGCATTATGTGCAACCATAACTGGGTTATCACCGCAAAAACGGAAAAATTCCTCTACCGCTTCACGCTCTGTAGGTGCATTCTCAACCATATCCTCAGTGATACCAGTCAATTGTACTATATGGTCAGGAATGGAACGTTCAGGATTAACCATAGTATTAAAGCTGTCAATAACCCTTAGATTCTTTATTTTAACAGCACCAATTTCAGTCAGCCTGTCCTTTTCAGAACTAAGCCCTGTCGTTTCCACGTCATAAATAATAATTTCTTCATTAATACTTCGTAAATCTTCTTTAGAAATAATATTAAGCGGAACAATATCATTAACAACATAAGCCTCACAGCCATACAGAACCTTGAAGTCGTCAAGTCCCCACAGGGCGTTCATAGCGTCTGGGAACGCCTGTGCAACGCCATGGTCTGTGATAGCTATTGCTTTGTGTCCCCATGAATGAGCACGCTTTATCAGCTTGCCAGCATCAGCCATAGCGTCCATCGCCGACATATTTGTATGTAGATGAAGCTCAACACGCTTTTTTTCTGCGGTATCTTTTCTTTCTTTCTTTTTAACTGAGACAATTGACATCGGACGCAACGATATATCCTTTGAGTATGTGTCAAATTCCAGATCACCATAAGCAATAATTGTAACACCCTTTTTAAGCTTGCTTACATCAACCTTGTCCTTTTCGGGATCGAAAAAAAGCTTCATCTGAATAGAGCCTGTATAGTCTGATATAAAGTAAACACGAATTTCTTTTCCGTTTTTTGTTGTCTTAACATCAGCAATATCAAATATATCTCCGCAAACAGTGACTTTTCGGTTAAGATTTCTGATAGCCACACCAATTGGTTCAGGAGTAACATGAATTTTTCTACCTTTAACCTGTTGTGCAGAATCAGGAATAATTTCAAAAGGCAATTCCATGTCTGACATATCCACACTATCTGACTCAAACATCTTATTTATGGCTTCCATCTGTGCAACTTCAGGAGGCGGGCTAAATTGTTGTGTATGCTGGGGAAGAGAAGCACGAACCTCTTCAATCATTTTTGCATGCTCCTCAACATCAACGCTATGTTCGCCACTAAGCTCAACCTTTATATTAAGATCAAATTCTTCTCGGATCATTTTTGAAAGTTCAGCACAAAAATTTGCTTTCATAAGAAGGTCGTAGCCGCCGTTTTTTATACCAATTGTAATAAGTCCCTCACCATATGTAACATCTGCATTATCAAGAAAACCATTAACAACTGCGAGCTTTCTTTTAAGCTTTGCAATCATATCACCGTAATAATCCATAGAAAAAAGCTCAGGAGCATATGTACAACAAAGATTAATCTTTTCAAGATGAAAGATATTCTCAAGGTGTTTTTCAAATGAAATAACATCATTATATGGAATAAGCTTTGAAAATTTCACATAAAAAGAAATTTCAGTCTGATTAGATGAATATGTAAGCTTATAAATCATACCGTTTTTAGTTATTTCTGGTATTTCATCTGTATATTCATTTAAAAAGTCACCAAGTTTTAATTCATTCATCTTAATAAAGCTCCTAAAGTTTTTCTATTTCTTTAAGCAATTCAGGAACAATGTCCTCCTCGCTTACCTTTCTGAGTACCTCACCTTTTTTGAAAATCACAGCGCATTTATCTCCGCCAGCTATTCCAATATCAGCTTCCTTAGCCTCACCTGGGCCGTTAACAACACAGCCCATAACTGCAACCTTAATATTTTTATCGATATCCTTAACAGCGTCCTCAACCATATTTGCAGTTTTTATCAAATCAATTCTTGTTCTTCCGCAAGTCGGACAGGAAACAAGCTCAACACCACTTCCCTTTCCAACTGCCTTTAAAATGTCCTTTGCTGCTGCTATTTCGCTAACTGGATCGCCCGTCAATGAAACTCTGATTGTTTCACCAATTCCGTCACAGAGCAGTGAACCGATTCCAGCCGCAGATTTAATAATACCCATTCTTTCCGTTCCAGCCTCAGTTACACCAAGGTGGAGAGGGTAACAGCATTTAAGTGCCGCCAAAAGATAGCTTTCAATCATAGTTTTTACATTTGAAGATTTAATTGAAATTACAATATCATTAAAATCAAAATGCTCCAGCATTTTAATATGATAAAGTGCACTTTCAACAAGAGCCTCAGGAGTTGGTGCGCCATATCTTTCAAGTATTTCCTTTTCAAGAGAACCAGAGTTAACACCAATTCTGATTGGAATATTACGAGCCTTACAAGCCTGTGCAACCTGCTTTACATTATCCATTCCACCAATATTTCCAGGGTTAATTCTTATCTTATCAACGCCTGCCTCAACGGCTGCAAGTGCAAGCTTATAATCAAAATGAATATCTGCAACGAGTGGGATATTCACCTTTTCTTTAATTGCTGAAATAAGCTTTACTGAATTCATATCGGGAATTGCTGCACGAACTATATCACACCCAGCCTTTTCAAGCTGAACAGCCTGCTCCACACTACCTTCAATATCATCTGAGCGTTTATTCAGCATTGACTGAACATAAATTTTATTACCGTCAAGCAGACAGTTCCCAACCTTAACTTTATTGAAATTTCTCATAATTTATACCTACCTAATTAATTGTATAATATCATTAAATGTAACCGCAACTATCATAAGCATAAGCAACGCCATACCAATTAAATGCACAACGCCTTCATGCTCTGGCTTAATTGGTTTTCTCCTGATCGCCTCAATGAGTAAAAAGAGGAATCTTCCTCCATCAAGCGCCGGGATTGGAAGCAGGTTAAATACTCCAAGATTTACAGTAATCAAAGCAGCAAGGTTTAAAATTGACATTACGGATTCTTTTACATTTATTCCAGTTGATGCCGCATCTCCAATTGCATTTACAAGACCAACAGGGCCAGATAAATCCTTAAAGCCATATTTTCCAAGTACAAGATCCTTTATAGAAACTATAACAAGCTTTGCAACTGAAGCTGTTTGTTTAACTGAATAGGTAGCAACAGTAAGCGGATTTTTTTCCTGCACCTGAATATAAAAATCCACAAATGATTCAGTTGTTTTATCCTTAAAAACAACATCATTAAGTTCAGTTTTTACACCATTTCTCTTTACAACAAGATCATAGCTTTCATTTTCAGAAGAAAGAAGTGCATACTGCAAATCCTGAACAGTCCAGATACTCATACCGTCAATTCTGACAATCTTATCACCCTCACGCAAACCGCAGTCATAGCTTGTTGCAGAATATTCTGTACTTGTTTCCGAAACAGTGTGAAAGGATTCGATTGTAGTTGTAGGAACTGACGATTCCATGCAGGTCATAACAATTACTATAATAAAGCCAAGTAAAATATTCATAATTGCACCAGCAAGAATTACAATCATTCTCTGCCAGACAGGTTTTTTACCAAACGACCGACTACTGTCACTTTCGGCATCTTCACCCTCCATAGCACAAAAACCACCGATTGGTAACAATCTCAAAGAATATTCTGTTTCACCGACCTGTTTTTTCAATAAGCGTGGCCCCATACCAATCGCAAATTTATTTACCTTTATTCCGAAAAGTTTAGCAGTGAAAAAGTGTCCAAACTCATGAACCATAATGATAATTCCAAAAATAACAATAGCGAGAATATATTTCATCTAAGCCTCCTGATTAATCTTATTTAGTACAAAATCTCGTGCTTTCCTATCCCATTCAATTACATCCTCATATCGCTCTATATCATGATAAGTAAATTCTATAAGTGTACTGCTTACAAGCTCCCCTATTTGCGTAAATCCTATTTTTCCATCTAAAAACTGTTTAACAGCCTCTTCATTAGCTCCGTTTACAATACAAGGATAAGCCCCACCCATTGTTATTGCTTTTATACAAGCTGTAAGACACTTAAAAGTTTCAAAGTCTGGTTTTTCAAAAGTAAGCGTACTATAATCCGTTAATGAAAGCGGCTTGCAATCACATTCAAATCTATCTGGATAAAGAAGTGCATACTGAATAGGAATTTTCATATCTGGCACACCCATCTGTGAAATAACAGAATTATCATTATATTCAACTGCCGAATGAATAACACTCTGTTTATGAACAACAACTTCAATCTGTTCGGGTTCAAGGTCAAAAAGCCATTTAGCCTCAATAAACTCCAAGCCTTTGTTCATAAGTGTTGAAGAATCTATTGTAATTTTGTTACCCATACTCCAGTTTGGGTGATTAAGTGCCTGTTCAATTGTAACATCTTCAAGCTCGTTAAGCTTTTTTCCAAAAAACGGGCCGCCAGATGCTGTCAGGATTATTTTTTTCAGCTGCTCACGTTTATTTCCTTGCAGACACTGAAAAATAGCTGAGTGTTCACTATCGACAGGATAAATTTTAACGCCCTTTTCTTCTGCAAGCTTCATTACAAGATTTCCACCCGCAACAAGTGTTTCCTTGTTTGCAAGTGCGATATCCTTTCCATTTTCAATTGCAGTTAGTGTCGGAAGAAGTCCAATCATACCGACAACGGAATTGAGAAGAATATCTATCTCACAATCAGATGCTATTTCACACAGTCCGTCCATTCCTGTAAGAATTTTCACATCTGTGCCATTTAAAGCCTCTTTAAGATTTTCGGCATATTTTTCATTATATATACAAGCTTTTTTTGCACCCACATCAATACACTGTTGTGCAAGCATTTCCCAACTGCTTCCGGCAGCGAGAGCATGAATTTTAAAGCCGTGCTTTTTTGCAACAGAGATTGCCTGAGTTCCAATTGAGCCTGTCGAACCGATAATAGAGATATTTTTTTTCATGTCCATAATATTTATATGCAGTTCCTTTCTAAACAATACTACGCAAAAGTGCGTGTAATTAAGGATAGTTAACTAACCCCGACGAATGTCGCATAGTTTAGGTCAACCCTTTTTAAAGCGTTGTGGTTTCCAAAAGCAAAGCCTTGGTCGCTCGTCGCAACGAGCGAAATCTTATGAGTTCACTTTGCCCGACGAATGTCGCATAGTTTAGGTCAACCCTTTTTAAAGCGTTGTGGTTTCCAAAGGCAAAGCCTTGGTCGCTCGTCGCAACGAGCGAAACTCTTTATCGTTCAAGAGTATTTTTTCTTTGGTTCTTTCTTTTTTGCGATAGAAAAAATAAAGAACGGAGAACTCGTGAAGTATTTGAGGGTTACTAACTTGCTAGATTTAGTTTTTCTGATTCTTTATTAAATCAACTCGCAAGATTTAGACTTTCTGACGTTTTAAAACTTCCCCACTATCGTGCGTTTTGAAAGGCTAGTAGAACTCGACGTGGCATACTTAGGTATCTTTTTTCACTTGCAAAAAAGATACCTCTTTTTGCCCCTCTATCTAAAACTAAGCCCGCCGAACGGCGATTGGGTGCAGCGTCACGCTGCTTCACCAGAAAAAATGCGCTTGACGATGGAGCGTTTCGCTCTCTGCGGAGATCGACAAGGACTCCGTCCCTTGACCCTGCAACCCTTTAAAAAGGGTTGACCTAAACTATGCGACATTCGTCGGATATAGTTGAAGTTCTCATATATTTTCGCAAAAAAGGGGCTTTTTAAGCCCCAATTTTTTTATTTATATATACTTATAATCGATACGAATGCATAAAAACATGGTGCAACAAAAAGTACACTATCAAATCTATCCATCGCTCCGCCATGTCCTGGCATAATGTTTCCGTAATCCTTTATTCCACACTGTCTTTTTAAAACAGACGCAGAAAGATCTCCGATTGTTCCGACAACAGCCAGACAAACTCCAAGTAAAAATACTACAAAGTAATTAACGCTAACAATGTTATCTGAAACGTTTGGCAATATCTTTGAATAAATTAAGCTGATAAGCATAAACAGCAGACCAGTTACAAGAATCCCACCAATAAAACCTTCAACAGTTTTCTTTGGACTAACCTCAGGACAAAGCTTGTGGCGACCAAAAAATGTTCCGGCAAAATATGCACCAGTATCAGCAAGCCATGCTCCGCAAAGTCCCATAATCAAATACATCAAACCGTGAACCTTATCCATTTCATGCAAAATAATAAGACATCCCATAGAATTGCTCACCAAAAATGTACAGGCTAGTATATAAAGAAGTCTGTAATATTTCAACGTGTTATGCTGGGCGATATATGTTATAAAAATAAATATAACTAATATCAGATTGACTGTAAATCTATATTTCGTTGCTGAACCAGTAATTATAAACGGCGTTATCGCACCATATATAAAAGCCGGTAAACAGCTCAAGCGTAAACCAATACACTTTCCTGCCTTGAAAAGCTCAAACAGCATCAAAACAATAATTGCAGCGATTGCAATATTTAGAACAACAGTATTATGAAAAAACAAAACCACAGCTGCAATAAGAACTCCAACAGCCCCAGAAATAATTCTAGTACCCATTGTTAAACACCTCCAAAGCGTCTTGAACGTCCGGCAAAATTATCAAGTGCCTTTTCAAGCTCTTTTGGTGAGAAATCCGGCCATAAAACATCTGTAAAATAAAATTCCGAATACGCAGATTGCCATATAAGGAAATTTGAAAGTCTTAATTCACCGCTCGGTCTTATCATCAAATCAACGTCTGGAACATCTTGTGTATAAAGATATTTACCAAACATATCCTCTGTTATATCGTCCGAAGCAATTTCACCATCAGCAACCTTCTCAGCAAGAATTTTAGCTGAACGAACAACCTCATCTCTGCCACCATAATTCATGGCAATAAGCATCGTCATCTGAGTATTATTCTTTGTTTCTTCTTCGAAATCATTCATTTTTTTCTGAAGGCCTTCGTCAAATATAGCCTTATCTCCTAAAAATAACACTCTGGTACCTTCACCGAGATAATTTTTCAGGTCAATGATATATTCCCTGAAAAGCTCCATTATTGCCTGAACTTCATCTGCTGGTCGTTTCCAGTTTTCAGTTGAAAAGGCATAAAAGGTTATATTCTCAACTCCGATGTCCTTGCAATATCTCGCAATTCGTCGAAAGTTTTTAGCACCTTCTCTATGTCCGAATTTTCTTGGCATACCACGTTTTTTAGCCCATCTGCCATTTCCATCCATAATAAAAGCAATATGCTTTGGTAAAACTCTGGGAACATCTGCTTTCAGAACTTTTTTTTTATTAAAGAGTCCCATAATCTTATAGGCTCATAACTTCCTGTTCCTTTTCAGAAACAAGAGCATCAATATTCTTGCCGAATTTATCAGTAAGATTCTGAATATTCTTTTCGCAATCCTTCAGATCGTCCTCAGTAATTTCAGAGTTCTTCTTCATTGTCTTGAAAGCTTCCATTGTATCACGACGAATTGAACGGATTGCAACCTTTGTTTCTTCGCCATACTTCTTAACTTCCTTGCAGATTTCCTTACGTCTGTCCTCAGTTGGCTGAGGGAAAACAAGACGCAAAACATTACCATCATTTGTTGGAGTAATTCCAACATCTGATGTCATAATAGCCTTTTCAATCAATTTAAGAGTTGTCTTATCCCAAGGCTGAATTATAAGTATTCTTGACTCCGAAACTGAAACTGCTGCCATCTGGTTAACAGGAGTTGGTGTTCCATAATAGTCAACCGCAACCTTGTCAAGAACAGCCGGATTAGCTCTTCCTGCCCTGATTGATGCAAATTCACTCTTTAATCTATCAACAGATTTTGTCATTTTCTCTTCTGCTTTTTTCATTTTTTCTTTCATGATTAATTCTCCTTAATAATTGTTCCTATATTGCTGCCCATAACGGCATCATATATATTATCTGGTCTGCTAAGGTCAAATACAAGCAGACTCATATCATTATCACGGCACATTGTCGCAGCAGTGCTGTCCATTACACCCAATCCATCGTTTAGGACTGTTGTAAAGTTAAGTGTATCATACTTTTTAGCATCATCAAACTTATGAGGATCCTTATCATAAACTCCGTCAACCATAGTTGCCTTGAAGAATATATCTGCCTCAATTTCAACTGCTCTTAATGCAGCAGCTGTATCAGTTGAGAAGAATGGGTTACCAGTACCGCAACCAAAAATAACAATTCTGCCCTTCTGAAGATGATTCATAGCCTTTAGTCTTATATAAGGTTCTGCAACCTGTTGCATAGTAATTGCCGTTTGAACTCTTACATCAACTTCCATTGACTCAAGAACATCAGCAATTGCAAGTGCATTAATAGTAGTTGCAAGCATTCCCATATGGTCAGCTCTTGTTCTGTCCATCCCGCCGCTTGAACGGCCTCTCCAGAAGTTTCCGCCGCCAACAACGATACCGATTTCAACACCAGCATCAGCACATTTCTTTATGCTTTCGCAAATTTCTGTAATAACGTTGTAATCAAGACCAAATTTATTTTCGCCTGCAAGCGCTTCTCCGCTAACTTTTAAAAGTATTCTCTTATATTTAGGTTCCATATTTACACCTTTCCATACTATCCTTCAAAGATTATAGACATATACCATGTCACTATGATATCACCATACAATTATATGATGTGCAAGTCCAACAAACAAAATGCGTATTAAACTGACACATTTCAAAATTATGATGTATCTTTTATACTATTTTACACTAAAATTCCTAATCTGTAAAGTGAATTTTCATTTTTTATTAAAAACACACATTTACTTTTTAAAATAATCACTCTTCCGTAATATTTATTTCACTTTTTGGCTCAATATAGCTTGCATAAATATTAAATACATCGTGGATTGACAGCCAATAATCGTACGATAAAACAGTCACTGAAACAAACTCTTTTCCACCCTTAGTTCCAAATGTTGTAAGGCAATTTTCTGCCTCATCAGTGTATCCAGTTTTGCCGCCCTCAATCACTGCACCCACAACCTCATCACCATACATTCTTCCAAACATAGTACTTTCAAGCTTAATTCCCTGAGGATGCTCCTTTGTCCTTGAGGTTGTATATTGATAAGTAGAAAGAATCTCTCTGCAAGTTTCATTCTGCATTGCGTACTCAACAATCATTGCCATTTCAACAGGAGTTGTATAATGATTTTTGTCATGAAGTCCGCTAGTATTTGTAAAATGAGTATTTTGAAGCCCCATATACTCAACCTTTTCATTCATAAGTTTTACAAAATTTTCTTCCGAACCACATAAAGCAACAGCAAGTCCAACAGTAGCATCAGCTCCAGACGGTAAAACCGCTCCATAAAGCATATCTTCGATTGTAATAGTTTCATTCTCATCAAATCCAGCTCTTGACGCGTCAGCATCAACAAGCGGTACAAGGATTTCGTTAGTCATTGTAAATGTATCAGAAAGTGAACCCATATTTTCAACAGCTACAATAAGCGTCATAACCTTAGTCATTGAGGCGGGGTAGATAATCTTTTTTTCGTTACGTCCTGCAACAATAATATTATCAGTAACATTAACAAGTACTCCTGATTTACTTACAATATCCTCACCAAACTGTATAATTTCTTCTGCATCATCAGGATAATCAACATGCGGTAACACTGGTTCTGTCGGATATTCTATTATAATATCTTCTTTATGTGACAAGCTTTCCTCTTGAATGCTTTCAACCCGTTTATCCGACTTCAAAATCATTTTCACGCCAAACATCATTAATATTATAATCAAAAAAGCTAAGATTACGCAAATTATTCTCATATAATTCACTTCATTTTTCTTACGTCTAACCATGATTTTCTTTCCTTTCGTAACGTAACATCTACTATAATTTTATACTATTTCACATATTATGTCAATAAAATTATAACTGACAATCTAAGGTTCACAATTCAAAAGTTTACAAACCGACACGTTAGCGAAGCGACATCAAAAGTTTACTCAATTTTTTCAAAAATTGCGGTTTCCAAAGGCAAAGCCTTGGTCGCTCGTCGCAACGGGCGAAACTCCTTATCGTTCAAGAGCATTTTTTCTTTGGTTCTTTCTATTGCGGCGTGTGAAAAAAGAAAGAACGGAGAGCTCGTGAAGCGTTTAAGGTTTGTTAATTTACTGGAGATAGTTAACTAACAGCACGCAAAGCGAAGCGACATCAAAAGTTTACTCAATTTTTTCAAAAATTGCGGTTTCCAAAGGCAGAGCCTTGGTCGCTCGTCGCAACGGGCGAAACTCCTTATCGTTCAAGAGC
This sequence comes from Oscillospiraceae bacterium, assembly GCA_031548405.1. Classification (GTDB taxonomy): domain Bacteria; phylum Bacillota; class Clostridia; order Oscillospirales; family Ruminococcaceae; genus Porcipelethomonas. The sequence continues at coordinate 164 of JAVBRC010000198.1, read as the reverse complement.
ATTTTTTCTTTGGTTCTTTTCTTTTTTGCGATAGAAAAAAGAAAGAACATAGAACTCATGTAATCTACGAAATTTAGTCAAGTTACTAGATTAAGTTTTTCTAACTTTTAGGCTAAGTAAACTCGCCAGATTTAAACTTTCTGACGTTTCAAAACTTCCCCACT
>JAVBRC010000142.1:0-25428 GCA_031548405.1 Oscillospiraceae bacterium | reverse complement strand
AGACTCACGGTACGCTTACGGGTTATAACTTTAGGACTGGCCTTGGGCTAACATCACCTAAATTTGCATTTACATACAATTAAAGTTAAAAGGCACTATCAAACTAATTTTGATAGTGCCTTAGAATTTATTATACTAGTAATAGAACATGAAAAATGCACTCTTAATAACGAGAGTGCATTTTTTATTAAATATATACTTATTATTAGTGGCAATGTTCACATTCGCCAATCTCTCCGACGATTGGAAGTGGATCAATACCTTGCTTTGAGTAGTAGTCAGAAAGAGCTGATTTAATAGCCTGTTCAGCAAGAACAGAACAATGTAGCTTTACTTCAGGAAGTCCGTCTAAAGCCTCTACAACAGCCTTATTTGTAAGCTTGAGTGCGTCTTCGATTGGCTTGCCCTTGATAAGCTCAGTAGCAATTGAAGATGTTGCTACTGCTGCACCGCAACCAAATGTCTTGAACTTAACATCGGAAATAATTCCACTGTCAATTTTAAGATACATTTTCATAATGTCGCCGCACTTTGCGTTTCCAACTTCACCGATTCCATCAGCGTTTTCGATTTCGCCAACATTTCTTGGGTTTGAAAAATGATCAAGAACCTTTTCACTATATAACATATTATAATTCCTCCTAAATTTTATAAGCTCTATCACCTGGTGATATTTTCGAATCACTATTAATGGTTTTAATAAGGAAATCAGCTTCTGTTCCGCTGTTAATCCTATTTACGTCAACAAGTGAGGTTTTAATATTTACAATTATCGCTTCTAGCTTGGCACAAGTATTTGTTGGATTACAGACAACAATCTTGTCGCCTGTTTTAAAAAAGCCCCTTTTAATTTTACCAGCAATAGTTGTTCCATGCTCGTTTAATGTAAATGTATGAATGACTTCAAAAATAGACTTATCTGTACTTTGTTTTTTAAAAGTTACAGACGGTTTGTGTTTTAAAAGTTCATTTTTGTCTAAAACAATTGTCTTTGCATTCTTTTTAAATATTCTTCTTAAAATCCCCATAAAAGTCAATTTACATCGACTCCTCCTTGCAGATACGCTCCCAGAGAGGTGACATTTCACGAAGTCGGTTAACAACCTTAGGTACAACTTCAAGAATGTAGTCAACTTCTTCCTCTGTTGTTGCTTCTGTTATTGAAAGTCTTAGAGAACCGTGTGCAACCTCGTGCTTCAGACCAAGCGAAAGAAGAACGTGAGAAGGATCAAGCGAACCAGATGTACAAGCAGAACCTGATGAAGCACAAATTCCGTTCATATCAAGCATTAATAGCAGACTCTCGCCCTCAATACCCTCAATTGAGATATTTACTGTTCCCGGCAGACGTTTGTCACGATCACCATTTAAACGTGTGCGTGGCAGTTTTAAAATTCCATCAATAAGCTTATCACGGAGCACTGCAGTTTTTGCAGCTTTTCCATCTATGTCAGTATTGGCAATTTCCATAGCTTTTGCAAAGCCTACGATTGCTGGAATATTTTCTGTTCCAGCACGCTTATTGCGTTCCTGAGCACCTCCGTGAATAAGGTTTGTCATAGGGATACCCTTTTTAACGTAAAGTGCGCCAATACCCTTCTGAGCATGGATTTTATGTCCTGAAACTGAAAGCATATCAATTCCTTGTGCGTGAACGTCAATATTAATATGACCGACAGCCTGAACAGCGTCAGTATGGAAAATAACCTTTTTTTCATTACAAATTTCAGCAATTTTATCTATCGGCTGAACTGTTCCGATTTCATTGTTTACATACATAATAGTAACAATTGCTGTATCATCACGAATTGCATCTCTTACATCTTCAGCCTTTACAACTCCGTTTTCATAGACTGGAAGGTAAGTGACTTCAAAGCCTTCTTTTTCAAGAGCCTGACAGGTGTGTAAAACTGCATGGTGTTCAAAAACAGAAGTTATAATATGTTTTTTACCCTTTGCAGCTAACCTTTGACAGACTGAACGAATTGCCCAGTTGTCTGATTCAGAGCCACCACTTGTAAAGTAGATTTCTGAAGGCAAAGCACCAATTGATTTTGCAATTGTTTCTCTTGAGTTTTCTAAAACTCGCTTTGCATTTCGTCCAAGCTCATAAATGCTTGATGCATTTCCGAAATGTTCTGTAAAATAAGGAATCATAGCATCTAAAACCGGTTTTGAAACCTTTGTTGTAGCTGCATTATCCGCATAAATAAATCTTTTTTCCATTTTCAACAACCCTCTTTATAAATAACGTGAGATTTATATTATAAGTGCAAATCACGCTGTTCAACAGCCAGCTGATCGCATCTTTCGTTTTCGGGGTGACCTGCGTGTCCCTTAACCCAGACAAAGGTTACTTTATGTTTTTCAAGGAGTGGCAGAAGTTTTTCCCAAAGGTCAACATTAAGTGCGGGTTTTTTATCTGACTTTATCCATCCTTTTTTTTGCCAGCCATAAACCCAACCCTTTGTAATGCTGTCAACAACATACTTGCTGTCCGTTGTAAGCGTTACTTCACAAGACTCTTTCAGCGCTGAAAGGCCATATATAACGCCTGAAAGTTCCATTCGATTGTTTGTGGTATTGTATTCACCGCCTGAAAGCTCCTTTATATGTTCGCCAAATCGTAAAACAATTCCGTATCCACCTGGCCCAGGATTGCCACTACAAGCACCATCTGTAAAAATTTCTACCTTTTTTATATCATTCACCTACCGATATTTTTCATAAATAATATTATAACCCATTTTTTAAAATTTAGCAAATTTGTTAGCCTGTGTAAACATTTTTGTATAGTAATTAAAACAAAAAACTGTCACACCAAAATATGATGTGACAGTTAAGTTTTAATTTTATTAATTTTGTGGACCTAGTTTGTCTTCACTAATCATCATTGCAACATAGTTCATGATAAGTGTACTATCAGCAGTGTCAACCTTTGTATCATAAACACAGTTCGCATTAGCGTATCCAGTTGGGGTAATAGGGTTTAAAGTGTTATTAAGCAGATACATATTAAGCTTAACAATGTCAGCAATATTTACATCAGTATCAACGTTAACGTCGCCATATCTTGTTGCCTTAACATCACTTGGAAGTGTTCCGTCATCTGTTGTGTCAGTAATTGTTGTAGTAACTGTTGTGATAATTGTAGTACTTGTTGTTGGAGTTTTAGTTGTTGTAACAGCTGTTGTTACTGGAGGCTTTGGAGTGTCTGAAAGTTCACCATATACAATTCCGCAACCAACAGTTGACATATAAACCTTACCAAACTCATTCATATCACCAACAAGGAAGTTTCCGTTTCCTGTTCCGCCATAAAGCTTATCTTTATTGATTAGAACCCATGTGTTACCGCTATCCTGTGAACGGTAGATACCTTCTGGATCAGTTTCCTGTGGCTTTCCGTACATATAAAGAGTATTTACATCGCCAGCCTTTTCAGGAGCACCATATCCAACAGTCTTACAGTAATAAACACTGTCAATCTTCTTAACTGTTTTTCCGCCGTTTGTTACATTGTATAGGCCGTAGTATCCAGCTCCAAGAATCAGATTATCTTCGCCAAGATAAGCAATTCTTGCTGCACTGTCACATTGGTCGTACATTGCTACATTTGTTGAAGTAAATGTTTTACCATAGTCAGTACTTACGCAGAATGAATAGTGTGCATCATCAATTGTAGGCTCTGGCTTTGAATAAAACCAAGATGAGTTATAGTATGTTGCATAAGCATAAACTACATTTGGCTTATCAGGTTCAACAAGCATATATGTTGGCTTTGAACCGTATGCACTTGGGATTCCCTCACTAGTTGACCATGTTTCACCGAAGTTATCAGTATATGAAATTGAACCACTATCGCTTGAACCCTTAAATATACGATATTTTCCGTCTGCAAGCTGAGTTATATAAGCTTTACCGCCAGCAGAAGCCTTCATTGATACCCAATTATCGCCGCCATCAAGTGTATAATATGCAGAACCATTATCTCCCTGATGTTCAGCAATTCTTACCATAACGTCAGGATTCTGTGGGCAGTAAGCAATTGAGCTTGTTGATCCCATATTAGGATAATGCTGTTTTCCTGATTCAGTAACTGATGCGTGTTCAAAACCGTCATAGTCACCAATTGCAGAGAATGGATTTCCTCCAGGAATGCTTATCATATCAAGAGCAACTACTTCTTCGATTCCATCTGGATGGAAGTAGAATTGTGGGCATTCATCCCATGTGTTATCACAAGCAAAAGTTCCGTTACCAGATGTAACAAAGATTTTGTCAGTATCTCTTGGGTCAATTACAATTGCACCAACCCAGTGAATAGCCTTGTTTCTGATCCAGCTTCTTCCGCCATCCTGAAGGTATTCAGCCTCGAGAGGACCGCCCCAGCCTGTAGTGTTTCCTGGAGTCATGCTAATCCATGATTTACCGCCGTCAGTTGACTTAAAGAAACGGTCGCCCCATGCTGGGCCAACGTCATCAGACCATGCCTGCCACATCTGAGAATACCAAAGACCACAGGTCGTAGCTACAAGATGGTCAGGATTTTTTGGATCACTGTAAATTGCACCATATCCATTTTTAGTTGGTGAAATATCAGTTACAGTTCCAGTTTTTGTGTCATACTTATAAGCACCGCCTGCACTTCCGTTGAATGCAAGACCTGCTATATATGTTATAAACAGATTACCATTAACGTCCTTGCTGATTCTTGAAGGATAATTAGCTGTTGGCAAATCAGCACTTAACTCTTTGAAGTTATCCTTACCTACATCAGCAACATGAACGTTAGTTTCACCCTTTATAGATGTTCCAACATAAACCTTGCCGTCTTCAATTGCAATTGTGCCTACACCATTCTGTTGATTATAACCCTGCTCTGCTGAAGTTGTAGCGGCTCTAACTGGATGGGTATCCCAGAAAGGCCAGTTAACAGTATACTTAAAAAATCCTAAATCATCATAACCCTTAACTGATTCCCAAGTGTCACCACCGTCTTTTGACATAATAAGTGCTGAATCACCCGCAGTTACGTCACCACCACAGTAAATAACATCAGGATTTTCAGGGTCAATAGCGATTGGTTCTCCGCACTGTCTGCCGTCACCATTTCCGTGAACCTGAATCATGTCAGTAACATCGATTTCATCGAATGTCTTACCGCCGTCACGAGTACGGAAAATAACTGTTCTTGCACCTGAGAAATACGCACATCCGCAAAGCATATAGAATGTATCGTCATCTGTTGGGTCAATTGCAACACCGCTTACACTTAAAAAGCCTCTGTCTGCATAATTAATAAATGCAACAAGCTGTTCCCATCTGTCAGTGTCATAGTTATACTTATATGCACCACCAACGTCTGTACGGGCAATCATTTCGTTTTGTCCGGTAATAATTCCTGAAACGAAACCGCCGCCACCGATTTCAACAGCACCCCAATCCATTGTGTTTGAAACATCTTCAGCCGCTGACACATATTGTGATGCAAGATTGATGTTTGGGGCTACTGAAACAGCAAGCACAGCTGCTGAAATCAGCCCTAATACTCTTTTTTTAATACTCATAGCTAATTCTCCCTCTAAAATATTTGAATTCATTAAAAATTTACTAATAAAGCAAACTATTTTGGTTATAATTACGAACCCATCAAATTTATTATACCTTATTTTAATATAAATTTCAATAGATTTTTTATAGATAATCTAACAAAATTTATTTGACAAATTTTATATATTATGCTATATTTAAGAAAGCATTACGCAGAATAAAGTATTGATGAAATTATAGTTTAATGTATGAAATGGAAGGTAAAAAATGACAGAAGAAAAAAGAAGAATGTATAGAAGACGACAAATAACACTAATTGTATGTGTTGCTATAGTTTTGGTTGCGCTCATTGTTGGTTTGGTTACATTGCTTGTTTCAAAAGACCGCGAGCCTATTGAGAATTCACAAGCAATTTCGCCGACAACTTCTGAAACAGAAGCTACAATAGAAAATACATACGAAGCTACACAGAATGAAATCCCTGCTGATGTGAAAAACGAAGATACACAAGGTGATTTTTATTTTGATTTAAGCGAAAAGACAATAAAAGCAGGCGAAAGCTTTGATGCAGTTGTTGTTAACAATACTGGTGTTGAGGGAGAATATATCTGGGAAAGCTCAAATCAGTCTGTTGCAATTGTAAATGAAGGCTATGTTACAGGACAAGCACAAGGTTCATGTGATATAACAGTAACGATCCGCGGAACGAATAACAATGCAACAATGCGTGTTTATGTTGAAGCCGGCGAACACGAAGTTGTTGTAGAAAACGGAGTTACCTATATTGACGGAATTCTGCTGGCAAACAAAAGCTATCCTCTGCCTGCCGACTACGATCCGGGAATAAATCAAGAGGCATTAGATGCTTTTTATGAAATGCAAGATGATGCGGCGGCTGAAGGACTTGACATATACATTTCTTCAGATTACCGTTCATATTACGATCAGGAAAGAATTTATAATAACTATGTTTCAAGTGATGGACAAGAAACTGCTGATACTTATTCTTCGCGTCCAGGATATTCTGACCATCAGACAGGTCTTGCGTTTGACCTTAACAGTATAGACGATTCATTCGGATATACACCTGAAAGTGACTGGGTTGCTGTAAACGCTCATAAATATGGATTTATTATACGTTTTCCAGAGGGAAAGGCACATTTCACAGGTTATCAGTATGAACCTTGGCATATCAGATATTTAGGAGTTGATAAGGCAACTGAAGTTTACGAGAGTGGACTTTGCCTTGAGGAATTTTTAAGTGTTGACTCGGCTTATAAAAATTAAATATTTATAGATAAAATTAAGGCGGTGAAATTTTTTCACCGCCTTAATTATTTTTACAATAATGTGCTGAATTTATACCGCCATTACAGTTTGTCGAAAAAGGTAGCAATCGACGAAATAAGTTAACTATCCCCGCCGAACGGCGTTTCAGTTTAGGTCAACCCTTTTTAAAGGGTTGCGGTTTCCAAAGGCAGGGCCTTGGTCGCTCCGCAGAGCGAAATCTTACAGCCTTAAAAGTGTCTTTTTCTTGTGAATTGTCGCCCATAGGCGACAAGAAGGTGCTTTTTTACAAGTGAAAAAGCAGCGTGACGCTGCACCCAATCGCCGTTCGGCGGGCTTAGTTTTAGAGACAATTTTGAAACGTAAGAATTAAACTTTTTCGATACGAAAAGGGGTTGTCGCTAAAAGCAACAACCCCTTTACATGAATTGATATTTTATTGATTTTTTAAATTCATATTAACCATTATAAAAATGTAATTCAACATCCAAACCTACAAGATATTCATGAAGTAAAACTAAATCAGCAACTTCAATAGTGCCGTTACCATTAGTGTCCGCAGCCGAAGGACTTAATATAGCTGGAGATGGCTTAGGATGATTGATCAGTTCTCTTAATGCAACCGCATCAAATACATTTACTGTTTTATCTTTAGTTACATCTCCAGGAATAAATGCTGGATTAGGAACTTCAGTTGGCTTTTCAGTTGTTGCCTGTGTTGGCTTAACATCACCATCTGCATAATTTTTCCAATCCGGAAGTTCACTTAATGTAATACAGAAATCGCTCTGATACATTTTCTTTAGAGTGTCAAAATTGTTATATCTGTCACTATCTGAAAGGAAGTTTTCCTGTCCGTTATCATACCAGATACAGAAATATAGCCAGAAAGCTTCTTCAACCATTATATTTTCAAGACTTGGAACTGTGTCATTTTCTGGCATAGAAACAAGCTTATGGTTGTCTGTTAAGTTAACAAGGTTATAGAATGTGCCAGAAATAGCATCTTCGTTAGGACCTGATGTTTTGCCATCATGACGGTTATACTGAGTGTTGTACTTGTCAAAGCCTACGATATCAACATAATCATCACCTGGATACCATTGTGGTGAAGTTGTAAGTGTATAGCTGTTATATTCCCAGATAAGATTGTGAATTCCATAGTCTTCAGTTAGAGTTGTGTAAAGCTGTTTCCATAGCTTTTTAAAAGCTTCAGCACCATCCTGCGCCCACCAGAACCATGCTCCTTCGCCATCTCCACCGTTGCCCTCAGCCTCATGATAAGGTCTGAAAATAACTGGAACACCAGCATCCTGAACCTTTAAAAGTTCCTGAGCAATCAAATCAATAGTAAGCATTACATATTCATGCTCTTTAGTACCTTCAACTGTTGCTTTATTTACATCGAAAGTTTTGTTCTTTCCGTAAGAACACTGTTTCCAGTCAAGTGCATCACCAATTTCATAGTTTGTAAAATCTGTTGGAAGATTGATATGCCAGCAAACTGTTGGGATACCATTCTTTTCGCCCCATTCAATCATTCTTTCGGTCGTACCATCATCCCAACCGTAAAGTGGGTTTGTATTCATCAGATCAAAGCCTCTGATTGCTGGATAATCACCAAAATTCTTCTTAATCCATTCAAATTCAGATTCATATCCTAAAAGGTCAGCGCCACTGTAGCCATTAGGACTGTCGGCTGTATGTCCGCCACCGTAGATTTCCTGTTGACCTGAAATAGTATTTTTTCCATAAATCTCACACAGATACTTCATAAGTCCCTGTGTTTCCTTTGTTGCGTTTTTATCAGCAAGTACAGGGTCGATAGTAAGATCAGGGAAAACAGCCTTTTCAACTGTGATTGTATCAAAACAAGCATATCCATACTTAGGAAGAAGCTCGATTTCGTTTACACCCTTTTTTAATCTGAACATACCGAAGCTGATGTCCTGCCATGTTTCAGCATATGGGAATTTAACCATATATTCTGAACCGTTTACAGAAATAGTTTGTTCTCTTCCATCCTGACTAAGAATTTGAACAAATCTTGTTTTAAATTCATACATACCCTCTTCAGGAACATCTACTTCAAACTTGATTTTTCCATTTGTAAGGTATATGAAACCATCACCTGAATAACCTGGAACCTGTGTATTGTAAATAGAAGTCCAGACTGTTGCGCCATCGGTTAAGGTTAAGTTCTCACATTCAGCATGGAAAACAACGTTAGATTCTTCAGCAGTAACGTTAACAAGTGGAAGTGAACCAGCTATTGAAAGAGCCAGTACAGACGCAGTTATAGCTGAAGAAATTCTTTTGATTAGTTTTATCATTTTGTAATTCCTCCTCATTATAAATATAAAACGAATACTTTTCTTTATACATTATAGCTTTAAAATTTCAAACTGTCAATAATCAATACTAAAAATAGTACATAAAAGCGAAAAATACAGCATTTGCGACAAAAAAGCCTTTTTCCAATTATTAATTATGCTTACATATATAAGATTGATATATTTGATTTGTGTTTTCTATAATGAAAATATATTCCAGTATCTTGAATTTTTAAATGAATTATGTTATACTTCTTAATGTATGAAATTTTTGTTCTTATTTTAAGCAACACCGTACAAAGCCTGTCGGATGACTTTGCACGAATCTTTAGCGGAATTGTCCTAGGTGATTTTAATCGAAAGGAGCTTTTTTCTGAAATGATTAAGGAAAAAACAGTATGTTTTACAGGGCATCGTCCTGAAAAATTGCCCGGATATGGCGAACAAAATAGCGGTCTGCTAAATATGCTCAGAAGTATGCTTTATTATCGAATTTACATGGCTGCACAATCAGGGTATGAGTACTTTATATCTGGACTTGCAAGAGGTGTTGACCTTTGGGCAGCAGATTCGGTAATTGACATTCAGAAAAAGTTTCCGAATATAAAGTTAATTTGTGCCAAACCATATTCTGAACATGGTAATACATTTAAAGGTGAGGATTTATGGTCGCTTAATAATGTTCTTGAGAAGGCTCATGAGATAATTTGTGTTTCTAACGAATACTCAAGAGATTGCTATAAAAACAGAAATCAATTTATGGTTGATAATTCTTCATGCCTTATTGGTGTTGTGGATAATTTTAAAAGTGGAACTGGTCAGACAATTGCTTATGCCAGAAAAAAGGGGCTTGAGTTATCATTAATAAAGGTTGCTGATGTTGCTAGTGCAACAGGATATGTTGAAAAAAAATCACAAATTATTTTCGATTGAATGTTTAATTTGACGAATAATCAGGAAATGTGTCCGCCAGATAAAAACTTTCAACGTTTTCAACAATGTTTTCAACATTTTGAATATTGCATTACAAAAATGAATAAATTACAATTTTCGGCATTAATCGAAGGGAGATTAATAATATTATGAAAAAAAAGAAATCGGGAACTATTGCAATTCCATTTTTATTGACTTTTTTAATATCACTTATCATCATAGGTGGTATCGCAATGATTATTTACGATAGAATAGACGGTGATAATTCTTCTTTGCTTACTATGACAAACGAAGGAGGTTCGCTTTCAGACAGCAATAGCCACACTATTTTATTAGTACTTGATTTGAGTGATAAAGTTGATACTTCATCTGATGACGAAGATGATGATGAAGATGATTTCGACGATGATGAGGATTGGGATGATTCTTCTGAGGACGAAAGCAGTGACGAAGATGACGAAACCTATGACTGGGAAGAACCTGAAGAGAAAGAAAAGGACGTTGCTCCTAAGGCTTATACATTTATGCTGATGCGTACAATGCCTGTTCATAAGCAGATTGTTTTTATTGGATTACCTGATAATATGATTGTTGGAGAACAGAATAAGTCACTGACTGAGATTTATAAAACAAGTGGTGGCGCAGAAGTTAAATCTGCTACAGAGTTCTCTTTGGAAGTTCCTGTTGATCGTTACATGGTCTTTAATTCAGAGTCATTCCAAAAGCTATGCAACATTATGGGTGGCGTTAATTTTGCTGTTCCAGGAAACATTGATGGATTCAAAAAGACTGACGGTATGCAGTACCTTAGCTCAGACCAGATTGAGAACATAATTAGCTACGGCGGATTTAGTGGCGGAGAAATTCAGCGTGTTTCAACTGCCGCTTCGCTTATTACAGCTATGACAAATCAGACTAGTGGTGTAAGAGTTGCTGATAATCTGGATAATACATTTGAATTTTTAGTTAATGCGAATGCAACTGATATTTCTGCACTTGATTACCAACAGGAAAAATATGGTGTAAAATTCCTTATGAAATATACTGATCCTAAGGATGACGAAACTATCTCTGACCGTGCAAAGTTTGTGACACCATTTGGAATTCAGACCGCTGATAAATTCGTATTAGATGCATCATTTATTGATGAAATATCACAATATTTTGTTGTTGAAACAACAAATGCCCAGCAGGAAGAAACTCTTCAGCCGATGTTACCTGAAACGGAGAGTGAAACAGATGCTGAATAATATTTTTGATTCTCATGCGCATTATACTGAGTCTGGTTTTGATTCAGATCGTGATGACTTGTTAAAAAGCCTTCCGGATAAGGGCATTAGCGGAATAGTGACAATTGGTTCTGATATGAACGATTCAAAAAAATGTATTGAAATTGCTGAAAAATATGACTATATATATGCTGCTTGTGGAGTTCATCCAGAGGCAGAAGCAAGAACACCAGATGATTTTATATGCGAACTTGAAAAAATGTTGAAATCATCTCCTAAAGTAAAGGCGCTTGGTGAAATCGGGCTGGATTATCATTATGATAACTATAACCGTGAGCGTCAGATAAAGCTTTTTATACAACAGCTAGAGCTTGCAAGTTCGTTAAGTTTGCCTATTATTGTTCACTCAAGAAATGCAAATGATGATACTATGGAAATACTCAGGAAATACCGTCCAAATGGTGTTTTGCATTGTTTCAGCGGTTCTGCTGAAACAGCGAAGGAAGTTATTTCACTTGGAATGCACATCAGCTTTACCGGAGTATTAACCTTCAAGAACTCCAAAAAAGCGTTAAAGGCACTTGCAGAAGTTCCGCTAGACAGATTGATGCTTGAAACAGACTGTCCATATATGGCTCCAGAGCCTTTCAGAGGGCAACGTTGTGATAGTAGTATGATTGAGAAGATTGCAGTCAAGGCGGCGGAGATTAAGGGTGTAACGCCACAGGAACTGTTAGATGCCACTTCTGAAAATGCATTTAAATTTTTTAGAATATAAGCAACGTAATGTTGACCAATCGCCGTTTGGCAGGGATAGTTTAACTGCTCAAAGGTTATGGCTAAATTATTTACCACCAATTTACTCCATAAACTTTCACAATTTTTTCTTAAAGGTATTAAGTAATGCCCATAATCAGCCGATATAATATAACCATACCCAAAAGGAAAATTTCTTTTTAGGTATAATCAGGTTACTGTCTACCTTGAAAAAAGGCAGTCCAAAAATTCCGCTAATTGGCGTTGAAATAAATTTTTTTCATTTGTTCTGAACATTTTCCTCCTTAAATATATTGATTACATTATAAATCATTTATATTTTAATGTTCGTGAATATGAAAAGCCGCTTGTAAATAAATACAAACGGCTTTTCTTTTTGTGCGATATAGAAGCATTTAATCTGCGGCATTATAGAGTTAAATGAGAAAATATCGCTTTTAATGAGGACTTATACTAATAAAATTAAAAACATAAATTGTTTTAATCAAGGATTAGTATTGTTTATGAGTCTGTAGCTTCAATAAGCCTTTCGCCTGGTCTGAAAAGTAGAGATATACACCAGATTGCAGCAATTGCAACTATAATATAGATTGCTCTGCTTAAAATGCTGTCGCCTCCACCAAAGAGCCATGCTACAAGGTCAAATTGGAAAATACCAACCAGACCCCAGTTGATTCCGCCTATTATAAGCAGAGTCAGTGCTAGCTTGTCCCACATACTGTCCACCTCGTTTCCAGAACATCAACGCTTTCAATTAAGTGTTGAAAGTAAACTATCAACGTTTAATTCGTTAAGCATTTGTTTTGTTCATGGCATTATTATCTTCAGAATTTTTTTAAATATTCTTTTTTTGATTTGGAAATTTTTTATAAATTCAAAAAAAGCTTTTTTAAAATACAGTCACGTTTATATCATGATACTATCACAAAATTAAGGCATAATATGCTTGTCAGTTGAAATACTGACTGGGATTAAAGGCAGTTGATAAGATTGTTTTATAATTTCATCTCCTCTAATTATGTCACTCTCTTTTTTTACGCCCCTTTGTATTTAGTTACAAAGGGGATTTTTTTGTGTTTTTATCTTTACAAAATTATGAATTCAAGATATAATAATTAAGGTCATACTGTATATAATCACTCTGCATAGAATTGTTTTTTAATAGAATGATTATAGATTGAAAAAATAAGGAGAGAATTAAGGTAATGGAAGAGAAAAAGAATAACAAAGGGACGAAAATTGTAATTATCGTTATGGCAATTATAATTCTTGCTCTGGCTGGTGTTGTAACGGCATTTCTGCTTGATAACAACAAGGAAAAAACTACTACAGAAGAGTCATCAGCAACTGAAGTAGTAACAGAGGCTGAAACAACTGAAGCACCAGTTACAGAAGCTCCTACGATTGCTACAACGACTATTCAGACTACAACAGTACCTATTAGTCCAACTGAAACAGTTAGTTTCTCTATGGGAAATGAAAAAAGTGATATAAATGAAATTCTTGACTATGATGGCAATAAAACCTACAAAGCGTCATTAAATGAATTTGTAAAGCCAGGAGATAAGGTAGAATCATTTGTATTTGTATTCTATGCTGAAGATGGTTCTTCAAATATCAGCAGTTACAAGGGTGGCTGTGGAATTTCTGTTGACGATTCATGCAAGGCGGCTACTAATAAGGGCTGGTATCAGTCTGACGACTTTGAGATGGACGTAAACAGTGCTTACCTTGAAGTTAAATGGGATGTTCCAGGAGAAATTCAGGATTACATTAATATAAGCGATAAAGGCTCTGTTGAAATCGGTTACTGGTGGGGCGGAGTTCAGAAACTAAGACTTGCAAGTATTATCTGTAACTATTCTACTTCTGCTGAAATTCCTGTTGATGGAACAAAGACTATTGAACCAAATAAAACATTAAAATACGGCAGTGAAAGTGATAAAAAATTAAATATCCCTCTTTCAGATTTAATTTCTGATGGTGATATTCCACAATACTTTGAATTTAAGGTTGAAGGTGGCGGAGAACTTCAGAAATATTCTGGAGCATTCGGTATATCGGTTGATGATTCATGCCCTGTTAAAAAGGAAAAGGGCTGGTATCAGAGCGGAAACGTAGCTGTTATGACAAGCTCAGACAGTACAATGCTTTACTGGCTTGTGCCTGATGAAATCAAAGATTATATTGATTCAGACGGAGACGTTATGCTTGGTTACTGGTGGAGCAAGCAAGACTCTGTAACGCTTAAATCTGTAACAGTTAAGTATAGCAGCAGCTCTGCACCAGCAGTTGCAGTAAATGCAAACGCAGACGCAGATGCACCAAAGGAAAACGATAAAAAAGAAGACACATCAAATGTAAAAAGTTCAGCAGATATAGTAAAGGATATGAAAATCGGCTGGAATTTAGGAAATACCCTTGATTGTTATAACATAGACTGGGATGTTGATAATTTTGAAACAGCGTGGGGAAATCCAGTTACAACAAAGAAAATGATTGACACTGTCAAGGCTGCTGGATTTAATGCAGTTAGAGTTCCAGTAAGCTGGAATGAACACTTGAATGGTGATAAGATTGATGAAGCATGGCTTAATCGTGTAAATGAAGTTATTGACTATGTTATTGATAATGATATGTATGTTATTTTAAATGTACATCATGATGATTACACTTGGTTAAATCCAAGTAAAGCTGATGAAGCAAAGGTAAAAGCAAAGCTTGTAAAAATTTGGGAACAGATTTCTACTCGTTTCAAGGATTACGACTATCACCTTCTTTTTGAAGGTATGAACGAACCAAGAATAATTGGCGGAACAGACGAATGGACTTGTGGTATTTCAGAAGAACGTGAAGTTATTAATAACCTGTTTAAGGCATTTGTTGAAACAGTAAGAAAATCCGGTGGAAACAATGCAACACGTTCACTTATTATAACTTCTCACGCAGCAGCAATGGACGAAACCGGACTTAAGGATGTTAAAATCCCTGATGATGACAGAATTATTGTTTCTATTCACTATTATTCACCATGGGACTTTGCTGGGAATGAGGATTCAAGATCTGATTGGGGAACTGATTCTGATAAGGCTGAATTAGACAAGGGCTTTGACCTTGCTAAAAAGTATTTCATTGACAAGGGGATCCCTGTAATCATTGGCGAATGTGGTGTGACAAATAAGGGGAATGACGACGTTCGTGCAAACTACATGGCTTACTACATAAAGGCTGCAAAACAGCGTGGAATAACTTGTTTTATCTGGGACAACGGAAAATCCGAAGAGTTTGGACTTCTTGACAGAAGTAATAATTCATGGTTTTTCAAAAAGATTGTTGAATCAGCGGTGAATGCTGCTAAATAAGAAAAATTTAAAATTAGACGGTTGCAGAAATGCAGCCGTCTTTTTCAAATTTAGAAAATTTATACAAATTTAACACTTTTTTAACGATAATTTATATTACCTTTCTTGACGAATTAAGATATTTGTTATATAATAATTATATAAGAAAAATTAAGTTTTTTATGAAATATATTGTTTGTGTTTAGATTTATATAATACTAATTCCAGTTAAAATCTATTCTATTTGAACTGGTAAAAACGGAGGAAATGATATGGCAGAAAATCTAGTTTATGAAAATAGAGAATTATCTTGGCTGAAATTTAATGAAAGAGTCCTTGAAGAAGCACAAGATTTGTCTGTTCCGCTTTTAGAACGCTTGACTTTTTCAAGTAATTTCCAAAGCAACCTTGATGAATTTTTTATGGTTAGAGTAGGTTCGTTATACGATCAGATGCTTGTTAATCCTAAAAAGAAGGATAATAAAACAAACCTGACTGCAAAAGAACAGTTAGATGCTATTTTCTATAAGGTTAACGAACTTGAACCAATGAAGGATATTGCATATAAAAATATTATGCTTGAGCTTATGGAATATGGAGTTGAGCAGATTAATTTCCGTTCAGCAACTATTGAGGAGCAACGGTATTTACATGAATATTTTAAAAAGGAAATTAAACCTCTTGTTTTTCCACTTATTATCGACAAAAAAAATCCATTCCCATTTTTGAAAAATAAAGAAATATATTGTGCGGTTCAGCTTCATTCTAAGTCGAATATAAAGCTTGGAATACTTCCAGCTAGTGGACAGTTTAACAGAGTTATCAGGCTTTCTGGCGGGAACAGATTTATTCTTGCAGAAGACCTTATTTTACACTTTGCACCAACTATTTTTAAAAATTATAAGGTTATTGATAAGGCACTTTTCCGTATTACAAGAAATGCGGATATAACTGTTGAAGAGGGTCTTTATGACGAAGATTTTGATTTCAGAGAGGCAATGGAGGAACTTTGTAAAAAGCGTAGAAAGCTTCATCCAGTAAGAATGCAGCTTTCTGAAAATTTCAGTCAGCCGGCACTTAAATTTTTATGCAAAAAGCTTGCTTTAGATGAAAATCATAATTTCTATCTGAAAACCCCACTGGATCTTTCCTTTATTGGTACAATAAGAGATATGCTTGACAATCCTAAGCTTAAATTTGACAAGTTTTTGCCACAGAAATCTGCAAGCATAGCAGAAAATATGCCTATGATTCCTCAAATTAAACGCCATGACATTTTACTAAGCTATCCTTATGAAACTATAAGACCGTTTATACAGCTACTGAACGAAGCTGCGAATGATCCAAAGGTTACTGAAATTAAGATTACTCTTTACAGGCTTGCTAAAAACAGTCAGATAGTTGAGGCACTTTGCGAGGCATCTGAAAATGGGAAAGAAGTTACGGTTTTAGTCGAACTTCGTGCAAGGTTTGATGAGGAGAATAATATCAGCTGGTCAAAACGACTTCAGGATTCGGGCTGTAATATAATGTATGGCCCAAGAGAACTGAAAGTTCATTCAAAACTGCTGCTGATTACTCGTAAAAATGCTGGTAAAACGGAGTATATAACTCAGGTAGGAACTGGTAACTATAACGAGAAAACATCAACGCTTTATACCGACCTTTCAATTATGACAGCTAATCAGGAGATTGGTGCTGATGCTCAAAACGTTTTTGAATCACTTATTGAGAATAAATTGGTTGAAAGTTCACAGCATCTCCTTGTTGCACCGCTTTGTCTTCAAAATCGAGTTGTTGAAATGATTGAAGATGAAATAAAGCTTGCTGAAAACGGTGAGGTTGCATATATAGGTATAAAAATCAATTCACTTTGCGATAAGGTTATAATAAAGAAGCTTATTAAAGCCTCAAAGGCGGGAGTTAAAATTGATTTAGTGGTAAGAGGAATTTGCAGCCTTATTGCTGGTGTTGAGGGTGAAACTGAGAATATTACAATCAGAAGTATTGTTGGAAGATACCTTGAACATAGTAGAATGTATATTTTTGGAACAAAAGAACGATGCAAGATATATATAAGCTCTGCTGACTTTATGACAAGAAACACCGAAAGACGTGTCGAAGTTGCAGCACCGATTTACAATGAACGTCTAAAGCAACGTTTATGGAGTATGTTTGAAATATTCCTAAAGGACAATGTCAAGGCTAGAAATCAGCTTTCCGACGGCACATATATACACGCATACAACGATGACCAGCCACTTGATGTTCAAAGATATTTCTTTGAGGAGTCCTATAAAAAGGCTGAGAAAAAAGCAATTGCAAAAGCAAAGGCAAGCGCTGATAAGTCTGAGAAATCTAAAAAAACTGAGAATGTTACGAAAGTTGACAAGGCTGAGAAAACTGAAAATGTTATTAAAGCTGAAAAAGTTGATAAAGAGGAAAATAAACTTTCAGCAGAAGTAAAAATATCAATTGATAATTAATTTAGTCAACATCACACAAAGATTCTGCACGTCAAACCTATGAGCAAACAAACTGCACAAATAAATTATTTAAATAACTGAATTTAGCAACTGCCCTCAAACCTTTAACGAGTTCTAGTTCTTTCTTTTTTCACACGCCGCAATAGAAAGAACCAAAGAAAAAGGCTCTTGAACGATAAGGCGTTTCGCTCTCTGCGGAGAGCGACCAAGGCGCTGCCTTTGGAAACCGCAATTTATGAAAAAATTGAGTAAACTTTTAAAACGCCGTTCGGCGGAGCAAGTTAAACTATTCCTGACGAACGGCGCTTTTTGAGAAATTATAATCATGCGGTGTTGTCATGATTATAACGGAGGCGAATATGAATAAAAAAAGAATTGTAACTGCTTTATTAGCAGTTGCTTTGCTTGTATGCTCTTTATCTTCGTGTGGAGAAAAAGCCGAAAAAATGAGAGATATCACTTCAATTCAGCTTGTTTCTGAAATGACACTTGGCTGGAATCTTGGGGATACACTCGATGTTTGTGCGGCTGACCGTGACGGTGATGGAAAAATAAATGAAGCGCCTGAAGACGGAGAAGAAGTTGATGAAACCCTTTGGGGTAATCCCAAAGCAACTAAAAAGCTATTTGAGAAAATCAAAGCGGATGGTTTTAATTCCGTGCGTATACCTATTACATGGCGTGACCATTTAGGCAATGCACCGGAATATAAAATTAGCGAAACATGGATGAACAGGGTTGAGGAGGTCGTTAACTACGCTTATTCACTTGATATGTATGTAATTATTAATGTTCACCATGATGGTGGCGGAGATCCTGATTTTGGTGCGTGGATAAGAAATGCCTCATATGATTATGATGGTGTGATTGAAGAATATAAGGCAGTCTGGTCACAGATTGCGACTCGCTTTGAAGGTTACTCTGAAAGACTTATTTTTGAATCTATGAATGAAGTTGGTTTTGATGATCTCAGAGGCCCTGAAAATTTCAACGTATTAAATGACATGAATCAGGAATTTGTTGATTTGATTAGAAATAGTGGTGGAAATAACCCTGAACGTCATCTCCTTATAGCTGGGTATTATACTGACATTACTATGTCTTGCAGTAACAATTTTAAAATGCCAGATGACGCTGAAAATCGTTGTATTTTATCTCTGCATTACTATACGCCTTGGCAATTTTGTACAACGACTCAGCAGAAAACATGGGGAAGCCAGAATGAAATTTCAGAGATGAAAAGGCTTGTAAGCAATATGACTTCAACTTTCACAGATAATGACATCCCCGTTATTATTGGAGAATATGGAACTTCATGGGGAAATGATGAAAAAAGCAGAGTATTTTTTAGTGAAATGTTTGTCAAACTATGTCATGAAGATAATATACCGACATTTTTATGGGATAATGGCTCAGAGCTTGAAAGAAATACTTTAGAATGGAGAAATCCTGAGCTGCCTGAAGCGTTAAACAGGGCAGTGAGCGACGAAGATTATGAACCATCTATTGGGAACTAAACGTAGAAACGGGCTGTCGAAAAAGGTGGCATAAGTTGACTATCACCGCCGAACGGCGATATAAAAGTTTACTCAATTTTTTCAAAAATTGCGGTTTCCAAAGGCAGAGCCTTGTTCGCTCCGCAGAGCGAAATCTTACAGCCTTAAAAGCGTCTTTTTCTTGTGAATTGTCGCCCATAGGCGACAAGAGGATTCTTTTTTGCAAGTGAAAAAGCAGCGTGACGCTGCACTCAATCGCCGTTCGGCGGGCTTAGTTTTAGGATTTACGTCGAGTTCTAGTAGCCTTTCAAAACGCACGATAGTGGGGAAGTTTTGAAACGTCAGAATAACTAAAAGCTTTTGTAAAATAAAATTTAAAAGTTAGAATTACAATTTTTCGACAAACTGAGACTGTTACTTAAATGCAACAGTCCGTTTTTTTATATAAAAAAACAGCAGACTCATGTTCAAGTCTGCTGTTATTTTTTATGGTCTAGACATTTCGTATTGTGCTACGACAATTCCTTTTGCTTAAAAAGATTTGAAAAAGTTATGATAATTAGTTTTCGCCATAAAGCTTAGCAAGTCTTGAAAGATAATCATATCTATCCTTAGCGTTTTCAACTGACTTGTTAAATAGAGCTTCTGCTCTTTCAGGATTCTGACGAGCAAGAGAATTGTAACGAACTTCTCCCATTAGGAAGTTCTTGTATTCGTCAATGTTTGGAGCCTTTGAATCCATGATGAATGGGTTCTTGCCCTCTGCCTTTAGAGTTGGGTTGTATCTGTAAAGGTGCCAGTAACCAGCCTGAACAGCCTTCTTTTCTTCAGCCATAGCAGTTCCCATACCAGTCTTGATACCATGGTTAATACATGGAGCATAACCGATGATGATTGAAGGACCATCATAAGCTTCAGCTTCTGCAATAGCCTTGATACACTGATTATAGTCAGCACCCATAGCAATGTGAGCAACGTATACATAACCATAGCTCATTGCGATACCAGCAAGATCCTTCTTCTTAACGTCCTTACCAGCAGCTGCGAACTGTGCAATAGCGCCTGTAGGAGTAGCCTTTGAAGACTGACCACCAGTATTTGAATAAACTTCTGTATCGAATACGAAGATGTTTACGTTCTGACCTGAAGCGATAACGTGATCAAGACCACCGAAACCGATATCATAAGCCCAGCCGTCACCACCGAAGATCCACTGTGATTTCTTTCTTAGGTAGTCCTTCATCTTTAGAACGTCCTTAGCAGCATCACATCCACAAGCCTCAAGCTCAGCAACAAGCTTGTTTGAAGCAGGTGTGTTAGCGTTTCCATCTTCAAGAGTATCTAAATATTCAGCAATTGCTGCCTTAACGCCAGCATTGTCTGTTGTTTCGTTTAATGCCTTAACCTTATCAACAACTCTGTTTCTTAGAGTCTGTTGACCAAGGAACATACCGTAACCGAATTCAGCGTTATCTTCAAATAGTGAGTTAGACCAAGCTGGACCCTTACCTTCCTTATTGTATGTATAAGGAGTTGAAGGAGCAGAACCACCCCAGATTGAAGAACAGCCTGTTGCGTTAGCAATGTACATTCTGTCGCCGTAAAGCTGTGTGATAAGCTTTGCATAAGGTGTTTCACCACAACCAGCACAAGCGCCTGAGAATTCAAGCATTGGCTGCTTAAACTGTGAACCCTTAACTGTTGTAGCCTTGAACTTGTCAGCTACTGCCTGCTTTTCGTCAATTGTAATACCATAAGCAAACTTGTCCTGTTCAACTAGCTGTGAAGCAAGTGGTTCCATAACAAGAGCCTTGTTCTTTGAAGGACAGACATTAGCACATGAACCACAACCTGTACAGTCAAGTGCAGAAACTGTCAAAGCAAACTTCAGACCTTCCATAGCTGGTTTAAAGTCAACCATCTTCATGCCTTCTGGAGCATTTGCAGCTTCGTCAGCAGACATAGCAACTGGTCTGATAACAGCGTGTGGACAAACATAAGCACACTGGTTACACTGGATACAGTTTTCAGGAATCCAGTTAGGAACCTTAACTGCAATACCTCTCTTTTCGAAAGCAGCAGAACCCTGTGGGAATGTACCGTCAGCAGCATCCTTGAATACAGAAACTGGAAGTGAATCACCCTTCTGAGCGTTACAAGGAATCTGAATGTTATTTACATAATCAGCCAAAGCCTTGTTTGCACAAGTAACGTTAGCAACACCCATCTGTGTGTCAGCAGCGTCAGCCCATGAAGCTGGGATTTCGATCTTAACAACGTTCTGGTGACCAGCGTCAATAGCGTTCCAGTTCTTTTCAACGATGTCCTGTCCCTTTTTGCTGTAAGAATATTCAGCTGCATCCTTCATGTACTTAACAGCGTCTTCAAAAGAGATAATGTCAGCAAGCTTAAAGAATGCAGACTGGAGAATTGTATTAATTCTTGTACCCATACCTGTTTCTTCGCCAAGCTTAACGCCATCGATTGTATAGAAATTGATATTATTATTTGCAAGATATTTCTTAACCTGACCTGGAAGATTCTTTTCAAGTCCTTCCATATCCCAGATTGTGTTTAGTAGGAAAGTACCACCTGGCTTGATATCAGAAACCATGTCATACTTGTCGATATAGCTCTGGTTATGACAAGCAACAAAGTCAGCCTTGTTGATAAGGTAAGTTGACTTGATTGGAGCCTTACCAAAACGAAGGTGAGAAACTGTTACACCACCAGATTTCTTTGAGTCATATGAGAAATATGCCTGAGCATAAAGGTCAGTATGGTCACCGATAATCTTGATTGAGTTCTTGTTAGCACCAACAGTACCATCTGAACCAAGTCCCCAGAACTTACATGATGTTGTTCCAACTGGAGCTGTGTCAGGACATTCAACAGCATCAAGTGATAGGAAAGTAACGTCATCATTGATACCAAGTGTGAACTTCTGCTTAGCTTCGTTCTTGAAAACAGCAGCAATCTGATCAGGAGTTGTGTCCTTAGAACCAAGACCAAATCTACCTGAGAATATAGGTGTGTTATTGAACTTAGTGTCCTTAAGCGCT
Source organism: Oscillospiraceae bacterium (assembly GCA_031548405.1). Lineage (GTDB taxonomy): Bacteria > Bacillota > Clostridia > Oscillospirales > Ruminococcaceae > Porcipelethomonas. The sequence goes on along the minus strand of JAVBRC010000142.1, from coordinate 2,931 downwards.
GCAACAACGTCTAGATATAGAGGTTCGCCAAGTGAACCAGGTTCCTTAGTTCTGTCAAGAACAGTGATTCTCTTTACGCTGTCAGGAATAGCTTCAACAAGCTTTTCAGCAACGAAAGGTCTGAAAAGTCTAACCTTAACAAGACCATACTTGCCGCCGTTGGCGTTCAAGAAGTCAATTGTTTCTTCGATTGTATCGTTAACTGAACCCATAGCAACAATGATGTGTTCTGCATCAGCAGCACCATAGTAGTTGAATAGCTTATAATCTGTACCAAGCTTAGCATTAACCTTGTCCATATAATCTTCAACAATTGCTGGCATAGCATCGTAATATGAATTACAAGCTTCTCTAGCCTGGAAGAAGATATCAGGGTTCTGAGCTGTTCCTCTAAGTACTGGATGCTCAGGGTTAAGAGCTTCGTCACGGAATCTCTGAACTGCGTCCATGTCGATCATATCCTTTAGATCTTCATCAGACCAAGTTTCGATCTTCTGTAGCTCATGAGAAGTTCTGAAACCATCAAAGAAATGGATAAATGGAACTCTGCCCTTGATTGTTGCAAGGTGAGCAACTGCACCAAGATCCATGATTTCCTGAGGGTTTGTTGAACAAAGCATTGCATAACCTGTCTGACGGCAAGCATAAACGTCAGAGTGGTCGCCAAAAATGTTCAGAGCGTGTGAAGAAACACAACGAGCTGAAACGTGAATTACTGAAGGAAGAAGTTCTCCGGCAATCTTATACATATTAGGGATCATTAGGAGAAGACCCTGAGATGCTGTGTAAGTAGTTGTAAGTGCACCAGCTGCAAGTGAGCCATGAACAGCACCAGCGGCACCAGCCTCTGACTGCATTTCTACAACGTTAACTGACTGATCAAACAAATTCTTCTTATCTTTTGCGGACCATTGGTCTGTAACTTCGGCCATTGGTGATGACGGTGTGATAGGATAAATAGCAGCTACCTCTGTAAATGGGTATGATACCCAAGCAGCGGCGTTATTACCGTCCATGGTTTTCATTTTTCTTGACATTGGTAATAGTCCTCCTGATTAATATAAAATAGATTTTAGCTATGTGAAAACACATAACCTTACTATATAATAATAACATACATATGACGTTTTGTAAATACCTTTTTGTCAAATCTCTCATTAAAAAACGGTTATAACTGTATTAACTATAATTTTTTAAACAATTCGACTTATTTTTTCAAAATAATGTAAAATTCGACAGATTTGCCATTAATATTGTATAATGTTTCATATAAAATATTGTTCAAAATTACAAAATTCAACTCAATAGCGAAAAAAAGTTCTTTTTTTGTTGACGATTATCGGAATTTGGTGTATAATAGCCATAGTGTTAAATAATTCATGACATGAAATTATTTCACACTCGTTTTGTTGTCTCCTTTCTTTTGTTCTACACATATTTATTTTCTCTAATTTTTAGTATATGCCCGAATTTGTTAAAATTCGGGTTATTTTTTTGCTTTGATATTTTGATAGATCAGATTACAAAGTGTATACGTTAGTTGTATTTATACATTTTTCCGCAACATATGATACAAAAATCTTGACGTAATGGCAACCATGTGATAAAATAATAGTATAAAAATATATATTGAGGGAAAAGAATGAAAAACAAGTCGAATTCTGCTGGAGGACTTGCTCTCTGGCTTTTTATTATTTTAATATTACTTTTGGTTATTCTTGGAGGAGTTACACTTCTACAAAAACGAAACGGTGATGTTGCTACTGCTGATACACCAGACACCCAGATTTCTGCAACGGAAACACCCACAGAGCCACCCACTGAACCGCCAACAGAACCCGCAACTACTCCAAGAATTTATGATTTTAATGATATAGAAATTGACAGTGAAACAGCAATTTTAGCTAGTCTTGACGGGGAAGAAAGTTTTTCTCAAAATAAAGATGAAATTGTTTATCCAGCATCACTAACAAAAATCATGACTGCAATTATCGCATTAGAAAATGTTTATGACATTGATGAAACAATTTTGATAACGGGAGAAATATTTGATCAGGTTACTGCTGAAAATGGTGCTACGGCTGGATTTATGGCGTATGAGGACGTTAGCTATCGTGATCTTCTTTATGGTGCGTTGTTGAGTTCTGGTGCTGAATGTTGTCTTACGCTTTCAAATTATGTCAGCGGAAGTGAATGGGCTTTTGTTGATTTGATGAATGAAAAGGCGACAGAGCTTGGAATGAGTAACACTAACTTTACTAATGTGTGTGGGTTTCACAATTATGACCATTATTCAACTGCTGCTGACATTTCTATTTTGCTTAATTACGCACTTGAAAATGATACATTCTATGAAATCTTCACTTCACAAAGCTATTACACTGAAACCAATCTGCACCCTGAGGGAATAACACTTTCCAGCACAGTTTTTTCAGAGTTGGACAGTTCCTATATAGGTAATGGAAGAATACTTGGTGGTAAGACTGGATATACTGACGAGGCTGGACTTTGTCTTGCATCGCTTGCGGAAATTGATGGAGAATTTTATACACTTGTAACGACTGGTGCGCCTGGTTCGCATTATACAGAGCCACTTCATATTAATGACGCAGTTACTATATATGAAAGATTAGCGGGAACAGTTGACTAACTGCACTCAAAGCGAAGCGAAAATAGTTTAGGTCAACCCTTTTTAAAGGGTTGCGGTTTCCAAAGGCAGGGCCTTGGTCGCTCGTCGCAACGAGCGAAATGCTTTATCGTTCAAGAGCATTTTTTCTTTGGTTCTTTCTCTTTTGCGATAGAAAAAAGAAAGAACATAGAACTCATGTAATCTACGAAATTTAGTCAAGTTACTAGATTAAGTTTTTCTAACTTTTAGGCTAAGTAAACTCGCCAGATTTAAACTTTCTGACGTTTCAAAACTTCCCCACT
>JAVBRC010000081.1:0-3363 GCA_031548405.1 Oscillospiraceae bacterium | reverse complement strand
CCTTTATTTTTTTTGCAATTATTTTCAGCTCAAGTACTACAGGAATTTAAAATATTTTTTAGGAGTTGAGATTATGAATGATATTAAGGTAAGTTTAGATACTATTTCTTTTCAAACAGCAGCGAACGAAGAATCAAAGTTGTTGTTAGCTAATAGAATTGCCAAGAATCCGAAGTATCTAAAGCCAACACCAGATAAAATTCTCGAGTTTGCTAGAGAAGTAAGTTCAAACGGACGAGCTTATTGTTCTCCTACGTTTACTAATGGTATCAGGAAAAAAGAGGCGCTTGAGCAAGCACAGCTATTTTCTATCGACTTTACTGGGAAAATATCATTGAGTGACGTGGTAAATAGAGGAAAGAAGTATAACACACCCGTTGTATTTGCTTATGATACATCTAATGATAGAGATCCTAAGCAATTTCGTGCTGTCTTTATGAGTGATATGCCAATTTCAGATATAAGAGCGGTTGATATCCAACAGAATACTCTAATGTCAATATTCCCTGAAGCTGATAAAATTAGTGCGGATGTTACTCGCGTCTGTATGGGTGCAGTAGATGGATTAGAATATTTCAACCGAAATATTCCTAAAATTAACATTGAATCATCGATTATGAATATGACCAGATACTGGAAGGATCGATATGGTGATACAAATTTCAAGCGTAAAGTAGCTAACTTTGCTAAAACTAATGGAATCGCTTTGAACCGAAATAAACTGATTGATATTTCGATCATTGAAGATAAAATTAATAACAGAACTGAAAGTAAGATCTTAGAAGATGAAAATGATAAAAACTCACCATCAGCTATTATAATATACAAAGATCTTGGTGAGAATTTATCATCTGTTCGGTATGAGATAAAACTTGAACATTCATCTCCTGGTGTTCAGTTAGAGTCTAAGAAATCCCCGAAGATTCACGGTTTATATCGTTCCTCAACCCTTGATGAGTTGAATGAGACTTGTCGGTTGATTGAAGAATTCTATTCAGGAGAGAAAAAGATAACGTCGTGGGAGCTTCAAGGGATTGCATCAAACTTGATTCAAATTGAATCTGGTTCTAGAAAGCTTATAGATACTTTAGTTGAGAATTATTCGGTTGACAATAATAAAAAAGAAAAATGGAATTTTAACCTATTCTATTGGCGGCAATTGAATAGAAAGCCATTAAACTGTTCCCTGTTCTGTCCGTATAGTGGTACTTGTCTGCATTGTAATAATATACTGGAGACAGCAAAGCCAAAAAAGTGTATGATGGTTCCGGTTGCTAATTATGTACCTGAATATTATACTATTGAAGAAGTTACTAAGGATCTTGAGCAGAGTATTCACTGTGCATTGGATGCAAATGATGTGAAAAAGCATATTATTTGTGCTCAAACATCAATTGGAAAAACAACAGCAGTTTTGAAAATACTTGCTGAAAATCCCTCAAAACGATATATGCTTGCTGTGCCATTGAATATTCTAAAGCATGAGGTGTTTCGTAAAGCTATTGATGAATTTAACATATTTGTTGCTGAAACCCCATCGTTAGACGAACTGAAAGACGATATGCCTGCTGAAGTTTGGGAACACATTGACAAGCTTCGAAAGAGTGGCCGCCATCACATGGTAAATACTTATGTAAATAAAGTGGTAAAGGAGCAGAACATAAAATGTCTTAAGGCATATCAACAAGAATTACAGGCTATGGAAAATTTTGACGGTGCTGTTATAACTACACATCGCAAAGCACTTTTGTATGATGAAAAAACACTGCAGCAATATGATGATGTGATTATAGATGAAGATCCCATCGCAAAATCCATAATCACAAATCAAGGTGCAATTACTATTTCAGATTTGAAGAAGTTACTAAAGTACACCGCCGATAGCAAACTGATTGCTAAAATCAATAAGTGTTTAAAGGCGATAAAGAAAAAATCTTTATTCAAGCTGCCGAGGATTGAATGGGATTGGGAAGAAAATGAGGGAGAGGATATGCCGACCGACATCGACATACCCTCTTTTTGCATGGCAGAGCACTTTTGTTTTCGAAGTACATCTGAAGATAAAAATCTTGAGGAAGATACAATCTCATTTTTTAAACAAACAAAATTCCATAAGAATGTTAAATACATTATAATGTCTGCGACTGTTGATAAAATCATCTATAAATATTATTTTGGTGACGATAATGTCGAGTTTTATGATTGTAAAAAGGCTAAAAATGCAGGGATACTTAATCAATATCACAACAAGTCATACAGCCGTGTGTGTATTGATAAAGACCTTGATTTATTTAAGCACATCAAGGAAATGACTGGTAATAAGAACTTAATTACTTTTAAAAAATACCAAAAGGGGAAATTTTACTTTGGAAACACCGAAGGCAGTAATGAGCTGGAAGGGCAGAATATTGATATAATAGGAACTCCTTATCATGCTGAATTCCTGTATAAACAATTTGCTTTCTATCTGGGTCTTAAATTTGACGTAAATGCAAAGATGAAACCCAACCAAGTCTGTACCCATAATGGTCATACTTTTCGATTTACTACTTTTGATGATGAAGCGTTGAGGAATATTCATTTTTGGTTAAGTGAAAGTGATTTGGAACAAGCTGTAGGACGTGCTCGATTATTAAGGAACAAGTGTGTTGTTAACGTATTTTCAAATTTCCCTCTCAAACAGGCGGTTATGAAAGATTTTGAATAAGTGTTCTTTGATATGCAGGTATAGCAAATACAACATTTGAGTGTATATAAATCTGCATTAAGGCGTAGAATGCCTAGGTTACTTGAACTTATCCCAGAGAAAAAATCTCTCCATTTCGCCTGTTACTATTAGTAAAAGGCATGGGTAATTGGATCCAGAGTTTGTATTGGTATTTTAAATAGTATAGTGTTGGTATGGTAAATCTCTGATGATTATAGTAAATATCAGAGATTTACAGAAAAATTATAACTTTATGAAAAATCTCTTCTGATAGATTATATTATGGATATAATTTCCTCATATCTCTCCTCCCACTCCTTTAAACTTCTCAACAAAAGCCGATATCTTTTGAAAAACGCTCTGTTTTTTTGTTAAATATTTTGGATTGAGCGGGCTCATCTTAGGAAGTATTTCGTTTATTTCGGTTCCGTTTTCACTTGCATATTCTTTTTTTAGTGAAGAAAGGATATATCTTTTTGCTGCATCAATATTGAGCTCTTCCTCATTAATCAGCTCTTCCGCTTCTCTTTTTTGCTCGCCTTGTGCAAATGAGAAGAAAGAATCAATAATGTTTGCTTTTTCATGAATTTTGTCCAAATCAGTTTGATTAATAAAATCCACTATTAAGCTTTCTTTTGCACGATTTCCAGTACTGG
>JAVBRC010000138.1:0-4779 GCA_031548405.1 Oscillospiraceae bacterium | reverse complement strand
CCATGAACTGCCTGAAAGTGAATAACCTCCCGAATAACCTTCACGAACCCCGTTATACACATTTCCATAATTCTCAGTCGCAGTAGCAATAACAGCTGATTGAACAGCGTCACGAACACCCGATGCAATTATCATCAGCCTGATATACTGGCTTGCTGCTACAAAAAGCATGATTCCAATTAAAGCAATAACCACTACCCAAGGAGCAGAAAATCCTTTTTTTGAATGTAATAAAACAAGAATTTTTTTCACTTCCAGTACACCTCTGACTTTCCGCTTGCCTTAGATTTTAACGTTACCGGAAAGCTCCCGAACTCACCAAAACCTATGTTATATACCATAGTGCAAGTAACAGTAAATTCCTGATTTAACTGAACTTTACCCGAGCGATTCCATGAAACTGTAGGTGAAAGTCCTGTTCGCTCTCTCAGAACGGACTCTCTTGATGATGTTTCTGAACCTATCATTCCAACAATTTCAGCTTCACGAGCAAGCTCATTTGCAAAATTGTTCAATTGATTTTTGGCAATTAAGGCAGGAATAACGGTCATCATAAGAGCAATAACCATTATTGCAACAAGCACTATTATGCATACATCAATATATCCTTCTCCACTTTTACTCATAAGAAGTTTTCTCAAAATAACCACCCCCATTACAGCATCGAACCGAGCGAATCAAGAATCTGCATACCCATAACTACAAGATAAGTCAGCAGAAAAATCATCAGCATACCGAACGAAAATACACGAATTTTAGGCGGTATTTTCTGTGCTTCTGCTTTAAGTCGCTGTAATTCAATGAGCTTAAAATCATGAGCAAGCATCTTAAAATATACAGCACTGTCATCACCTCTGATTACAGAAATTAACCCACGAACAACATCTGATAACTGTGAAGAACCTATTCGTGCTTCAAATCTTGTAAGAGCTGCTTCATAGCTTGACGACCTCATATCAGCACAAGTTACATCGAGTTCATATGAAAAGTGAGTACCTGCGTGCTTTTTGAAATTCTCCATTATCGCAAGAATATCACGGCTTGTTTTAAGTTCCTGTTCTACTGTTGCTACAAATCTTGGCAGCTCCTGCTCAATAGCTTTTCTTTTTTCACGCATAGCTTCATCGGCTTTGCCAGTTTCCTTGAAATATACAGCTACTGCAAGTATTACTATGAATGGAATTACAAGCGGAAATATATAAGCATATGGGATTATGAGCAAGCAAATCGTAAATGATTTTACAAATGCATAAGCAGTAAACGTTTCTGGAGTCATCTTCACTCCTGCTGATTTCAATGTATTCGCAAGTCGATTTCTTTTATACTTATCAATGAGAATAAGCTTTGATAGCTTTCCTGCAATATCAATCATAAAGGCATCAATAGTTTTTGATATTTTCTTGTCATTCCTACCTGTATTCATAACGGCTTTGGAAGTACTGAGATATGGAATCTTTAAAGCATTTGCAAACAGCATATACATACCAATCGAAAGAGAAATGCCAACTAAAAATAATAACGCAATCATAAAATCCACCCCTATCTCTTATACTCAATCGGCTTTGTAAGCTTTATAACAATTGCTGTGGAAACAAAAATACCAACTGCCGATATTGCAAGGATTATCTGACCAATAATGCTGTGCATAAGTGTGTTATACCAAGCTTTATTCAGCATGTACATGAGTGGTATATTTCCGATTACAAGAAAAATCATAGTAATAAATTCCTTGCGTGGGCCTGTAATCATATATTCCAAATCAGCATTAACAACTCGCATATCGGATAGCTTATTTACCGTAGGAGTAAGCGTAGACTTTAAACTTCTGTCATTTTGACAAAGAATTAAACCATCGCACCATTCATGAAAAACTTCATTATCAATCTGCTTTTTTATTTCAATTAATCCCTGTGTAATATCAGGATTTGCAAGTTTTATCCTAGATAAAAAGCCCTCAAATATATTGCGAACAGGAGCATTCAGATAGTGTACATTTTCTTCGACAGATGTGATTATATCCTCGTTTCTAAGGTATGCCGTAGTAATAATCGATAAAGCTGTTTCAAGTTCAGCAGCGATATCTTTTTTGAAATTTACCGATGTCATCTTTACATACCAGAAAGGAACAAACATCAATCCCACCGCCATAACAGGTGCTAAAAAAGCATTCCCAATTAAAATTGATAGGCATATTCCAAGTGCTGATAATCCAAGAGAACAAACGCAGAGAATAGAAAACATATTTGTGCGATTCGTGAGCCGCAAAATTTCCTGAGCTTCGATGATTTCTCTGCGAAATATATTCGGCTTTTTCCTTTGTGTTGCTTCATTTATCTGACTTTTCAAACTGTTTGGCTTAGCTGTCAGCCATGAAAAAAGTCCATCTGTGAATTCAAGCGGCGATATCCCGAATAAAAGAAATAACCCAATAACGATTCCGATAAAAGCGACCAGTAAAATTCCTGTCATTTCTTTGACTCCTTCCCTAAAAATCTATCGAGTTCAGCTTGTGATGCTCCATTTTCAAGCATACGATGTTGCAATGATGGTGAGGGATTTTCTACTTTTATATGCTCACCCTTTATTATGAAATTACCATCATCAACACGGTTTTCAGTAATTTTGTACCGATACAAAGTATGAAAAATACGCTCCCCATCTGGTGTAATCTCGCACTCCATTATCTCCATAATTCTACGCTGTTTATTCTCCAACTGCTTTGCATACACTACAATTGGGAATGCCTCTGTAACAAGATTCATAATAACAGTATCATCAACATTCGGATATTTTCTCTTACAAAGAGTGACCATTCTTCTCCATGTTGCCTCGCAGGACTTTGAGTGAATTGTAGTTATTACAGTGTGGTAGGGTGGAAAGCCAACGCCTTGCCATATTTCGATGGCAGGTCTCTGTCAATCCCCCTCAGAACCGTACGTACACCTTTCAATGTATACGGCTCGCCAGTTGTTTCTGAATTTACTTTCCAGAGTGAATCTTATCATGACATTTTCGACATAAAACAAGCGTTTTTCTATTCATTTTGGACATTAATAATACCCAATCGGGAATAACTTTCCCACGTTTCTTGTATTTATCTTTGATGTCTTTAAGCTTCCTCACATGATGAACCTCTATATTTTCCTGACTGCCGCACATCTCACACGTATCATTCAAAAGTCGGGTTAATAATTGAGAGTTTTTATGAATTGATAACCCAAATTTATCATCTAAATTAACTGCAGGTGTATCCACTTTTTTAATACTATCATTGAAATAAGTCATGGTCTTTTTACCTTTTTTAGTATCATAACTAATCCCAATAATATTTCTTGTGCCAGTTCCATTTTTACGCGGAACGGATACGCTATACTTTGCTATAACTTTGCTTACAGTGGATTTTTCCTTACGTGCAATAGTTTTAACCAGACTGTAATAATGAAAATATTTGAACTTATACAGTTTGGCTGCGACATCTGTTGCTAAGCAATAATAATTATATAATCCTCGCATCTCAGCATTATAATCGCTGATTATATCTGCAATGGATTGATTTATGCGTGGTGTGTACGCATTAGGTTTATTGTTTTGTGAAAATTTCTTGATTTTTTCGGTTATAACCTTTGATGGTACAAGTAATTGAATTAAGCCATTAATAGACCTTTTCTTAAATCCTAAACTATTCTTAGTAATCTTACTGTTGTCGTAAGACTTAGTAAATTCATAGCCAAGGAATTGTGCTCGTCCATCCCTTAGATTTGTTATTACAGTTTTTTCATTGTTTAATTCTAGCTTTAACTCTAAATTTAGAAAATCAGCAACCTGATTTTTAATTTCACATGCTAAAGATTTACTTCCTGTAACACAAATTACAAAATCATCTGCATATCGAACGTAATTTACCCTTATAAAGTTTTCGTCCATCTCATCCTGAGACGGAACTTTTCTCATTTCACGCAGGTAATATTCCGCTAGAGCATAATCTTTATGATTTTGTGCTGTTCTCCTTTTATTGCACAACATGTTGTAGTGCGGATTAGCTTTTTTGGTTTTCCCCTTATTATTTTTTTCGATTATTTCTTCCATATAATTATCTAATTCATTAAGATAAATATTAGATAATATCGGACTAATTATCGACCCTTGGGGGCATCCGGAAAGCGAATTATGCACCTCGTTAAACTCAAAGTATCCTGCTTTGAGAAAACGTCTGATTAATTCAAGAAATCTTCCGTCCTTGATTTTCTTTGATAAAATTTTCATAAGAATATCATGGTCGATATTATCAAAGCACCCAGTTATATCTCCCTCTATTACCCAGTTTGTACCGTTTGCTTTTTGCTTGATTTGGTACAATGCAGTATGACAGCTTCTGTTAGGTCTGAAACCGTGCGAATTTTCGCTGAAAACAGGTTCATAAATCGCTTCAAGCTGCTGTCTGATGACCTCCTGTATCAACTTATCAGAAAATGCAGGAATTCCAAGCGGTCGCTTTTTGCCGTTTTTCTTATTAATATATTTTCTGCGAACAGGTTTTGGGTAATATTGTTCTTTCTTAAGTGCTTCAACTAATTTTAAGATTGATTTGACGCTGAAACCGTCTATTGTTTCACCGTCCACACCTGGGGTCATATTGCCTTGCTTAGCATAGATTTTTGAGTAGGCATTATAATAAAAATCAACGTTAAATAGATTTCTGGTAATGTCATAAATATGTTGAAATATCAAGTTTTCTACCAAAGAAAAAAGTGTTGATAAAATTACCAATAACAGATTTCT
>JAVBRC010000186.1:0-14403 GCA_031548405.1 Oscillospiraceae bacterium | reverse complement strand
AATCCGCACGTTATTCTTATTCGTAATGAAGTCAATTATGATTATCCTAAAACTGAGATGAGTATTGGTGGAAAACGTATTTACAAGTCAATAATCAGATTACAGGAAAATGATATATTTATCGCAATGAGTGATGGTTGTCCACACGCTGGAATAGGTCCTGGATATAATTTTGGCTGGAAATATGAAGAGATAGTTTCATTAATGGAGCTGCTTGCACCAGCAGGCTACACTGCTAAAACTCTTTCAACAATGTTGGTTGATGAATGTGATAAACTATATGATCATAAGCCAGGCGATGACGCAACTGCTTGTGTTGTGCAAATCAGAAGACGTGAACCTATTAATATGCTTTTTGGGCCACCATCTAATCGTGATGATTGTAATAGAATGATGTCATTGTTTTTTTCAAAAGAGGGTAAACACATTATTTGTGGTGGGACAACTTCATCTATTGCAGCAAAATATCTGAATAAGCCATTAAAAGCAAGTTTGAAGTTTGAATCGAATGACGTTCCTCCGATTGCCAAAATTGATGGCGTTGATCTTGTTACAGAGGGCGTTATAACTGTAAATAAGGTTCTTACGTATGCTAAGGATTATCTTAATGGAAATGAAGATTATGAACATTGGAGCTTGAAGCGTGATGGTGCATCGCTTATATCTCGGCTTTTGTTTGAAGAAGCAACTGATATTAATTTTTATGTAGGAAGGGCAATTAATCCTGCACATCAAAATCCGGATCTTCCGATTAACTTCAGCATAAAAATGAATTTAGTTGAGGAACTTTCTGAATGTTTAAGAAAAATGGGTAAGCGTATTAAGGTGAGTTACTTCTAAAAGGGGATAGTATGAAAAAATTTGATACTAAGGTTCAGTATTTGAAATATAAGGTTCTTCGTGAAGTTGCAAATCAGGCGTGGGATAATACTTTACTGGCAAATATACTTGATATTCCTAAAATGATAGTACCAGGAAACGAACCTACTATGCGATGCTGTGTATATAAGGAACGTGCGATTTTAGCGGAACGTGTTAAAATTGCTATGGGTGGAAATGCTGATAATTCCAACATTATAGAGGTTATAGATATAGCCTGTGATGAGTGTCCTGTTGGAGGATATGAGGTTACAAATGCGTGCCGAGGATGTCTGGCACATCATTGTGAAGATGTCTGTTCAAGGGGTGCTATTACTTTTGACCATAAGCATACAGCCCATATTGATAAATCAAAGTGCGTTGAATGTGGTCGTTGTGCAAGGGTATGTCCGTTTAGTGCAATAATCAGTCAAAAACGTCCTTGTCAGAATTCATGTAAAGTGAATGCTATTTTAATAAATGAGAGCAAGGCGGCAACAATAGATAACAACAAGTGTATATCATGCGGAGCTTGTGTATATCAGTGTCCGTTTGGTGCAATAATGGATAAATCATATATGCTTAATGTTATCGATTTGTTAAAGAAAAGCAATAACGGAAAAAATTATAAAGTTTATGCAGTTGTAGCACCATCAATTTCTAGCCAGTTTACATATGCAAAGCTGGGACAGGTTATAACGGGACTTAAAAGACTAGGTTTTCACACAGTAGTAGAAGCCGCACTTGGAGCAGATATGGTGGCAAAGGAAGAATCAACTGAATTGGTTGAAAAGGGATTTTTAACAAGCTCTTGTTGTCCATCATTTGTTGAGTACATATCAAAGTCATTTAATGAGATTTTACCACTAGTTTCACATAATCTCTCACCAATGGCTGCGATTTCAAAATATATAAAGGAAACAACTGAAGGAGCAAGGGTAGTGTTTATTGGTCCGTGCACTGCTAAGAAAATGGAAGCTCAAAAGGAAGATGTTAAGCCTTATGTAGATGCTGTATTAACTTTTGAAGAATTACAGGCTATGTTTGACAGTAAAAATGTTGATATAACATTGCTTGAAGAGGATGTATTGGATAATGCATCTTATTTCGGAAGAATTTTTGCAAGAAGTGGCGGACTTTCTGACGCTGTTGCACAGGGTTTAAAGGAACAGGGCTTTGACAACTTTGAGTTAAAGGCTACTGTTTGTGATGGCATAGAAGAATGCCGTAAGGCATTATTTAAGAAAACTAAGAATATACTTGATTCTAATTTTATAGAAGGCATGGCTTGTATTGGTGGCTGTATTGGTGGAGCTGGCTGTCTTACACACGGTGAAAAAAACAAGACAGAGGTTGACAAATATGGTAAGGAAGCATATGAAAAAACTATTTCTGATGCGATTTCTGTATTAAACTAATGTAGTACAAAACAAGCCTGAATCAAAAGACCCCAGAAAATTTTTATACAGCAAAATATCCCCAAATGAGTAAATGCTCTTTTGGGGATATTTTGTTATTTAAGCAATACCGTATTGCTCCGCCAACTAAATATTGCCGTCAATATTTGTCAAAAATCAAATTTCTCTGCGTCTTCATCCTCACCATACGCCAGTATGCTTTCGTCTTCATCCTTGATAAATTTGATTTTCGACTGCATCTATTGGCAATGTTTAATTGGTGGAGCAATATAAATAACACCTACGGCTTTGCACGCAATCTGCTGTCAGATTTTCTGTACAATCTGTCAAAAAATCTGACAGCGAATCTTACGCATAAAATTTAATCAGTGTTTTCATAATATTCATCAATAGGTAAAAAATTCACATCATAATTCCAATTCTTAAAATATTGTTCAGCACATGATCCCGCATTTACATAAACCGTAAACATCCATTCATCAATTTCTATAATTTCAATAGCATTTTCTTCCATTATTGTGACACTTTCAGGAATAACTAACTTTATATGCTCTGGCAAGTCACGTCCGAAACCAAGTACAAAACGAATAGCTTTGCTTCGAATAACCTTAACCGTGTCGGGAATTTGATACCCGTTCAAAAAGGCAGATGTGTCGTTACCTAAAATTAATTCTGTTTTATCTTTATTATAAAGTATGTTATTTTCAATTGAATACCATTGATTAGAGTCATCAACTGTAACATTAATTGTTGATAAATAGAAAGCATTTATACCTATATTATTTACATTTTGTGGTATAGTAATAGATATTGGTTCGCAGTTATTATTCATCAACTTGGAGTCAATACAAATACTGTAAGCGCCGATTGTTTCAACACTTTCTGGGATTGCTGTTGGATATGCTAGACCAGCAGAAAAAGTACCGTCTGGGATTTCACTCAATCCTTCGGGAAGTTCTACCGGAATAATCATTCCTTCTGGATTTCCCAAGTTGTAAAATGCACACATATCTAATTTTGTTACTGTATCAGGAACAATGTATGATGCTTGGTATTTGTCAGCGCAGGTAATCAACCTTGTTCTGTCTGCCGTAATAAGTAAACCGTCTTCAATTGTAAAGCTATCATTGCCTTCTTCAAGAGTAATTGATGCTGTAGTATTTACTAATGCACCTTCATAAATTCTCGTGACAGTATTGGGAAGTTCATAGACGTCTAAAGAAAAGACAGAAGAGTAAAACAATGTTGTTTTATCCTTATTATATAGTATGACTTCACTTTCACGTTCGCTTGGGTGCTCAACCGTAAAATAAGGGCTATCTTCAGGTACAATGATTGAGGATGTTAATTCAAAAAAGCCTTCAGATATAGTCTGATTTCTAAGTGATATGAAGCATTCTTCTGCAATATCTATAACAGGCTTGTTGTTGATTTCTTCTGGAACTCTGATAATATCTTCATCCGCATCATTGTTCATATTTTTATAGTCGGATTCTTTAAATGACATGGTTTGCAACATTTGCTTTGTATTTGGTGTGTTTGAAGTATGATAAACCATTGGTGATATAATATTGCTATTTACTGCTACATCAGATACATTTTCCAGCGTATGAATTGTAGGAGTTAAATGGTAATCGGTAAGAATGACATGATTTTCATATTCCATGTAATCCCAGTTATCATTGGTTCCCTTTCTTGGAGTAAATACATCGTTTTCTGGCGAGGTGATTATTTTAGAATCAGTAGTTTCCGTTGAATTTACTGACATATTATTTGGGAAATTAATCGGTATGCGGTATTCACGTATACAAATTATCGATAGCGTTACTGCCGCAGCAAATAGAGTTGCATATTCAAAATAACGCTTCATTTTAATTGTCTTTTTTGGCTTAACTCCTGAGATTTTATTATTTACGGATTTTTTAATATTTCTTAGCTTTCTCTTGCTTATTTTCATTTCAAACTTCTCATCAAGCAATCTATTTGTTTGATCGACAGTTAGATTATCAAGCAATTCATTAAGCTTTTTTTTCATAATAATACACCTCCCAAGGCATTCCTTAATTTGGTTAATGCACGTGAAACTTTTTTATCTATCGTATTTTCTTTTATACCCAAGAGCTTTGATATTATTTTTGTACTTTGCCCAAAATAATATTTGTGTATTATAATTTGACTGTCTGGTTCACCAAGTGCTTTTATCACATCAATTAAAATATCATTGACTTCATTCGTAAATACTAATTTTTCCACATCTTCATCAGAAGTTATCCAATCAAAAATGCCCTCGTCAATTGACATATCTTCAGTATTTTTTCGATGCTTTCGGAAAACATCAATTGCCTTTCGCTTGGCTATTACTGCAAGATAGGCTTTAATTGAACCTTTTTCTAAGCAAATATTATATCTTGTTCTATATATTTCATAAAAAACATCGCTGACACATTCCTCAATATCCTGTTTTTTGCATATTCCATGCAGTTTCCCATGCACTATCGTATATACAAATGCAGTATATGAATTCATTATCACCTCAATGCCTTTTTCAGGATGTTCCATAATTAATGAATATATCTCCATATCTTCTGGCATTTTAATCCCCTCCCTATTTACGGAACCACTGATTAAATCACACCTAACGGCTTTGTACGCAATCTGCTTGCATATTTTTCGCCATTTTGCACATAAAATTCTTGACATACGCCAGTATACCTGCGAATTTTCTTACAATCTGATAAAAAAATCTGACTACGCATCTTACGAACAATATTTAATCAGTGTCTCCTTAATATTTATCCTATCTGCTGCGTATTCTTGTTAGATATTTACGCAGAAATCTTCCAGTAACAGGTGAACTTAAATAATCAAATTCCCCAGCATAGCAAACGACTGCACCACCAAAACCTTTTTTAAACCTGTATACACCATAATTCGGATGTGATTCGTCATTGTAATAAGGAATTCCCATAAAATCATAATATTGACTTTTGCTTTGCAATGCCCACTTAATTATTTCCCATTGCATCAGATAGCTTGGCATAACGTTTCTATATTCATTTGAAGATGCACCGTAAACATAGTGAATTTTACCGCTATATCTCACAGCAAGTGCACCTGAAACAGGAATTCCATTATAACTGCAAATATATAGCCGGCTGTTGTCACCCATAGTATTCATAATATTTTCGTAGTATTCTTTCTTACGAACTTTAAAGCCGTCACGTAAGCCTGTTATTTTCATTAGTTTATAAAAATCATCTAAATCCTCAATTCCGCATACATTACATGTTACACCTTTACGTGCTGCAAGGCGGATATTGTATCTCCATTTTGAATGAAAGTTATTAAAAACTTCTTCTTCGGTTTTGCCATCAAGTGACAGAATATAGTTGCTGCGTGTTTGAATATTAGAATAGTCAGACACATCTTTATCAAGTATAAACCCGCTGTTTTTTAATACAGAAATAACCTTGGTATCATTTTCTTCTATCATGGGATCTAAACGAAGAAGGCTGCATGGTGACGCTTGGCTGCATCCTTTATCCCGTTTAACAGGGCATAAAATACAGTTTCATCACTATAGTCGCACACAGGCCCTCGAGGAACATACAGCATGGATTTTTTTATAGGAATATTTATACTTGGCGAGAGATTTTTTATAAGTATCAGTGCACCCCCACGGATTTTACCGTCATCACCTCGAACAACGATTATCTCACTTTGCCAGTTTCGTTTAACCTTCCCCCAATCCGAGCATTGAAAAAAACTTCCGTTTGGATGATTATTTATAAAATTATTATATTCATAAAGTTGCTCTGAGTTTTTTGAACATAAAAATTCTATTTTAAAATTAAGTTCACATTTAGTCATATTTATACATTCCTTTTAAGTAAATATCCGCACAATAAATATATATAGCGTGAAATGCCACTAACTATCTATTTATTTTGCCTCTCACTTATACCATTCGTAACCAAAGTGTAAAATCTGACATGAATATAAATAATTTTTTGTTTTATTTATAGAAGCAATATGACAAACGCATGAGCATACAAATTACATAAATTTATTGTTAAGGCAACACCGCACAAAGCCCGCCTGATGGCTTTGCACATATCTTGCTAGCAGATTTTCCGTAATCTTGCACAAAAATTCCTTGACATACGCCAGTATGCCTTCGGATTTTTTATACAATCTAACGAAAAATCTGACGTCGCAATATACGCACAATCTTTGTGCGGTATTGCCTTAAAAATCAGAATAAAGGTAACTGAATTTAGCAAATTCAAAAGAAAGATCCAAAGAAAAATGCTCGTCGCATGTCCCTTAACATCTTTCATTTCTTATTATACCACCTATCAAAAAAAAGACCAGCTTTCGCTGATCTTTTTTTGATAGGTTGAGGCTATTGTATAAAATCAACAGCCAGTTTTTTGTGTATTAACTAAGGTTTATATTCATATAATTAGAAAATAGTTTCAATTACCTTAGGTGCATTTTCAGGAGTATAAACCCAATTAGAAATATGATTATCGTTCACAAAGTATTTAAGTTTTTCACAGCGGTATTCAGCATCAAATACATCGACAGCAATAAGCTTTACCTTCATTTTATCTGGAATAATTGCCTTGATATAGACGCTTGCGTGTTGTCCTGTCATAACGTTTGGTCGTGGTTCTGCAAGTCCTGCAAGGTTAGGGGAGAGTTCAATAAATATGCCATAATCTTCGACAGAACGCACTATTCCAGAAACTGTTTCACCAGCTTTGAAAAGTTCAGCGTTTTCAGTCCATGTACCAAGAAGCTCTTTATGTGAAAGCCAGATTCGTCCATCCTCAAGAGACTTTATAATAACCTTAATCTCCTGACCAATACAAAATCTGTCTGAAGGATGTGAAATTCTTGAAACGGATATTGCATCAATTGGGATTAGGGAGGGTATTCCGCAGCCAACATCAACGAAGCACCCAAACTGTTCGAGATGAGTAACTCTTGCTGGAACAATATCTCCGGATTTTAAATTTTCTATGTATTCCTGTTTGCATTCTTCTTGTACTATACGTCTTGACAAAACAGCAATTTCATTGCCGTTACGGTCAGTGTTTATAGCAATAACCTTGAAGCATACAGGTTTATTGACCTTTGAAATTAGTGCGATATCTCGTGTTGAACCATTTTCTATTCCAATAGCACCTTCAATTCTTGGTATGATTCCTTTCATAGTCGGAAAATCGATAATCATGTTATGTTCTCCGTCACAGACGCTCACACGTCCTTCAAGAATTTTACCTCCTGCCATTGCTTCATGCATACCAGCAGATGTTGAAGTGAGCCGTATATTTTCCGAAGTATTTATAAGACATCCCTCAGGTTGATATGTTTTCATTTATTCCTTGCCTTTCCGATTCTTTAAGGTTGTACTGATAATGTCAGCAACAGCTTATGAACCATTTATTTTATTTTTTTGTCTGTACTTGAAAATTAATTTAGTACAGATTTTTTTGCACAACTTGTGCGGTTGATTAATTTATATGCATGAGTGGTTGAAGATATTCATGATGAAGTTAACTAACGTCACGCAAAGCGAAGCGACATCAAAAGTTTACTCAATTTTTTCAAAAATTGCGGTTTCCAAAGGCAGCGCCTTGGTCGCTCTCCGCAGAGAGCGAAACTCTTTATCGTTCAAGAGCATTTTTCTTTGGTTCTTTTCTTTTGTGGCGTGTGAAAAAAGAAAGAACGGAGAACCCATGTAGGCTATGAATTTTAGTCAACTTGCCAGATTTAATTTTTCTGATTCTTAGGGTTAATTTTAGACTTCTTGTTAGTTATTCTGACGTTTCAAAACTTCCCCACTATCGTGCGTTTTGAAAGGTTGGTAGAACTCGACATAGGTATACTAAACCCGCCGAACGGCGATTGGGTGCAGCGTCACGCTGCTTTTTCACTTGCAAAAAAGATACCTCTTTTTGCGTTCGCAAAAATTCACCAGAAAAAATGCGCCCTACGGATATAAGATTTCGCTCTGCGGAGCGACCAAGGCTCTACCTTTCGAAACCGCAACCCTTTAAAAAGGCTTCACCTAAACTATTTTCGCTTCGCTAGTGTGCCACGAGTCAACTCTCCCCGCCGAATGGCGATTGGATGCAACGTCACGTTGCCCCTTTAAAAAGGATTGACCTAAACTATGCGCCGTTCAGCGGGGGAATTCAACTATCCCCGCCGAACGCACACTGCTAATGAATATCATAACCACCACAGGATATCATATATTGAAGAGCTTTTTCTTTATTTAATGTTTCACATACAACATCCATCTTGACAGATTTTGTGAGCAATAACTCATTTACTGAATCTGGCCCAACCTTTCTTGCTGTCATTCCAGTTATGAAATTATTTGAATGTGTTGAAAAAGGAAACATTATCATTGAATTTTCAGCCGAAATGGCATACTCAGTAGGACTTGCACAACCCCTATATTTATTTTTGTTATTATATATTACAATTTTCTTTTGACCGTTAACTCTTTCCCTTATACGCCTTGCGGCAGTTTCAGCAAATTCAACGGAATCGAATTCTCCAGTTAGTTTTGTATACATTTTAATATTCAGATGTGAGTTTTCACACTTTCCTCCTTGTCGTTTTTATTATTTTTAGATAAAAATATAAAAATATTTGTAGAAAATGTTGCCTGAAATCAAAAAATAGGTTATAATATAAAATGTATCTTTTTAAGGCGGTATTGTTTAAGCAAACACTGATTAAATATTGTATGTAAGATACACTGTCAGATTTTTTGTATAAAATGGCGAAAAATCTGCAAGCAGATTGCGTGCAAGCCTTTAGGTGTGATTTAATCAGTGGTTCCTTATATATTATGCCTATATTGTAAAGTTATAATTTATAGAAATTTTTTGATATATTATATTGTCTGTGATTTTTATGATAATAACGATAAGCCTTAAATAAATAAACGGGAGTATTGAATATGGATGTAAGACCTAAGGATATACTTATAATGAAAAAAAAACACCCTTGCGGAAGCAGTGAAATGTATGTGATTAGATCGGGTATGGATTTTAAATTGAGATGTAACGGGTGTTCAAGAGAATTTATGATACAAAGAAATAAAATTGAAAAAAATATTAAGAAAATTGTAAGAAATGAAGATTAATAGTACTGCATTTTGTGAAAAATAGTACTGAAAATTTACCAACTAGTTTTAGCTGTATCAAAATTTCAAAATATTTCTATTTGGGATTAGTATTAAGATTGTAAAGGTGGATTATAAAAAGTGATTGATAAAATAAAACTCATGGAGCATCGCTACAACGAATTGAGTAACAGGCTTTCAGAACCTGGGGTTGCAAACGATCCAAAACAGTTTGCCGACCTTATGAAGGAATATAAAAATCTTACTCCGATTATTGAAAAATATAAGGAATATGAAGAGGCTTATAACAGCTTTAACGAGGCGAAAGAACTGCTTGATAATGGCGGTATGGATAAAGATTTTAAGGATATGGTTCAGCTTGAATTTGAAGAATCAAAGGAACTTATGGAGAAGACTTCTGAGGAAATTAAAATTCTGCTCCTTCCTAAAGATCCTAACGACGATAAAAATGTCATTATCGAAATCAGAGGCGGTGCTGGCGGTGAAGAAGCTGCACTCTTTGCAAACTCACTTTATAGAATGTACACTATGTATGCTGAATCAAAGGGCTGGAAGCAAGAGATTCTTAACTCAAACCAGACGGAGCTTGGTGGATTTAAGGAAATAAGCTTTTCAATTGAGGGTGATGGTGCGTACTCACGTTTGAAATATGAAAGCGGTGTACACCGTGTTCAGAGAGTTCCTGAAACAGAATCACAGGGACGTATTCATACTTCCACAGTTACTGTTGCTGTTTTGGTTGAGGCTGACGAGGTAGAGCTTGAAATAAACCCTACTGATTTGAAAATCGATGTTTTCAGAGCTAGTGGTGCTGGTGGTCAGCATATTAATAAAACAGAATCAGCTGTTAGAATAACTCATCTTCCGACTAATGTTGTTGTTGAATGTCAGGATGAAAGAAGCCAGTTTAAAAATAAAGAAAAGGCTATGAAGGTTCTTCGTTCACGTCTTTTTGAAAGCCTTCAGCGTGAACAGGAGGATAAAATAGCTTCTGAAAGAAAAACACAGGTCGGAACTGGTGACCGTTCTGAGAGAATCAGAACCTATAATTACCCTCAGGGACGTTTGACGGATCATAGAATCGGACTTACTATTTATCGTCTTGAGGACATACTAAACGGAAATGTGGAGGAAGTACTGGACGCTTTGGCAACCGCTGATCAGGCAGCGAAGCTTGCTATGCAGCAGGACAGTTAAATATAATGGAAGAAACCAAGTTATTATCGGATTCAAAAGAAGATCTGATCTATGCGGCAAATTTAATAAAAAGTGGCAGCGTTGTCGGAATACCTACTGAAACGGTTTACGGTCTGGGTGCAGATGCGGTCAATCCTTGTGCAATAAAAGCTGTATTTGAAGCTAAGGGACGTCCTGCGGATAATCCTCTTATTGTGCATATCTGCAGTATTCAGACAGTTAAAATTCTTGCTCACGATGTTCCAGAACTTTTTTACAAGCTTGCTGAAAAATTCTGGCCAGGCCCACTGACAATGATTGTTCCTAAAAATAATATAATTCCTGCTGAAACCTCTGGTGGACTTGAAACTGTTGGAATAAGAATGCCTTCACATCCTGTTATGCGTGAACTCATTGCTTTGAGCGGGCCAATTGCTGCACCTTCTGCAAACATTTCTGGATACCCAAGTCCTACCTCTGCACAACACGTAATGCATGATATGAATGGCAGAATTCCTGCTGTTATCGATGGCGGTGATTGTAATTTTGGTGTTGAGTCAACTGTAATTTGCTTTGATGATGAAAAGACCGTAAGAATTCTGCGTCCAGGAAGTGTGACACAGAAAATGCTTCAAGAAGTTGAACAAAATGTTATTATTGATAAAGCAATAATTAATGATATTGAGGACGGGCAAAAGGTTTTATCACCAGGCATGAAATATAAGCATTATTCTCCGAAAGCAAACGTATTAATTATTGAGGGGAGTATTGAAAAATTCTGTAGTTTTGTTACAGAAAATAGTGATGAAAAAACTTACTGTCTAATTACGGATAGTGATAGTAATTATGATATCCCTTGTAATTACCTTACTTATGGTGATGACAGCCATGAGCAGGCACATAATCTTTTTTCTAAATTGCGAGAGCTTGATGAGTTGAGAGCAATCACAGTTTTTGTCAGACCACCAGCTAAAGAAGGCGAAGGCTTAGCCGTTTATAACCGTCTTTTAAGGGCTGCTGGATTTGAGGTGATTGTCCTATGAACTGCTTTGAAAACGTAATGATCGTGGGACTAACTGGTCAGACTGGCTCTGGAAAAACAACTGTTTGTAAGGTGTTTGAGGAAAACGGTTTTACTATAATAAATGCTGATTTGGCTGCAAGAGAAGTTATGGTTAAGGGTTCTCCATGTTTAGGTGAACTGTGTGAATTTTTTGGTAATGACATTTTGCTGGATGATGGAAGTCTTAACAGACGTAAACTGGGCGAGATTGTTTTTGCAGATAAAAAGAAGCTTGAAATTTTAAATTCTGTTACATATCCTTATATCACATCTGAAATTCTTGAAACAATTACAAGATATTCTATGGATGGATATAAGCTTATTTTGCTTGATGCACCGACACTTTTTGAAAGTCGTACAGATGACTTTTGTGAACTTATTATATCTGTAATTTCTCGTGAGGATTTGAGAATAGAGCGAATTATGGAACGTGATTCGATAAGTAGGGAATCAGCTCAGAACCGCATTAATTCTCAGCTTAAAGAAGAATTTTTCAGGAATAATTCCGATTTTATTATAAAAAATAATGACGATGTTGATAATTTGTTTGATGTTGCAAAAGAAGTGTCTGATAAAATAAAGGTTTACTATAAAAATAAATATAATTGTTGAATGGAGAGAATTATGAGCAAGGAAAAATCTGAAGGTAAAGAACTGAAAAAATCACTCCTTTCCAAAAAGGAAAACGCTTTTTTGAAAATGAAAAGTGATGACGTAAAAAAATGCGATAAATTTTGCGAAGGCTATAAGGCATTTCTTGATGCGGCTAAGACAGAGAGAGAAGCTGTTGAATACACAGTTAAGCTGATTGAGGAAAAGGGTTTTGTTGAGTTTAAGGCTGGTATGAAGCTGAAGGCTGGCGATAAGGTATATAGAAATAACAGAGGTAAGGCTATTATTACTGCTGTTATTGGTAAGGAAAACATAAAAAATGGTGTTAGACTTTGTGCTGCACATATTGATTCGCCAAGACTTGATTTAAAGCAGTGTCCACTTTATGAAGACTCTGAAATGGCACTTTTCAAAACTCACTACTATGGCGGAATAAAGAAATATCAGTGGGCGGTTATTCCACTTGCACTTCATGGTGTTATTGTAAGAGCAGACGGAAGCAGTGTTAAGGTTACAATCGGCGAGGATGAAGGCGACCCTGTTTTCTGCGTTAATGATCTTTTACCACATCTTGCAGGTGATCAGATGAAGAGAAATCTTGCTCAGGGAATCAAGGGTGAGGAGCTTAATATTGTAATCGGTTCAAGACCATTTAAGGAAGACGGACTGAGCGAAGCTGTTAAGCTTAACATTATGAAAATCCTAAATGAGAAATACGGAATTGTTGAAGATGATTTTCTTTCAGCAGAGCTTGAAGCAGTTCCAGCGTTCAAGGCTAAGGACGTAGGCTTTGACAGAAGCCTGATTGGTGCTTACGGACACGATGACAGAGTTTGTGCTTATACTGCACTTATGGCTGCGCTGAAGTGTGATAGTCCTGAATACACTGCTGTTACAGTTCTAACTGACAAGGAAGAAACTGGCAGTGATGGCAATACTGGTTTGCAATCAGCATATTTGAAGTATTTTATTGCAGATTTGGCTGCTGAATTTGGAGTTGAGGGCAGGGAAGTGCTTTCAAATTCACAGTGTATGTCTGCTGATGTAAATGCAGCTTTTGATCCAACATTCCCAGATGTTATGGATAAGAGAAACTGTGCGTTTATAAATTACGGAGTTGTTGTAACTAAGTTTACTGGTTCAAGGGGCAAATCTGGTACTTCTGATGCATCTGCTGAGTTTGTAGGTAAGATTCGAAAGCTTTTGGATGATAACAAGGTTATCTGGCAGACTGGAGAGCTTGGCAAGGTTGATATGGGTGGCGGCGGAACGGTTGCGGCTTATATTGCTAATTTGAATGTTGACACAATTGATGTTGGCGTTCCAGTTCTTTCGATGCATGCACCATTTGAAACAGTTTCAAAGATTGATGTTTATATGACATATAAAGCGTTTGAAGCGTTTATGAAGTAAATCAACTTGATGTTGTACTAAATCGCCGTTTAGTGGGGAAAGTTTAACTGCCCCGCCGAACGGCGAAATAGTTTAGGTCAACCCTTTTTAAAGGGTTGCGGATTCCAAAGGCAGAGCCTTGGTCGCTCCGCAGAGCGAAAGCAGCGTGACGCTGCACCCAATCGCCGTTCGGCGGGGTGAGTTTTAGGAACACGCAAAGAGCATTTTTTCTTTGGTTCTTTTCTTTTTTGCGATAGAAAAAAGAAAGAACTAGAACTTGTGGATAGTTTGAGGATTAGGTGATTTGCTAGAATTAGTTTTTCCGACAATTTCGGAACGTCGAGGACGCCGTTCCCTACAGCATCAAAACGCAACCTTAAAATTTAATTTCATACTAAACAAAAAGGTCCATTAAGCTTATAAATAAAAAGCTTAATGGACTTTGGTTTTTTAGGTTATCTGGCTTGTTGTTCTGATGTTTCAAATTATTTGAAAGGCAAGTAGAACCCGACGTTGCATACGAGGGGCAGCTCTCTCTTACAGAGCATGCCCCTCTTCAAAAACAGTCCACCGGACTGTTTTTGAATTCACCCTGTGCAGAGCGCCCTACGGCTATAAGATTTCGCTCTGCGGAGCGACCAAGGCTCTGCCTTTGGAAACCGCAATTTTTTGAAAAAAATTGAGTAAAACTTTTGAATCGCCGTTCGGCGGGG
>JAVBRC010000071.1:0-3194 GCA_031548405.1 Oscillospiraceae bacterium | reverse complement strand
AGTCCATTAAGCTTGAAGATAAAAAGCTTAATGGACTTTTTTGTTTATGAAGTAATGCTCGGAATATTGGAAAAACTAACCCTAGCAACTTAATTAACCCTCAAACTCTTAACGAGTTCTACGTTCTTTCTTTTTTCTATCACAAAATAGAAAGAACCAAAGAAAAAGGCTCTTGCGAGTCCCTAAAATTAACCCCGCCGAACGGCGATTGGGTGCAGCGTCACGCTGCTTTCGCTCTGCGGAGCGACAAGGCTTTGCCTTTGGAAACCGCAATTTTTGAAAAAATTGAGTAAACTTTTGATGTCGCTTCGCTATGCGTGCCACGAGTTAACTCGCACCGCCTACGAACCCGTTCCGCTATACCTCTCTGCTCCCCTCATCCACACCTTATAACTTAAATAAAAAAACAAACACCCAAATAGCGGCGAAATCCACGAAAGTAACGGTACTGCATTCGGACGAAGTATTACAAGGCTTGGATAATATGCAATAAATGCAATCGGAATAATAAACGTAAATATAAACCTGAATACAGAACTGAATATTGTTGCAGGATATTTTGCGTAATCTCTGAGCTTTACAGCCATAATCATGAAATACCCTGAATTGATAATCCAGAAACAGCTTGCAGCAGCAATGTTCATAATCGCAATCATAAATAACGATGCGGTAGTAAGAAATAATATCATCTTTAATACTGCTGATACGCTTAGAACAAGCCCTATTTTATTCCATGAATAAATCAACGTCCCAAGCCCGAACGCAAGCTGTCCTAAACCCTTGATGTCGAAAATCTCTGACATATAATAAAAGAAAATGTTAATCGGACGAAAACAGTACTTTATAAAATCACCTGAATAAACATAATTTCTCAAACTCCAGTTATTGTCAAAAAAACATTGTACGGGAGTTAGTGCTACAAGTGAAAAACCGTATAGAAATAGCATTTCATAATAATTCCAACCCATGATTGATGGGAAATTCTTAAATATAATCCAAAATGAAACAAAGCCAGAAATGTTTGTGAAAATCATACCAATTGTAGATATAACAAAATCTGCACGGTAACTCATCTTGCTTTTTAAATCCTGTGCCAGAATTTTCATGTAAATATGGAAATAAAAGCTTAGTGTTTTCTTTTTCACGTTAACCTCCGTTCACAGTAATTTTTTTCAAAGATGCTTTCCAGAAAAGATTACTCACTGTAACCATAATCAAACACCAGAAAAGCTGGGTTAAAAGTGTGGTAATAATCTCTTTGTCTGGCATCTGATTGTTTATCAATAGCGTAAGCGGTGCGTTGTATATTGACTGGAAGGGGAGATAGTGGACAATTGTTTTTAGTGGCTCTGGGAAAAACGGTATTGGAACTGTTGCTCCTGAAAGAAGAAGTACAATAACCTCTTTCATAATGTTTATACCCCATATTGATTCTGTATATAAACAAATCGTTCCCACTATAAAATCAATACTGAAGTTTATTATTACAGCCATTATAACTGAAACCACAAAGAAAATAAGGTTTATTCCAAGTGAAATTGCACCCTTAGTCATAAAAAATATAATAATAAATGTTGGAAGGAATGTCATGCAAAACGACATTACAAGGTTTCCAGACAATGACCAGAACATATAGGTTCTGTAAGCAATCGGCTTTAAAAGGTCAAGAACGATTTGCCCTGACTGTATACTGCGTCCTATTGACCAAACAATATACATTTCCATAAAGCTGAAAAGTGCTGTTGCCAAAACAAGGTAAATAAGCGTATCAGAAAATGTCATTCCGTTTACAACATCAGTACCAGCGGAAGCATAAATTGATTTCCACAAAAAATAGACAATGATTAGGTAAATAATATTTCCAAAAACGACTATGAGCGAGCCTAAGCGGAATTGAAGGGAATCCATCATACCAGCTCTGGTAAGCGTTACATACTTTTTAAGGTTCATTAAACGCCCTCCTCATATATCTTTTTTATTATTGTTTCAGTTGAAATTTCCTCAAGCTTCATGTCTTTTATTTTATAGCCGTTCTGTATCGTGTTAAGTACTTCGATAATAGAAATTTTGTCTTCATCAATCAAAATACTAATCCACTCATCGTCGAAAGAAATGGAAAGTCCTTCAAGACTTGGAAATTCTTCGACGAGTTTAGTTTCAAGGCTTTCTACAACTTCTTTCACATTATTGCTATCAAGATTAAGCTTTAATGTTCTATATGAACCGAAAAAGCTTTTTAGCTGTTCAATATCATTATCATAAAGCATTTTCCCTTTATCAATAATAACAATTCGCTTACAAAGTGCATCAACATCACCCATATCATGAGTTGTCAATATAACAGTGGTGTTCTTTTCCTTGTTAAGAGCCTGAATAAGGGTACGGATTTTACTTTTCATAGAAACATCAAGTCCGATTGTCGGTTCATCTAAGAAAACTATTTTCGGATTATGTAAAAATGCCGCAAGAATGTCACTCAGAGTACGTTGACCTAGTGACATTTGTCTGACTGGCTTATGAAGAAGTGGTTCTATATCTACAATTGAGTGATAAAAATCAAGCATGCTATTATAATTTTCGTCACTAACCTGATAGATGTCCTTCAGAATTTTAAAGGACTCTATAAGTGGTAATGCCCACCATAGCTGGGAACGTTGTCCGAACACAACGCCAATTTCCTGAGCGTTTTGGGTACGGTCTTTATACGGGATATTCCCATTCACAAGTATTTTACCAGATGTTGGTTCAAGTACTCCTGTCATCATTTTTATAGTTGTAGATTTTCCAGCTCCATTAGGGCCAAGATATCCGACAATTTCGCCTTGTTCAATGTTCATAGACACGTTATCCACTGCGCAAACAGTCTTATAATCTCTGGAGAACAAGTCTTTCAGGCTACCTTTCAGACCTTCACGGCGGTTAAGAACTTTAAATTCTTTAGTAATATTCTGAATTTCTATAATAGGTTTCATTTTCACGAGCTACCGCTCATACACCCCACTTTCAAATATTTTAAGTTAATAATAGCACGTTTGTTCTAATTTGTCAAGATAGTATAAAGGAGTGAAAAGCGGCGTAAATCGCCGTTCGGGCGGGGAGAGTTAACTCGTGGCACGCAAAGCGAAGCGAAGATAGTTTAGGTCAACCCTTTTTAAAGGGGCAACGTGACGTTGCATCCAATCGCCGTTCGGCGG
>JAVBRC010000060.1:0-9811 GCA_031548405.1 Oscillospiraceae bacterium | reverse complement strand
CTTCAGCAATCTCTTCATCAGAAATCTTATGAAAATCACAACCCTTCTGGAAAAAGAACCTAAGACGATCGTTAATATTTTCGTTGGTTCCCCTCTGCCATGGAGAATGAGGATCAGCGAAATAAATAGTGGTGTTCAATGCCTTTTCAACTTCAAGGAAACCAGCAAACTCTGGTCCATTATCAAGTGTTATTGAATGAACACAAATGCCTTGCATCATGGAAATCATTGCATCCGTCACGGTTTTTGCACTTCGCTCAGGTATTCGCTTAGTAATTAAAAACCGTGTTTTTCGGTCGGTCATAGTAATTGTGCACCCTTTTCCAATGCCACCACATATCAAGTCGCCTTCAAAATCGCCAATTCTCAAGCGTAAATTCGCTTCTTCTGGACGTTCATGAATGCTGTGAACTGGCTTGATTGTTGCATGATTAGTACTTTTAGATTTTCTTTTCCCATGTCTACGCAAGTGCTTTTTCACCGTGATATCAGCGAATAAGCCCTTTTTGATTCCACTATATATAGTGCTGTGACTGATTTTTCTAGTAGGGTTTTTCTGATTCCATTTAAGAGCTATTTCCTCTGGTGACCATGAACGCTTTATTTTTGAAGAAATATATTCGTACAAATCTATTTCATAGCTTAGACGATATTTTCTATGACAATTTTTGCGTCGCTTTAAATATTTTCTTTCAGCTCCGATTACGTTATATTTCTTCTCGCAATTCTGGTTTCTGCGTATTTCTCGACTTATTGTTGACTTGTTTCTTCCAAGCTCTTTTGCTATTTCTGAAATATTTTTTCCTAATTTCAGTAAAAGGTATAGACTTTCTCGTTCTTCTAGTGTAAAATGTGTATATGGCTTCATATTTTCCTCCGTGAATTTTGTTGTGTAGTAACTACATTTTACACCTTGGAATCTATGAAGTCAATTTTTTATTTTGTTGAACTTGATATTATAACATGCCCTGCCTTTGGAAACCGCAACCCTTTAAAAAGGGTTGACCTAAACTATTTTCGCTTCGCTTTGCGTGATGTTAGTTAACTATCCCTGCAAACAACGAATGGATGCAACACAAGCTGCATCCATTCGTTATTTTATTTTTTATGTACAATTCTCTCGGCTTCCTGAAATGAATCACCAAGTCCATCAATCATTGGAATAATTTCCTTTAGAACATCAGGATTCATTTTTATTTTAGCCTTAATAATCATTCTAACAAAAAAGTCATATAACGCACTAAGATTATGAGCAATATCAACACTTCTATCTAAAGAAGCATTAAGATAATTTATAATTCTCTGTGCTTTATAAAGAGCCTCTTCGGCTTTTTCAGGCTGATTTTCTTCCATATGTAAAACGGCTAAATTCAGTCTTTTTGAACAACCTCTGAACAGCTGAACAACAAGCTCACCCTGTGTCATTGTCATAATTGATTGCTTTTTATATTCTTCATAAGGATTAACTGCTGGCATCTAAATATCCCCTTCCTGCAATATCACTATCCTAAATACTGTGACAACGTTGAACTTTGACTGTCCATATTTGCCAAAGCAGTTTCCATTGCATTAAACTGTCTCCAATATTTATCTTTTCTTTTCTCATAGATAAGATTTAATGACTCAAGTTTCTTAGCAATAGCATCAAGCTTAGTCTGAATAGTATTAGACTTATCAGTACCCTTACCAGCAACACCGGCAAGTGATACCAATTTACCTGGACTACCTGAACTTGTACTTGCAGTATTATTGCATATAGTATTAAGTCTTGTTGCCAGTCCTTTTTCACCAACAAATATGTTTTTAACGTCTTCAGCATTAGTCTGAAGCGCACTTTTAAGAGCATCTTCATCAATACTTAGCTTACCATAATCAGACCACTGAGTACTTGAATTAATACCAATATTTGAAAGCATCAGACCTGAACCAGAGCTAGAATACATTGCTGTACGCATGTCACTCAAAAATGATGAAATATCTTTATCACTTCTAAGAAGTCCAATCTTTGAGTTTTCTTCCCAAAGTGCGATCTCCTTTTCAGTCATTTCCTTTTTCTGAGCATCAGTAAGAGGAGCATATTTTTTATATGTTGCCTCTTCATGAGTATACTTGTTGAATTTTTCAATCAAAGCATTATAGTCTTCTACAAATGATTTTAAAGTATCAACAATTTTATCCACATCTCGTGAAGTTGAAACTTCTGCTTTATTCTCAACTGAACCAGCAGCTGTTTGAATTGTACCATCAGAATTTTCTATAAAGTTACCATTTTCATCAGTTGCATATGTTCCAGTTGTTGACTTAAGTGAAATTGTAAGACCATTATAAGTAAAATCATTGTTCGCTCTTTCAACAGTAACACCGTTAATGTTAACAACTGCATTCTGGCCTGCCTTAACAGATGAGCTGTCAAGACTTCCACCACTCATATTAAAACCAAGCTTCTGGAAAAGACCTTCATCATCACCAGTAATATTGATGTCATAACCCTCACCTGTTGAT
Organism: Oscillospiraceae bacterium; assembly: GCA_031548405.1. Taxonomy (GTDB): domain Bacteria; phylum Bacillota; class Clostridia; order Oscillospirales; family Ruminococcaceae; genus Porcipelethomonas. The sequence goes on along the minus strand of JAVBRC010000060.1, from coordinate 7,309 downwards.
TTAGATGTAATCTTAAATTTATCACTAAGCTCATCATATGAAATGGAAACTCCGGCTTCGCTTGAATTTATCTTATTCATAATTGAAGAAACTGTATCAGCCGAAGTATACTTAATCTCATTACCATTTATATTAAATGAGTATTCTGTATCAGTATCTGATTCACTTCCAATTCCAAGCTTCGCAACTGAATCAGTTCTAACAAGCTGGTTTGAAACAGTTGTTGTTCCAGCCGCAAAACCAATCGCTTCCATAGTTTCAGCATTTCCAGACAATGTCAGAGTTCTTCCAGTTCCAGAAACTGAAATTCCCCAGCTGCCATTTTCGTTTTGTTTGCATTGAACTGAGCTTCCAAACGCTGACTGGATTTTCTTTTGGAAATCTTCCATTCCTTCGCCTTCAGCTATAGAAATAGATTTTTTAACGCCATCAAGAGTAATATCAACGCTTCCGTTAACCTTACCAACTTCTGCATATTGAACATTTACACCGCTTGACATAATCTCATTGCTGCCCGCAATTTCTTCGCCATCTTCATCCTTTGCAACAGAAGATTTAACTGTTCCGCTTAAACCGACAATTGCCATACCTGCAGATGTACCTGAAATTTCAAATCCAGAACCAGCTGAGAATTTTATTCCAACAGAAACAGTGTTATTTTCAGAACTAACAGCTCCTTCATACTCACTGCCGTCTCTGTTATAATACTTTCCTTCTTCTTCGTCAAAGCTAAGCGCATTACCATCACTGTCTTTATAAGTTGTTACTGTTTCTTGTTTTAAAGAAGCAATATTTGAGCCAACACCAGCATTGATTCTGTTACAGATTTCTTCATCTGTTGTTGCACCAGCTAAATCAATCTTATGAGCTGTACCATCAACAGTAATATCAATTGTTCTGTTATATTTAAAGCTATCTGCATTAGCAGTAGCAGTTGCAATATCACCAGTTCCAACCTTTGAGGAAGTGACATTTGAAGAAGTAGCAAGCTTTGCAACCTGCATACTAAAGTCACCATCAACAGCACTTGAACCAGCTGTAACCTTAACTGCTGAAGAAGTGCTGCTAGTTTTCATTGTATTATAAAAAGACTCTAGTCTGATACATGAGTTTGAAGTTAAATTAAGATATTTTGACTGAAAGCTGTTAATATCAGAAATAACGCTTCTATACATTTCCTGCTTCCATAAAAGCTGTTGTTTAGTCTGATTTTGCGAATCTATCTTATTTTGAATACCTGAAAGCATACTTTGAACAAGACTTTCAGTATCTATTCCAGATGCCATTCCAGAAAAACCTTTGCCACTATAGGCAGCATTGGTGTATGTACTTGACGAATCTGTACTATTTATATTCATATAATCATCCTCCTATTAAGAATTTAATTCTTTATAATATATATCGAAAGAAACTTCAAAAAATAAAGTCTAAATAGTTTTTTTATTTTCAGGAATAAATATATTCCCACCACCCGAAACAGCAGCACCAGCATACTTTGAAGCTTTTGCATTTTGTCCGGAATTATTTTTCTTTATTTTTTCCAAAAGATCATCTCTTATAATTTCAATGCGTCCTTTTATTTCTGGTTCAAGTGAATTTATTCTAAAAGTAATTGCATTTAAATCCTGCCTGAGATCAAAGATCTGCTTAAAGGAGTCTGGAAGATCATCTCTTATGCATTTATTTTTATACGCAGACAACACTTCTGAATTTTCACCACATTCATTTTTAACCTGAACATCAAGTACAATAACTTCATTAACGATACTCTGCCTTTTTTCAGTCAGAGGTAATATATCATCAACTGAGCAATCAAGCATTTTTCGTGTTACTTCTTCGTATTTACTCATAAGTATATTAATTCGTTTTTGAGTTTCAATAATAATTTCAATATCCATTATAAAAATCTCCTTATAAAATTGCATTTTTAAAAATAATATGCTATAATAATTCTAAGGCTGGCTTGGTACGATGTCGCCTAAGCACTAAAAAATTCATTAAGGGGTAATCTTATATGTTTCCTTCCAATTGCAAAGCAATTTTAAAAACATTAGATGAAAGTATAATTGAATCTGGTCAAGCTTCAGTTTCACTAAAAGACAAATTCGCTGAATTTTCCTCACAGTTTGTACCGCTTTTAAAAATTGGAACTCAAGCTAAAATAATCTGTCTTGAAGGTGTTGCTTCAACTCATATTATTACGGGACAAGTTTATCTTTCGTCGAAAAATTTACTACGACTTATTTCAATTAAATGTACTTTATATCCTGGTGCTGAAAATATTCTTGAAATACCAACATTTCTCAGAGCTAAGATATATAAACCTGTAATGAAAAGTGGAATATTTTCTAAAAATAAAATTGTGTATAAATGGGACGAGTGTACAATAACTTCCCTATCAATGAAAAACATTTCATTTCGTAGTTCAAGAATAATGTGTGAATACGAAAACCAAATAAAGCTTAAAATTGGTAGTCCTGTTTTTTCAAAGGATACCGATCTTAATCTTCAGCTTGCATCTAACGGATTAATGTTTGGCAAAAATTCAAAATACGATTATAAAATACTCAAACTTAAAGAACGTGAACAAAATGAACTTGCAGAATTTATAAAATTAGGCAACATGGAACTAATTAAATATTTACAATAGAATAAAATTATATTACTTATTTCCGTCCATTCCAGAAAGCATATTGAAAAGCTTTTTAGGATTTATTGTAGCAGAAGCCTCTTTATTACTTTCCATTGTATGGCAAAGTTCACTTCTCAAAATTTTAACATCCTGTGGTGCACTTAAACCAATTTTAACCTTATCCCCATTCACTTCAATTATTTTCACTTCAATTTCTTCGTTAATAATGAGTGACTCTCCAGGTTTTCTTGATAAAATAAGCATTATTTCTGCTCCTTTCCAACATTGAAAAGCTGATACCTGATAGGATAATCCTCTTCAAGGATAATCTGCATTGCCTTATTATTATCAAGATTAATAACAATCGGGCTTTTAAGATTAACTGTACTCTCCTTCAAATTATCTTTAACCACCATAGTCAACCAATACTCATAATTTCCAATGCCGAGTATTTTATTCGCTTCTTTTAAACAGTCAGGCTCATAGTCATTTATTGTCAATGCTGGATTGGCGATAATAAAACAAAGTCCTGAATCTTCTACAGATTGAAGCCATGCAAATTCACCATTAAAATCGTCATCATATAGTATTATAAAATCACTATAATCTTCAAATCCATAAATCTTTTGTTCAAACTTAATTATATCGTTTTCATTAATTTCGACTTCTCCAAAATCTCTTGTTAAAATCTTCATATAGTAAACCTCACAAATAAATTTATTATAAAACGGACTGTTCAAATGTCATATTTATGCTTGAACAGTCCGTTATTCTTATTTTTTCTCATAATCCGGGTCAGAACTTGGTGGAACATATCTAAAGCCTCCGACGTATTCAATTTCAACCTCTGCAAGCTGTTTGATATCCAAAGTTATGCTACTTGGAATGAACTCCATTTCCTGTGCAGACTGTTCCCAGTTAAGCGCTACATCACTCCTTCTGACTGATGTTTTAGCACCAGCAGGCTCCCAAGACATATCAATACGTTCAGTCGGAATTGCTCCGATATTTGTATCAATAGTAATATTACTAAGTGATTTTTGCTTCATATACTGAGCAATAGACATGCCAGGCTCTGTCATTGAATTCCCCTGACTCACATATTCAGATGTTGTCTGATTTGCTGTTTGCTGCGTTTGTGCAGGTGCTTCTCTGGCAACATCAGCAGCACTCTTCATCCCAATGCTTCTTCTCATTGCTGATGAATCCATTCTGACACTTGTGTTTGTAGTCTTTAAATCAATTTCCAACGGCGTTGTATTCTGAGTAATACTTGCTGGTTCGATCTGTGGAGCAGTCAACTTAGCATCTTTAATACTGAAATCATATTCAATTGGAATAGTTCTGATTTTTATTAATTGCATAAAAAAACACCCCCATTTATAAAATATACAAAAAAATTTATCTCATGTAATCCATCAATGACTGCGGAATAACCTTTCCACCATATTGCAAAGTTAATAACCATGAATATTCAAGATTCTTTTGATTTATAAGCTCATCAGTGTCATTTATATATTCAAGGTCATTCTGAATTCCTGTCATAACATATTCTGAATCTTCAAGTCTTGATGTATGGTTTTCAAGATAGTTTGATCTAACACCAACATCAGCAATTTCTGTTACGAGATTATTAATATTCTTTTTAAGATGATCGTTAAGTGCACTTAGCTTACTGAAATCCTTTTCATTTAAGCATTTTGACATTTCATCAAGAATAGCATAAGCATTATTTGGTGCTTCAAATGTATGCTCATTGCCTTTGATATCCTGATACTTGATTTCTGATTTACCATAACCCAAACATTCAAGACCAGAAACAGACATATTAAAAGCAGTACGTGAATCAACAACACCATTTTTTATACTGATGCCAATACCGATATCCATAAAGATATCCTCACTGTAAGGCACTTTTTCACCATTGGCAACAAATGTTCCATCAATCTTTTCAATATCCTTAACATTAATTCCATTATACAAAAGCTCGCCATCCTTTACTTCAAAAGGAGCAGTCTGGTTATTTGTGCCACCAAGTATATAAGTGTCATTATAATTACAGTTTGCAAATTCAACAATTTGCTTTTTCAATGAATCAAAATTGGCAGCATATATATCTGAAGAAGATTCATTAGTACCATTTAATGCAGCAATTGTCTGTTCGTGAACAGAATTAAGAACGCCTTCAATTGACATCATATTACTTTCAGCAACAGCAAGAGTTTCGCCAGCCTTTTTCACGTTAGCCTGAATTTGTTCATTCTTGTATAAATGTGTTCTGATGCTAAGTGCTCTTGTTCCACTTGAAACATTTTGTGACATTTTAGTGAATTCACGTCCTGTCTGAAGACGTGTGCCCGAATCATTAAGCCTTGACAGATTTTTATTGAGATTAGTCAAATAATTTCTTGTCATAGCATTATTAGTAACTCTCATGATAAAATACCCTCCTCAATTAAACTGCCATCTGATTAATCAGAACATCTAAAAGTCCGTCCATAACAGTCATCATTCTTGCTGCTGCCTGAAATGCTCTGTTATATGTCATCATATTAACAGTTTCTTCACTCTCACTAACACCAGAAACTGAATCTCTGTTATCCTGAATTTCTGTAAGAGAAATTAACGATGCCTTATAGCGGCCTTCAGCATAGCTGTTGTCACTTCCGAGTGTTGCAGTATAATCTGCAACAAACTGTTGGAATGTTCCAGTAAATCTGTCATTTCCAGAAATAAATGTCTGTTTATCCTTAGTAAGCTTGTTTACAAGTTCAAGAATATATGTATTATTAGTACTGTTGTTTTTATCAATAAGATACGATGAATCAAGCATTAACTCATTTGAAACACCAATATTTTTAGCTGTTGTAAGTAAATCCGGATAAACATCAAAGCCATCCTCTGCCTCAACTGTTTCACCAACAAGCTTTTTATAGCTGAGTACATTTCCGTCAGCATCCGTTTTATCAGGCAGAGTATTATTAAGAACATATGTCAGCTGTTGTGCAAATGTATCAAGCTTATCCTGATAATATAAATAACCATTAACTGTCGATTCATTTGCAGCAGTTGCACCCATTCCCCTACCATTTATAATATCAACAGCAGCCTTGAAAGAACCCGTATCCTTTGCAGCATTTTCGCCGCCAGTTTTCCAGTTAAGCTGAATTGTAGAATTATTATTTTCCTGATAGTTTATTGAGTCATACTCTGTATCCCAAACACACTTATGACCATTCATTTCAACTATTACTGTTCCGTCTGCCTGATCTTCAACACGAAGACTGCCGTATGCTGAAAGCTTATCAAGAAGTAAATTACGCTGATCCTTAAGTTCATTAGGCCCAAACTGGTCGGAATATTGGTTTGTGTTAATAGACTGTCTTATAGAACCATTAAGCTTTGCAATATCCTTAAGCATTGCATTGACATCAGTTACTTCTGTCTGAAGCTCTTCCTTAAATTGATCAGCAGATTTAGTAAGATTGTTTGAAAGTCTGTTAAGTGTCTGAGTTACATTTAAAACTGAATTTGCAAAAACGTTTGCATCAGCCTCGGAGCTTGCATTATATGAAAAATCTTCAAGTGCTGTGTACATTTCCTTAATTGCAAAGCTAAGACCGTATCCATTGCCCTCGCTTCCAACTTCAAGCTCGTTGATAATAGATTCAATTTCTGTGAGCATTGTAGCCTGCTTGTCATAAAAACCAACGTTCATATTTTCCTGACGATATGCCGTATCAAGTCTTTTGTTTCTAAGCTGCTCAATACCCTCAATATATGTTCCCATACCTGCAAGAGATGTAATATCAGTTTGCAATCTTGTACTAGCAGAATTAACAAACTGTGAAACCTGATCAACACGCTGGCGTGTGTATCCCTCAGTACTGATATTTGAAAGGTTATGTCCAACTATATCAAGAGCTTTCTGGCTGGCGAAAACACCAGTCTTAGCAGCTTCAAATCCTAAAAATGTAGGTCTCAATTCAATTACCTCCGAATTAGATTTTTTTATTAAGAAGTCCCATATTTTTGCGCATAGATGAAACCCCGTTATTGTCATAACACTTTGCGTCAGTAACTCCTGAAGGTAAATTGCTTTCAATTATTTTCATATTTGTTTCTGCAATTTGCAAAGATGTTTTGTTTGAATGTGATACACTGTCAACAGCAACTCTGAAGCGGTTGAAAAGCTTTGTCAGCTGTTCATTTTCTAATCCCTGTGTCATGGCAATAATTTGTCGGAAGGATTTCCCACCTAAACCAAGTCTAGCTTGAAGTTTTTCTCTTTCAACCTCGTAGTATTCCGTCTTTTTCAATGTCGACTGATGTTCATTCAGGCATTTCTCAATTCTGCTTAAATCATCAGATAAAAGGGCACTCATTTTCTCCCTTTCCTTTTTTACTGTTTCTTCAAAAAAGCTTGTATATTCAAGCATAAATTCATAGAATTCTTCAAAATTTTCCAAAAACATGCACCCCTATCAGATCCATCTATTGAGAATTGAATCTGCAACATTGTTTGCAGAAACATTATATTCACCACTTGCTATTTGCTGCTTTAAAGAATTTATACGTTCATCAGATGCAGGCTTAACAATGTCTGCTGCACTTTCCTTGATTACCTTACCATTGGCTCTTAGTAACGATGCTTCTGCGCTGAAAGAAAGTGAATCT
>JAVBRC010000172.1:0-8527 GCA_031548405.1 Oscillospiraceae bacterium | reverse complement strand
ATGGGGCATTATTTTAATGAAGAATGATAATGAATGTATCCTGATAGTTGAGGATGACACACAAATAAGAAATTTCATTTCATACGCATTAAAAAATGAGGGATTTTCCTACGTTACTGCTGGTAATGCTCAGGATGCGTTAAAAAAGCTAGTTTCAGAAACCATAGACATTATGTTACTTGATTTAGGACTGCCTGATTTTGACGGTATGGAGGTTATAAAAAAGGTCAGGGAATGGTCAGAGGTTCCGATTATTGTTGTTTCTGCAAGAGATCAGGATAAGGAAAAAGCGCTAGCTCTTGATAGTGGGGCTGATGATTATTTAACTAAGCCTTTCTCGGCAACGGAGCTTTTAGCTCGAATTCGAGTTGCCCTCAGACATCTTTATAAACAGGGAAATCGAATAAGTCAATCTGTTATCACAGTTGGCGAGTTGAAAATAGATTTTGAAAAAAGATTGGTATACCTTGCAGAAGAAAATGTTCATGTAACACCAATGGAATACAACTTATTATCCTACTTTTTCAAAAATATCGGAAAGGTTCTCACTACCGGAAACATTATAAAAGAAGTCTGGGGCAATGGCTATGGCACTGATACTCAGGCGCTCAGAACATTAATGGCTGGGTTAAGAAGAAAGATTGAAAAAAATCCTGCAAAACCAAGATATATTATTACAGAAATTGGGGTTGGGTATAGACTTTCAGATGAATAAATGAAAATTTTTATTAGGGCAATAGCGCATAAAGATTTAAAGATTGTTAGGCGGTGTTGTCTTGGCATAAAAAATGAAGACAGCATCACGCAGAGATTGTGTGATGCTGTCTTTAAAAATCAGTTCTGATTTATATCCTCACAGAATTCTAACATGAAACGTTAATTTCTCACACCTACTTCACAGTTTTTTTAATATTATTGATATAGCGGTTTTAAGGAAATATTGATTAAATAACACTCGCAAATTTTTTTCAGTAATCCCTTAATTCTGTAATAAAGTGTTGGAGGTAACACTATGAAAAACTATATTTCAGCAGAAAAAAATGATTTGGCAATGCTTTGTAATATGGTTAAGGATATGATTCAGCAAAAAGAGTTTGATAAATGTGAAGCCCTGATTGCAGATGCAATGAAAAAATATCCACATTCACCAGAACCACATAATCTAATTGGTGTAATGCTTGAAAAACAAGGAAATCATGTTGCAGCAATGAAGCATTTTCGTGCTGCATGGGGGCTAGACCCAACATATTTGCCAGCGAGATTCAATCTTGATTCATATGCATCATTTTATACAAAGGGACAGTGTGCTTTTGATGAAAATGACTGCCCGATTGACTATGAATAATATCATATAATTTCAGATTATACGATAAATATTAAATATTTTACGGAGGAATAAAACATGAGTCTGTTTATGAATAAACTAAATGGAAATCACATTATAGTTGTTGGCTGTGGACGTTTGGGAGCAAACCTTGCGAATACGTTATCCGATGATGGTAAAAGTGTTTTCATTATAGATCAGAATAAGGATTCGTTCCGAAAGCTCTCATCGTCTTTCGGTGGAATAACAATAATAGGAAATGCTACTGAAATTTCTGTTTTACATGAAGCAGAAGTTGAAAAGGCAGCAGCAGTTATTTCAGTTACTAATAACGATAATACAAATATCATGGTGGCACAGCTTGTTAAAGAATTGTTTCATATAGAACAGGTTGTCGCAAGATTATATGATCCTGAGCGAGAATGCGTGTATCATGAATTTGGCATTAAAACAATCTGCCCAGCTGTTCTTTCTACTAAGGAAATTGATAAGCTGTTGAGCATATAATAATTGGAGGGGTACATAATGGATAACAGGGTGATTTTGATTGGCGGCTTTAATAAGACAAAATCGCTGGCAAGTTCATTGATTAAGAAAGGATATTCAGTTACAGCAATAAATAATAGCATTCAGAAGTGTAAATCACTATCTGAAAATGAAAAATTAACTGTATTTAACGGTGATGGATCAAAGCCATTTGTTTTAGAAGATGCGAATGTCTATAATGCATCAATTGCGATTGCACTTACAGAACGAGATGATGATAATCTTGTAATATGTGAATTGTGTAAAAAGAAATTTCATGTCAAAAAAACTGTAGCATTGATTTCCGATCCTAAGAAAACGGAATTTTTCTATCGAATGGGAATTGATTCAGTAGTTTGCGCAATTACAGCAATTGCAGGTATCATTGAACAGCAGACTTTTCTTGATGAAATAGCAACATTAGTGCCAGTCGGCGAAGGACGCATAAGGGTTGCACAGGTTCCGATTTCACAAACAGCTCCTGCAGTTGATAAAAAATTATGGGAACTTAGCTTGCCTAAGGACGTTATCATCGGATGCGTTTTGCGTGGTGATAAGAGTATGATACCTCGTGGCGATACAAGAATATTAGCCGGAGATGTACTTGTTTTAATTTCATCTGATGAGAATGAAACAACGGCAATACTGGAATTGACAGGACGGTGATATAAATGAAAAAATTCTTGTTTTATTGCAGTAACTATGGGAAATTAATAATGCTCATAGGTCTGCTTGTTATAGTTCCGATTGTAGTCGTACCTTTTTATCCTGAAGATTCAAAATATATACTATCATTTTTAATTCCATCAGCTATTTCGATTATTTTAGGATTTGCTATATGTCTTTTAGCACCACGCAAGGAAAGTGATGTTACAGAATGGCAATCACCTTTACAAAAGGGAAGTTCACCAGTTTTATTCGCATGGGCATATTCTTTTTTCATAGGTGCACTACCTTTTGTCATTTCGGGACAGCTAAAGTTTACACATGCTTTATTTGAAGCAATCAGTGGCTGGACTACTACAGGTCTAACTGTTGTAGATGTAACCACGATGCCGCATATTTTCCTTTTTCACCGTAGCTTTATGCAATATTGCGGGGGACTTGGATTTGTCATTATGATTATAATGCTTGTTCAAGGAAAACAATCAATGAACCTCTATAGTGCCGAAGGTCATTCAGACAGGTTGATGCCAAGCCTAAAACGAACTGCCTGGGCAATTTTCTTAGTGTATGCTGGATTTTTAGTTTTAGGAACACTGCTTTATAAAATCTTTGGAATGGGTATTTTTGACTCGGTATGTCATACAATGTCAGCACTTTCTACTGCTGGTTTTTCAACTCAGGCAAATAGTATAGCTGCATATGGAAGTGTTCCGATAGAGTTAATCACTACGTTGCTTATGTTAATCGGTGCAACAAACTTTGCGATACTGTTTTTGTTAGTAAAAGGAAGATTCAGGCAAATATTTAAGGTAAGTGAACTTAGATTCATGATCGGGCTGTTGTTGGTTGTTGTTCCGCTCACAGCATTTTCATTGATAAAGGACAGGGCAATGGGAATAGGTGAAAGTTTTCTGGAGTCCCTATTTGGAGTAGTATCAATATTTTCAACAACGGGATACTCGACAACAGATTACTCGCAATGGCCGGCATTTGCAGTTGGATTGGTAATGATATTGATGATTATTGGCGGCAGTATGGGTTCGACTGCTGGTGGTATTAAACTATCACGAGCATATTTATTGATAAGAATTACATTTGAAAATATAAAAAAACGGTTATCTCCATCACGTCGTGTAACAACACCGTCTTATTATAGCGTTCAAGGTAAAACACCTATTGATGATTCGCTGGTCAAAGATACAGTTGGATTTGTTATGTCTTATATAGGTATTTTTATAGTCGGTACATTACTTACTACATTAACAGCTGGCTGTTCTATATTTGATGCAATGTATGAATTTGCATCAGCATTTGGAACGGTTGGTATTTCAAATGGTATGACAAACGCAAATACAGATACGGGTACATTAATAATTGAAATGTTTGGAATGGTATTAGGACGACTGGAAATTTTCATTGTCTTTATCGGAATATATTCTGGTATGCATAAATTTAAACTTCTTATAAAAAAATGATAAAATAAACCTGTGAAAAGGATGGTGTTTTCTTTTCGCAGGTTTTAGTTTTTAATATTTTTTATTATCAAAATTCATCATAACAGACTTAACTTCATCTACATACTCTGATTTAAGCATTGCTATTATTTGCAAATTGAAATCTTGTAAATATTCAATATTAAATGTGCCATCTTCTTGCCTATTAAAACTTTCGATTAATAATGATTTAGCATCGTCTTGTCTGGTGTTTTGAACACGTTCCAAAATGAAATCATAGAATTGTTTCTGCTGAGTATTCATTGTAATTTTACTCCTTTTATTAGTCTTGCGCCTGAACAACTCAAAATCATCTCTAAAGCAAGCTTTTACGTTTTTTGAATTGTTCAGCAGACATTAATTAGTATTGCTATTTTTATTGATTTATTCAATTTATGTTTCTTTAAAAAATAAACGAAATTATTTTGTCACATATTGCAATTTAATATAATATATGTTAAAATTAACAATATAAAATTAGAAGGAGTAATGACAATGTATCAGGAAAAGGATATAATTTGTAAAGCAAAAATAAAATATAATAAAAAATGGTTCTTAATAAAAACGTTCTTAATCAATTCATTAATTGTTATTTTTCTGAGAAGTTACATTGTATTATCGGCATTTGATGTATGGGATGATAGATTAAATTATATTACACCATTATTCGGATGGCAAGAATATGTGTCTTGTACCGACTATTTCAGAAAATATTTTTTCTTGTTCAGAGTACCGATTATCAAAGATAACTATTATGACAAAACAATACTTCCAGGTGGAATAATCATTTTAATAGCTTCTATTTTGCTTATTACAATGTTGCCATTGATAATTTACCATATAAAAAAATGTCATATAAAATGCTATTCTTTGTTACTTACACAAGATTGTATTTATGGGTTTAAAAAGACATTATTTTCAAGTAAAGTGGTAAAAATTGCGCTTGAAAACATAGATGATATATTTTCGTATTCTGGATTCAGGGATAGCATTAAGAAATGTGAAACAATATATATTCTTTATGATAAAAATAAAGAAATTGAATTCGAACATTTATGTAATGCAGAAAAGTTTGTAGAAACTGCAAAAAGTCAGGCGAAATTTTTGGTTCGATTTTAAAACATATAAGAGAATTTCGGAATTTTAATCGGAGGTATTTCGGTGAATATACAAATATTTGGTACTAAAAAGTGCTTTGATACTAAAAAATCGGAACGATATTTTAAAGAACGTGGAATAAAATATCAACTGATAGATATGAAAGAAAAAGGCATGAGCAAGGGCGAGTTTAACAGTATAAAGCAGTCTGTAGGTGGTCTTGATAATCTGATTGATGAGAAATGCAAAGATAAAGATTTACTTGCATTAATAAAGTACCTTTCTGATGCCGACAAAGAAGATAAAATATTTGAAAATCAGCAGGTAATAAAAACACCTGTTGTCAGAAATGGGAAAATAGCTACGATTGGATTCGTGCCGGAAACCTGGAAAAATTGGCAATAAGGAGAGTATAATATGGTAAAGCAAATAATAACTGATCCAATGATTCTTAGTCGTAAATCAACATCGGCTACTCAAGAGGACATACAAACAGTTGGTAATGATTTACTTGATACAGTGAAAGCTAATGCTGACAACTGTGTTGGAATGGCAGCAAATATGATAGGTGTACATAAAACCATTTTGGTTGCCCTGATTGGTTTAAAATATCAACTGATGTTGAATCCGAAAATCATTGATAAATCTAAGCAGGTTTACGACGTTGAGGAAAGTTGCCTTTCGCTTAATGGAGAAAGAATGGTAACTAGATATAAAACTATTACAGTTGAATATTATGATGCCAAATTCAAGAAAAAGAAAAAGACTTTTAAGGGATTTGAAGCACAGGTTATTCAACATGAGATGGATCATTTTTATGGGATATTAATCTAAGGTATAATTTAATATTTGCCATGCATACTAAAATCAAAAACAATCTGGGAGGATTTATGATTTCAGTATGGAATGATGAAGTTGATTTACCTGAATTCCCAACACTTGATAGTGATATTAAAACTGATGTTTTAATTATCGGTGGCGGAATTGCTGGTATATTATGTGCATATTTTTTGAAACAGTCTGGAATTGATTACGCACTTGCAGAAGGTAAGACTATTGGCTCAGGAGTGACGAAGAATACTACTGCAAAAGTGACGCTTCAACACGGATTGATTTATGATAAAATAATTAATAGTATAGGTATAGATAAAGCAAAGATGTATCTTGATATTAATCAAATAGCACTTGATAAATATGCCAAACTTTGCCGAGGAATTGATTGTAATTTCGAGAGAAAAGATTCTTTTGTATATTCACTTGATAATCAAAAAAAGCTTGAAAATGAAGTTCAAGCACTACAAAAATTGGGATGTAATGCTGATTTTGTAAATAAAACTGAACTGCCTTTTAAAATTGCTGGGGCAGTAAAGCTTATAAATCAAGCACAATTTCATCCGCTAAAATTCTTGGCAACAGTATCGAAAAATCTGAATATTTATGAGCAGACACACGTTTTAGAAGTGAGAAATAATACTGCAATTACAAAAAATGGTTCGATAACTGCTAAAAAAATTATTATCGCAACACATTTTCCATTTATAAACAAACATGGCAGTTATTTTATCAAACAATATCAACACCGTTCTTATGTTACAGCTTTAGAAAATGCACAAGATATAAAAGGAATGTATGTTGACGAATCTCAAAATGGAATGTCGTTTCGGAGTTATAACAATCTTCTTTTTATTGGTGGGGGAGATCACCGAACTGGTAAAAATGGTGGCTGTTATCAAGAACTTGAAGAATTCACAAAAAAACATTATCCAAATGCACAAGAAAAATATCGTTGGGCAACGCAAGATTGCATGACACTAGATGGGATTCCGTATATAGGAAATTACTCTAAAAATACTCCTGATTTATATGTCTGTACTGGATTTAATAAATGGGGAATGACTTCGTCTATGGTTTCGGCAATGATTTTATCGGACATGGTTAACGGAAAAGAAAATCAATATTCAAGCGTATTTTCACCATCAAGGTCAATTCTAAAACCACAGTTATTAGCAAATGCCGGAGAAGCTATGCTTGGGATGTTGACTCCAACAACTAAACGTTGCCCTCATCTCGGATGTGCGCTCAGATGGAATGGTGTTGAACATTCATGGGATTGTTCTTGTCATGGTTCAAGATTCAACAGTGAAGGGGAGTGCCTTGATAATCCAGCTAATGGAAATATCTGACAGCGCATATTGCGCACAATATTTAATCAGTGTTTCCTTAAAAGTAAGAAAGTTTTGTGAATAACCTCAGGTTATATTTATTGTGTTTCCTTCATAAGCATTATTAAGACAAGTTAAGGCAATATAACAAAAGCTATTCAGATGATAAATAAATTTTGTTAGATTCTTGTATATTGTCTTAAAAATCAAGAAGAGGGTGTATTTATGAAAAACACAAATAAGAAAATTTTAAAAAGAATCGCTATTGTTGCTTCAGCTGTTGCTGTATGTACTGGAGTTGTTGTAGGTTCATATCGCTATATGGAAAAAGGCGCACTGCCAGCAATCGGTTCAGTTCAAAGCGACAAGCCAATTATTATTCTGGACGCAGGACATGGTGGGTGTGTGGTAAATAAAGTTTTATAAAAGTGATTATAAATACATTTTAACATTATCCCCAAGCCATTTTGTTAATATGGTTTGGGGATTTAAATTTTTTAAGTAAAGGAGCATATATATGCATAAAATTATTTGTTTTCATAACCCAAATGAAATAAATGGATTTCTGAGCAATTGGTATCCTAGTAAATTCACTGACTCTAATGGAATATCCTATACCTCTATGGAGCAATATATGATGTATCAGAAAGCTATCTTATTTAATGATGAAAAAATTTCACATGAGATAATGCAGACTGACAATGTCGGGAAAATCAAAGCACTTGGCAGATTAGTTTCTGGATTTAACGAAAAAATCTGGAACAGCAATAAATATACTATTGTCCACAATGGAATTTTACTTAAATTTACTCAGAATGAAGATTTGAAAAAAAAACTATTTTCCTATGGTGATTCCAGCATTTTTGCTGAATGTGCAGTAAATGACAGAGTTTGGGGTATTGGTTTATCAATGAATGATCCCAATCGCTTACAGCCACAAAACTGGAGAGGGGAAAACCTTCTCGGAAAAGCAATTACTCAAGTTCGAGATGAATTGAATTTATAATAAAAACCGCAGTGTCACGCAAACTTAATGACACTGCGGTTTTGTATATATGCTTTTGTGATATATGTAGAAAAAAGTAATTTTTTTGGGAATTACGCATAAAAGGTTGACATTGTGAGAAATTAGGTATATAATTAAAAAGTGTAAGTGTAAAAACACTTTTAGTGAAATCATAAAATAAGGAGACTATTTAATGGTTCAATATGACTATATAATTGTAGGTTCAGGTTTATATGGGGCAATTTTTGCTTAC
>JAVBRC010000051.1:0-18885 GCA_031548405.1 Oscillospiraceae bacterium | reverse complement strand
CATTTTACTCAGCCGCCTGCAAGATTTACTGAAGCATCACTTATCAAGGCAATGGAAGAAAACGGAATAGGAAGACCAAGTACCTATGCTCCGACAATCACAACTATATTGTCTCGTCTTTATGTTGAAAGAGAGGGCAAGCAGTTGAAGCCGACTGCTTTGGGTGAGGTTACAACGGATCTTATGAAGGATCATTTTAAGCATATTGTTGACGCTAAGTTTACTGCTAAAATGGAAAATGACCTTGATGGCGTTGAACATGGTGAAACTGTCTGGGTTGATACTCTTGATGCATTTTACAAGGATTTTGAAAAGGTTCTTGAAAAGGCTGAAAAGGCAATGGACGGTAAAAGAGTTAAGGTTCCAGACGAAGAAACTGATATCATTTGTGATCTTTGCGGAAAAAACATGGTTATAAAAATCGGACGTTTTGGAAAGTTTCTTGCTTGTCCTGGATTCCCTGATTGTAAAAATACTAAAAAAATCGTACAGGAAACAAAGGGAAATTGTCCGCTTTGTAACGAAAAAATTGTGCAGAAAAAATCTAAAAAGGGTAGAAACTTTTATGGTTGTGAGGGTTATCCTAACTGTAATTTCATGACCTGGAATATGCCTGTTGAGGATAAATGCCCGAAATGTGGAAATACTCTTTTCAAAAAGGGCGGAAAAGCTGGTAAGCTGTTATGCGAAAAACCAGATTGTGGATATGAAAAGGATTTGACATAAAATATTATTGTTGGGCATAGTTGAATAACGGTAATGATAGCGAAGCGACATTAAAAGTTTACTCAATTTTTTCAAAAATTGTGGTTTCCAAAGGCAACGCCTTGGTCGCTTGTCGCAACAAGCGAAATGCTTAATGCCTTGGAATACCCACAACTATGTGAATATAGAAATTAACTAACTAGTTTTTATAAAAAATGAGGTTAATAGATATGTCCTATTTTATTATACAAGGAGAATTAAATGGTTAAGGTTATAGGCGGGGGACTTGCTGGCTGCGAGGCGGCTTGGCAGGTTGCTAATGCAGGAATTGAAGTTGAGCTTTATGAAATGAAGCCACATAAATATACTCCGGCACACAGTTATAAAGGTCTTGCAGAATTGGTTTGTTCTAATTCACTTAAAGCGTCAAGACATGATTCAGCTGCCGGACTTCTTAAAGAAGAAATGGAAAGACTTGGTTCACTGATTGTTCCATGTGCAAAGGAAAATGCTGTTGAGGCGGGCGGTGCACTTGCAGTTGACAGAGAACATTTTTCAGACTGTATTACAGAAAAAATTAAATCTCATCCGCTTATAACTGTAATCGATCAGGAGGTTACAGAAATTCCAGAGGACGGAATGGTTATTATTGCAACTGGCCCGCTTACTTCTGACGGGTTGGCTGAAAGTATTTGTAAAAAGTGCGGTGATTATTTAAGCTTTTTTGATGCTGCTGCACCAATTGTTACTTTTGAAAGTCTTGACAAGGATAAGGTATTTTTTGCCTCACGTTATGACAGAGGTGATGCTGATTATGTAAACTGTCCTATGGATAAGGAAGAATATCTTGCTTTTTACAATGCTTTGATTACTGCTGAAAGTGCTCCTTTAAAAGACTTTGATATGAGAGATTTTAAGGTTTATGAGGGCTGTATGCCTGTTGAGGAGCTTGGAAAGCGTGGCGAGGATACAATGCGTTTCGGCCCGCTGAAGCCAGTAGGACTTATTGATAAGCGTACTGGTAAAAGACCTTATGCAGTAGTTCAGCTTAGAAAAGAAAATACTGAGGGAACACTATATAATCTTGTGGGATTTCAGACTAATCTTAAATTTGGTGAACAAAAGCGTGTATTTTCAATGATTACAGGACTTGAAAATGCTGACTTTGTACGCTACGGAGTTATGCACAGAAATTCTTTCATTGATAGTCCAAAGCTTTTAAATAAGGACTACAGTTTAAAGGAATTTCCAAACATATTCTTTGCAGGTCAGATTACTGGTGTTGAAGGCTATATAGAATCTGCTGCAAGCGGAATTATGGCTGGAATAAATGCCATAAGACGTATCAATGGTGAAGAGGCACTTGTATTGCCACAGGAAACTATGATTGGTGCTTTAACTGAATATATAAGCGGTGGATGCAGCGGAGAGTTCCAGCCTATGGGTTGTAATATGGGAATACTTCCTGATCTTCCAGTCAGAATTAAAGATAAAAAAGCAAAATATGCTGCATACGCTGACAGAGCAATGGCAGCACTTGAAAATATATTAGAATAAAAGAGCTGAGATATATGAATATTATTGTTGATGCATTTGGTGGAGATAACGCTCCACTAGAAGTTATAAAGGGTTGTAAGCAGGCTGTAGAAAATCTTGGTGTTAAAATAACACTTACTGGAAATCAGAGTATTATTAAAAATACAGCTGAAGAAAATGGAATTGATATAAGTAGTATGGATATAATACATACTGAATCGGTTATTGATATCCATGAAAAGCCGACTGAAATTATTAAGAGTAAAAGTGAATGTTCAATGGCTCTTGGATTAAAAGCACTGGTGGACAATGGCGGCGATGCTTTTGTAAGTGCCGGTAGCTCGGGTGCATTAATTGTTGGGGCAACCTTTATAACTAAGCGTATTAAGGGTATTAAGAGAGCAGTTCTTGCACCAATTCTTCCAACAGCTCAGGGCCCTGTTATGCTGGTTGACGGTGGTGCTAACGATGATTGCCGTCCTGAAATGCTAATGCAGTTTGGAATTATGGCATCTGCATATATGGAAAAGGTTAAGGGTATTTCAAAGCCTAGAGTTGGACTTGTAAATATTGGCGCTGAAGATACTAAGGGCAGAGAGCTTGAGGTTGAGGCATATAAGCTTTTAAATAACTCTGATTTGAATTTCTGTGGAAATCTTGAGGCAAGAGAACTGCCAAAGGGTCAATTTGACGTTGCTGTTACTGATGGATTTACAGGAAATGTTGTGCTTAAGCTTTATGAAGGTATGGGTTCGTTTTTTGCTGGAAAGCTTAAAGATATTTATTCAGGATTTTTCGGAAAGCTTTCAGCGATGATGGTTTATGGAAAAATCAAGGCATTTAAAAAGCAGATGGACTATACCGAGGAGGGCGGAGCAGTTTTACTCGGAGTTAATAAACCAGTTATAAAGGCTCACGGCAGTTCTGACGCTAAGGCTTTTTATAATGCAATAAGACAGGCTAAGGCTTGTGTTGATGGAAATGTAACACAGACTATTATAAATTCAATCGAGAAATAAAAGGCGGTGAAAATTTTATGGAACAGCTTTCTGAACAAATTGAAATATTGGAAAAAAAGCTGAAATACAACTTTAAAAATAAACAGCTTTTAATTGAAGCTTTATCACATTCATCATACGCAAATGAAAAAAAGAAATTTCGCAATAGTAATGAAAGACTGGAATTTTTAGGTGATAGTGTTCTATCTATTGTTGTTTCTCAGTATCTTTTTTTGAATCTGACACACCTTCCAGAGGGCGAATTGACAAAAATCAGAGCGTCACTTGTATGCGAAAAATCTCTCCACGAATTTGCAAAACAAATTGATCTTGGTTCACATATTCTTCTTGGCAAGGGTGAGGAGAATACCGGCGGACGTGAAAGGCCTTCAATTTTAGCAGATGCTTTTGAGGCAGTTATTGCTGCGATTTATCTTGATGGTGGAATTGAATCAGCTAAGGCTTTTGTACTTGCTTTTGTTCCAGAAGATATCAGCAGTGCGAAATCTTCAACCTTTAACGACTATAAAACAGTTTTACAGGAAATTATTCAAAAAAATCCAGAAGAAAAGGTTGAATATCATCTTGCTGGACAAACTGGCCCTGACCATAACAAGGCTTTTGAAGTTCAGGTTTGTTTGAATTCAAATGTTATCGGAACAGGAACAGGTAAAAGTAAAAAAGAAGCTGAACAGATGGCGGCTAAGGAAGCATTGGAGCTTATGGGATATGATGCACAGTAATATTTCTATATTTATTCCTCATGCTGGCTGTCCGCATCAATGCAGCTTTTGTAATCAAAAGACGATCAGTGGAGCAAGTAATGCACCGACTGCTGATGATGTTCATGCAACCTGTACTCAGGCTATGGACGAGATAACAGACAAGAAAAACTGTGAAATTGCTTTTTTTGGCGGGAGCTTTACTGCGATTGACAGATGTTACATGCTTTCTCTCCTTGAAGCTGCCAAATGCTATATCGGTGAAAACGGCTTTAAGGGAATCAGAATTTCAACACGTCCGGATTTTATTGACAGGGAAGTACTTGATATTCTAAAAGCATATGGTGTTACTTCAATTGAGCTTGGTGCGCAAAGCATGAAGAATAAGGTTCTTTTAGCAAATGAAAGAGGACACACAGTCGAAGATGTTTTTAATGCGTCAGCTCTTATAAAAGAGTATGGTTTTGAACTAGGCTTGCAGATGATGGTCGGACTTTATCAAAGTACAATTTACGATGAACGTAAAACAATGGAGCGAATTATAAAAATTCATCCTGACACTGTTAGGATTTATCCAGTTGTTGTACTTAATGGTACTAAGCTTTCAGGCTTGTATAAGTCTGGTGAATATAAGCTTTTACCTTTTGATGTTGTTGTTGAGCTTTGCGGAGATATGCTTGTTGAATTTGATATTAAAGGCATTGAGGTAATAAAATGTGGACTTCATGCATCAGATGGCGTTGAAGGCGATATGGTTGCAGGCTATTATCATCCTGCATTCAAGGAGCTTTGCGAAAGTTGGATTTACCGAAATGGTATGGAATTTATCGTTCGTGATAAATCACTGTTGGATTCAGAAGCATCAGGTTTTATCGGAAAAAAACTTGATATTATGAAAAGAAAAAGCTATGTATTTGCAGTCAATCCATCGTGTATCAGCAAGGCGTCAGGGCATAAAAAATCTAACGTTGAATATTTCAAAAAAATGCACATTGATATAAAGATTGTCGGAGATAAGGAAATTCCGAAATATCAATGTGAAATCAGAGGGTAATATATGTATTTAAAATCACTGGAATTACAGGGTTTCAAGTCTTTTCCGGATAAGATAAAGCTGAACTTTGATAAGGGACTGACTGCGGTTGTCGGCCCCAACGGCAGCGGAAAAAGTAATATCGGTGACTCCATCAGATGGGTTTTGGGAGAACAGTCAACCAAGACTCTCAGAGGAAACAAGATGGAGGATGTTATTTTTTCCGGTACTGTTGCCAGAAAGCCGGTCGGTTTTGCCATGGTAACATTAACGCTTGACAACACAGACAGAACGATTAATAGCGATGATGATGAAATAAGCGTTACGAGAAAGCTTTATAGAAGCGGTGAAAGCGAATATAAGGTAAACGGAAAAAATGTACGCTTGAAAGATATAAATGAGCTTTTCATGGACACTGGTCTTGGCCGTGATGGATACTCAATTATCGGACAGGGTAGAATTGCGGAAATTGTTAGTGCGAAAAGTAATGAACGTCGTGATATTTTTGAAGAAGCGGCTGGTATTTCAAAATTCCGTTACAGAAAAACTGAGGCTGAAAGAAAGCTGACTGCTGCACAGGAAAATCTACTGCGTTTAAATGACATTGTTTCGGAGCTTGAGGGACGTGTTGCCCCTTTGAAGGCACAGGCTGAAAAGGCCGAGAAATTCGTTGTGTTGGCACAGGAACGAAAAAAGCTTGAAATCTCAGTCTGGGTTCATAAAATTGGAGAACTAAAGGAAAAGCTTGATGTTTTAGAAAATTCTCTTTTAGTTAACAAGAATGAATATGAAAATATTCAGAATGATATTGAACGTGAAGAACAAAAAATAAGTGATGGATATAGAAAAATTCAGGAAAGCTCTGTTAAGGTTGAGCAGACTCGTGAACAAATTCTTGAAACTGAAAAGCGTTCATCACAGTATAAATCCGATATTGCGGTTTTTGAAAATGATATATCTCATAGTGAAATTAGTCTTAGCTCAATTGAGGAGCAGAAAAAGTCTATTTCAAAAAATGAATTGTTATGTAATGATGATATTGAACGAAAGCTTTTAGAAATAGCTGAAATTGAAAAAGAAACTATTGAGGTCAGTGAAAAGCTTAACAAGGTTGAAACTGGCTTTGAACAGGCTCAGAATGAAGATGAATCTCTTGGTAAAAGTTCTGATAAGGCTGGTAATGAGATCAATGCATTATACATAAAACAGAGTGAGTGCCGCTCCGAAATTTTCAGTTCACAAGCATCTCAGCAGGATAATGCTGAACAGCTTGAAACTATGTTTGGACAGGAAAATACTTTAAAGGCTCAAGCTGAACAATATGCAAAGGAAAAGGCTGAAATTGCTGACGGAATTAAGGCGGCAAATGAAAAAGCTGAAGAGCTTCAGAATAAATTTCAGGGTTATACTAACCTTTACAATAACAAGCAGAATAATCTTTTAAGCCTTAAAAAGGAACAGGAGGATCTGAGCCTTTCTATAAGAGAAAAACAGCAGAGAAGAAAACTCCTTATTGATCTTGAAAATAATATGGAGGGGTTTGCACGCTCTGTAAAAGAGATTATGAAAGCCGCCGCTTCTGGACGAATCAGCGGAATAAGAGGTACTGTTGCACAGCTTATCAATGTTAAACAGGAATACGCAACAGCAATTGAAACTGCTCTTGGTGGTGCAATGCAGAATATTATCGTTGATGATGATACGGCTGCAAAGCGTTCTATCAGAATGTTAAAGGAAAGCCGTGCGGGACGTGCGACATTCCTGCCGATGACTTCTGTTAAGGGTTATTCCCTGAACGAGCCACGGCTTCAACAAGAAGAGGGATTTGTGGCACTCGGCTGTGAGCTTGTTGAGTTTGATAAGCAATATAGCGGAATTATAAATTCACTGCTTGGCAGAACGACTGTTGCAGAGGATATTGACTGTGCGGCTATCATTGCAAAAAAGTATGGATATAAATTTAGAATTGTCACACTTGATGGACAGGTTATAAATGCTGGCGGTTCTTTTACAGGTGGTTCGGCTGTTCATTCAGCTGGTGTTTTCTCTAGAAAAAATGAGCTTGATTCTCTTGCTGCACAGATTGAGGAATTCAATCGAAAGCTTGAGGAGGGCAACGAGAATATATACAAGCTTGGTGAAACAGTGCAAAAGCTTTTAATTCAGATAGATGAGGTTAAGGCGGAGCAGACGGAGGTTTTACAGGATAAAATTAGATTTGAATCTGAAATTTCACGAGTTTCTGCACTCGAAAAGCAAACAATCTCACAGCTTGATGACTACAATAACCGTCTTGAAATGTTTAGCGGAAGAAAAGAAAAGCTTGCTGCACAAATTGAAAACGCAAAAAAAAAGCTTGCTGAAATTGAAGCTTTAATAAAGACAGCTGAAGAAAATCGTGCCAGAGATTTAGGCAAGAAAGAAAATATCAGAAACAGACGTGAAACACTTTCATCTGAAATGTCAGCTCTTAAAATAAAAAAAGCAGAGCTTGCAAAGGATAAAGAATCAGCAGAGCGTGAACTTGAAATACTGAAAAACAATAGTAATGATGCGAGCAGAAGACTTTCTGAGCTTGATAATAACAAAAAAGAACTGGAAACACTTATAAATGATAAAAAAACTGCCATTGAAGAACGTAAAAAATCACTTGAAGAAATAAGTGGACTTATTCTGAAGTATAATAGTGATATAAAGCATTGGCAGAATGTTCATAGTGAACAGGATATTTATGTTGAGAATTTGAGAAGTGGTGTTAAGGTTCTTAATGAAGCTAAAGAAAAATATTCTGGTGAAATTTCAAAGGCGGAAGAGCGGAAGGATTCAGCACAGCGTGATTTTGACAGTATTATAAATCAGCTTTATGAGGTTTATGAGCTGACACGTTCGGAAGCTGAGGAAATTGCTGAAAAAATTAGTGACCTTATGCTTGCAAATAAGCAACTGAACGAAATAAAAGGTAGAATTCGTTCACTTGGTAATGTTAACGTTGAGGCAATTGAAGAATACAAAGAGGTTTCTGAAAGATATAAATTCTTGTCGGAACAGATTGCAGATGTCCGTACAGCAAAAAAAGACCTTGAGAAGCTTATTGAAGAACTGACTCAAGATATGTGCCGTATATTTGCAGAAAGCTTTGTTATGATTAACAATAACTTTAAGGAAATATTTGTTGAGCTTTTCGGGGGTGGAAAGGGCGAACTTATACTTACTGACCCTGAAAATGTTCTTGAATCGGGAATTGAAATAAGAGTTGCACCGCCTGGAAAGGTGATTAAAAATCTGATTTCACTTTCAGGAGGCGAACAGTCTTTTATTGCGATATGTATCTATTTTTCAATACTGAAGCTTCGTCCTGCACCGTTTTGTATTCTTGATGAAATTGATGCGGCTCTTGACGAGGTTAACGTAAAGAAATATGCACAATATCTTAAAAACTTTACTAACACAACTCAGTTTGTACTTGTTACACACAGAAGAAGTGCAATGGAGGAAGCTAATGTTCTCTATGGTGTTACTATGCAGGAGGACGGTATTTCAAAGCTTTTGAAGATGGAACAGATTGATATTGAGAATGCTGAACAATAATAAATTGGGAGGAACAGGATATGGGACTTTTTAGTAAAATCAAAGACGGACTGCGTAAAACCAAGGAATCAATGGTTAAAAAAATGCAGAAGGTTGTAAATTCCTTTACTAAAATTGATGAGGATCTTTTTGAACAGCTTGAAGAAACTATGATAATGAGCGATATGGGTGTTGAAACCTCTGTTCAGATTTGTGAGGAGCTTAGAAAGCGTATTAAGGAACGTGGGGTTACAGATCCTTCACTTATTATGGAAATGATACAGGAAATAATCGCTGAAATGATGGGTGATGATACTGGACTTGATCTTTCTGTTTCTCCGTCAGTTATTATGGTTATTGGAGTAAATGGAGCAGGAAAAACCACCACTATCGGAAAGTTATGCCATTTATTTAAAAATGAAGGTAAGAAAGTTCTGGTTGCGGCAGCTGATACATTCCGTGCGGCGGCGATTGACCAGCTGGAAGTCTGGACACAGCGTGCAGGTGTTGACATTGTAAAACACGCAGAAGGCTCTGATCCGGCAGCAGTTGTATTTGATGCTGTTGCTGCGGCAAAGGCAAGAGATTGTGATGTTCTTATCTGCGATACTGCCGGTCGTCTCCATAACAAGAAAAACCTTATGGATGAGCTTGCGAAGATGAATAGAATTATCGAACGTGAAGCGGCAGACAGTTCAAAGGAGATTTTACTTGTGCTTGATGCTACTACTGGACAGAATGCTGTTAATCAGGCTAGGCTGTTTAGTGAAGTTGCACCGATAAGCGGTATCGTTCTTACAAAGCTTGACGGCACGGCTAAGGGTGGAATTGTAATTTCAATAAAAAATGAGCTTGGTATTCCTGTTAAGCTTATTGGTGTTGGTGAAAAGATTGACGATTTACAGCCGTTTGACAGTCATGATTTTGTAAGAGCTTTATTTGAACCATCATCAGAAAACGATGAGGAAAATGAAGATGAATAAAAAAATAATTTTGGCAAGTAATAACAAGGGCAAAATAAGGGAAATTTCTGATATTCTATCACCTCTGGGATATGAGGTGATATCTCAGCGTGATGCTGGCGCTGATTTTGAGGTAGAGGAAACTGGAACTACCTTTAAGGAGAATGCAGGAATTAAGGCGAGAGCAGTTTTTGAACATTGTAAAACAGCAGTCATTGCTGATGACAGTGGACTTGAAGTTGACTTCCTGGATGGTGCACCTGGAGTTTATTCTCATAGATTTGCCGGAGAAAATGCGACAGATGCCGACAGAAATAATAAGCTTTTGAATGAGCTTGAAAACGCTTCTGACGAAAAAAGGGGAGCACAGTTTGTCTGTGTAATCTGTTTTATTGATGAGAGCGGAAAAGAAGAATATATCAGCGGAGTGTGCAGGGGAAAGATAGGGTATGAGCCAATTGGTGAAAATGGATTTGGATATGATCCCGTTTTTATGTATGGTGAAAAATCCTTTGCACAAATTCCATCTGAAGAAAAAAATAAGATAAGTCACAGAGCAAAGGCTCTTGAAGGACTTTGTACATTGATGAAAAAGAAAGAGGAAAATATATGCTAAACAGCAAACAAAGAGCAGCTCTAAGAGGAGTGGCAAGTAATATGGATACGATATTTCAGATAGGAAAAGGTGGAATTTCTGAAATGCTTATCTCACAGGTTAACGATGCGTTAAGAAAAAGAGAGCTTATAAAGCTTCGTGTACTTGATAACAGTATGTTTAATTCAAGAGAGGCAGCGGAAGAAATAGCTGAAAAAACTGGCTCAGAAGTTGTACAGGTTATCGGCAGCCGTTTTGTACTTTTCAAGAGAAATCCCAAAGATCCGGTTATTGATATAAAGCTTTAATGTCATGAAAATTGGTCTTTTTGGCGGAAGCTTTAATCCAATTCATAACGGACATATAAACCTTGCATTGTCTGTAAAAAAATCGCTTGGTCTTGATAGAGTTATACTTATTCCTTCGGGAACTTCACCGCATAAGTCAAGTTCTGAATATGCACCGTCCTATGACAGGTTTGAAATGTGTCGTATTGCTTGTGAAAATACGGTGGGTTTAGAGGTCAGCGATTATGAGATTTTGCAGGAAAGAAAAAGCTATACTGTTTATACAGTTCGCCATTTTAAAGAAAAATATCCCGATGATGAGCTTTTCTGGCTTGTAGGAAGTGATATGCTGCTTTGCTTTGACACTTGGTTTGAGTATCGTGAAATCCTTCAGAAGGTTACAGTTTCGGCTATTTCCCGTACTGGTGACGATATTGATGAATTAGTAGAAATGTCCAAAAAGCTTTCTAAATACGGTAAATGTGTTGTTGTTAATGCTGATGCTATTACAATTTCTTCATCGGAAATTAGGAAAATGATAAAAAATAATCATGATTTATCTTGCTATTTGAATAGAAAAGTAGTAAAATATATAATACTGAAAAATTTATATAAATAAGTCAGTAATTTAATCAGGGAGTTTAGTTTTGAATGTATGATTACGAATATATAAAAAAGCTTCTTGAAAAACGTCTTTCTCAAAAGAGATATAACCATTCCTTGAATGTGGCAGATGAAGCATACAAGCTTGCGGAAAAATATGGGGGTAATCTGGAAGATTCATATTTTGCTGGGCTTGTTCATGACATTTGCAAGGAAGAGGAAGATTATGAGCTTAAAAGACTGATGCTGAAATGTGAAAGCATAACTAATGTTGAGCTTGCTTCAAAGTCCCTTTGGCATGCACCAGCGGGAGCTTGTTATATACAGGAGCAGCTTGAAATTGACAACAGGGGTATACTAGATGCTGTCAGATTTCATACAATCGGCAGAGCGGGAATGACAAGGATTGAAGAGATAGTTTATCTTGCCGACCTTATTTCAAAGGACAGGGATTATAAGGATGCTGACAAAATGAGAAAGCTTGCCTATTCAAATTTTAATAAGGCAATGCTGGAAGCAATATGTTTTTCAATAACAACTGTTGTTAAAAAACATGGGTTTATACCTGAATATTCAATTGAGGCATATAACCAGTATAATTATTTATACCTTGCCCAAAAGAAAAATAAGGAGAATAAGTAAATGGCAAATAAGAAGAAGTCTGGCGGGAAGGTCAGTAAAAAAGCTGATGCACCCAAAAACAACAAGAAAAAGAACAAGAAAAGTTCGACAACTCAGGAAAAAATGATAATTATCATTTCAATAGTGGTCGGAGTTATTATCATTGCTGTTATGGCTTTGAACATTCCTATTATTGCAATGTCAAAGACTGATAAAAATGGTGCGGAATATACAGAATATGTTTCTGTTCTTACTTGGCTGAAGTCACGTCAGATGATGATTAATGAAAAGGACGGAACACTTTCAAGGGATACTAACAGCTACGAGCTGAATAGTAAGGCAGCTGATGTTGACGATAAGCGTGATTTTACAAATGATCAGATTATTGAAGGTCAATTTACAGTTTTGTGTCTTGGATTTGATGAGGATCGCTCAAACTCTGACGTTATGATGCTTTTTCACTTCGACATTGTGAACGATGAAATAAACATTCTTCAGATTCCAAGAGATAGCTTTGTTCCGGATTATACAGATAGTGAAAATGGTAAAATTAACAGCGTTTATACCCTTGGAGATCAAAGTCTGACTCCAATTCAGCGTGTTGTTGATGCTGTCAGAGATACATTTGGAATTCCGATTGACAGATATATTACAACCGGATGTGACGATATTGTTGACATGGTTGACATTATGGGTGGAATTCCGATTAATTTGCCGGAAGATGTGTTCTATTCATATGATAAAATCCTTTATGCTGGTGAACAGGTTCTTGATGGAACGCAGGCAGAACTTTTTGTCCGTGCAAGAAAGGGTTATATGGAAGGCGATATCGGACGTGTTAAGGCACAGCGTTTATTCCTTGCAGCAGCAATGGAAAAAGCTATTAACATGGGTCCGATTGAATTGGTTAAATTCCTTACAGAGGTATATAATAAAGGATATATCGGAACTGATATGACATTGCAGGAATTGAGCATTCTGTCTGATTTCGGAAGCAGTATTGACCTTGATGATGTTACAGTTCAGATGGTTCCGGGAGAAGCTGTTGATGATTATAACGGCTATTCTGTATGGTCAATTCATAAGGATGCAACTATTGATATTCTTAATGAATACTTCAGACCTTATCAGGCGGATTTAAGCTATGACGCACTTCCGATTACTGAAATTGTTGAATACTATACAACAGATATCTATGATGAAAATCAGGATACATTACAGGAAATTGCTGATGGTGCAACTCCTGGTGAAAATAAAAAAGCTACCGAGCCTGTAACTGAATCCGAAGAATCAGATTATTATTTTGGGGATTCAGACAGTGATTACGGATATTAAGGAGAGAAATATATGACACAGAACGATATGTTGAAAATAATAACAAAGACTCTCGACGGCAAGAAGGCTGAAGATATAAGAGCAATTAAAATTACTGATCTGACAGTTTTGGCAGACTATTTTATTATTGCAAACGGTACGAGTACAACTCATACAAAAACTCTTGCTGAAGAGGTTGAATATCAGTTTTCACAGCTTGGAATTGAACCTAACAGAAAAGAAGGCTATAACAGTTCAAACTGGATTATTCTGGATTATGGTGATATAGTTGTACACATTTTCTATAAAGAAACAAGAGATCATTATCAGCTTGAAAGACTATGGTCTGATGGCGAATCAATCGACATTGAAAGTTATTTAACTGAGGAGTGATTTATTTGAAAACAAATAATGAGCAGGGACGTAATATTGCCCTTATCGTAGGTGTGTACTTTATTTTAAAAGCAGTTCTTAATCTGATTTTAGGCGGAGGAATTCTTGATGTAATTACTTCTGCTATTGAGGCAGCATTGCTTTATACTGGATTAATGTATGTAAACTATGTTATTGCAGTTATAGTTGCTATTGTTTTTCTGAAACATATCGGAAAAAATATAATCAATATAGGCCAAAATCTGATTTATCTTCTTGAAGGGATAGTTGATTTGATTTGTGCAGTTGTAATCTGTTTAAGCGGAAATGTAAGAGAACACTTTACTAACAAATTGTCTGATATTTTTAATGGAAATGAAAAATAAAAGAGGAATGATATAAATGAGTGAAAAGTATAACTTTACTGCCATAGATAAAAAATGGCAGAAATACTGGGATGAACATCAAACATTCAGAGCAGGAACTGATTATTCAAAGCCTAAGTTTTATGCATTGGTTGAATTCCCTTACCCTTCAGGACAGGGCCTTCATATCGGTCACCCACGTCCTTATACAGCTATGGACATAGTTTCAAGAAAAAGACGTCTTGAGGGCTATAACGTTCTTTTCCCTATGGGTTGGGACGCTTTTGGCTTGCCGACTGAAAACTATGCAATTAAAAATAAAATTCATCCGTCAATCGTAACAAAGCAAAATATCGCTCATTTTAAAGAGCAGCTTCAGATGCTTGGACTTTCTTTTGACTGGGAAAGAGAAGTCGATACAACAGATCCTGAATATTTTAAATGGACACAGTGGATTTTCGTTGAAATGTTCAAAAAGGGATTGGCTTATAAAAAGGAAATGGCTGTTAACTGGTGTACTTCATGTAAGGTAGTTCTTGCGAATGAAGAAGTTGTTAACGGTTGTTGTGAACGATGCGATGGTGAAGTTGTAAGAAAAGTAAAGTCACAGTGGATGCTTAAAATTACAGAGTATGCACAGCGCTTGCTTGATGACCTTGCAGAAGTGAACTACCTTGAAAGAATTAAGTCCACTCAGACAAACTGGATTGGACGTTCAACAGGGGCTGAGGTTAACTTCGGCTCAACTGCCGGCGAAACTCTTACTGTATACACAACAAGACCTGATACACTTTTCGGTGCTACATATATGGTTATTGCTCCAGAGCATCCTTACATCGAAAAATGGGCTGACAAGCTTCAGAATATGGACGAAATCAAGAATTACAGAGAAATGGCTGCAAGAAAATCTGATTTCGACAGAACAGAAATGAACAAGGATAAAACTGGTGTAGAGCTTCAGGGCGTTAAGGGTATTAACCCTGTAAATGGAAAAGAAATCCCTATATTTATCTCTGACTATGTTCTTATGTCTTACGGAACAGGTGCAATCATGGCTGTTCCTGCACATGATACTCGTGACTATGAATTTGCTAAGGTGTTTAATCTTCCAATTATCGAGGTTGTTAAGGGCGGAGATGTTGAAAAGGAAGCCTTTACAGACTGTGCAACTGGTATTATGACAAATAGCGGATTTTTAGACGGACTTGCTGTTGAAGATGCAAAGGTTAAGATTAAGGAATGGCTTGAGGAAAATAAAAAGGGTACTGCAAAGGTTAACTACAAGCTTCGTGACTGGGTATTCTCACGTCAGCGTTATTGGGGTGAACCAATTCCGATTGTACATTGTGAAAAGTGTGGCTATGTTGCACTTCCAGAGGATCAGCTCCCACTGACACTTCCAGATGTTGACAGCTATATGCCAACAGATAATGGTGAAAGCCCTCTTTCAACACTTGAAAGCTTTATTAATACAACTTGTCCTCATTGTGGTGGCGCTGCTAAGAGAGAAACTGATACAATGCCGCAGTGGGCTGGTTCTTCATGGTATTACTTGAGATATTGTGATCCTAAGAATAAGGAATGCCTTGCTTCAAAGGAAGCTTTGGAATATTGGATGCCTGTTGACTGGTATAACGGCGGTATGGAGCATACAACTCTTCATCTGCTTTACTCAAGATTCTGGCATAAGTTCCTTTATGATATAAATATATCTACAACAAAAGAGCCGTATATGAAGCGTACTTCACATGGTATGGTTCTTGGTGAGGATGGACAGAAAATGTCCAAATCCAGAGGTAATGTAATTAATCCTGATGATGTTGTTAAGGAATATGGTGCAGACACACTTCGTCTTTATGAGATGTTTATCGGTGACTTTGAAAAGACTGCTCCTTGGAGTCCTTCAAGCATTAAGGGCTGTAAGAGATTTCTTGACAGAGTATGGGCATTGCAGGATTGTATCATAGAGGGTGATGAATATCGTAAGGAATTGACAGCGTCCTTCCATAAAACAATCAAGAAGGTAAGCGACGATATTGAAAGCCTTAAATTTAATACAGCTATTGCAGCTATGATGGCATTGCTTAATGAAATATATGCAACTGGAAAGGTTAACAAGGCAGAGCTTAAAACATTACTTATGCTTCTGAATCCGTTTGCACCTCATCTCACAGAAGAAATGTATGAAATTGATTTTGGTTCAGTTCTTAATAAAGAAGCTTGGCCAAAATATGATGATGCACTTTGTGTTGAGGATACTATTGAAATTGTTGTTCAGGTTAATGGAAAAATCAAAGCAAAGCTAAGTGTTGCTAAAGATGGTGACAAGGACGGGATTATTTCAACTGCACTTGCGGAAGAAAAGGTTAAGGAATCTGTTGATGGAAAAAACATCATAAAACAGATATATGTACCAAATAAACTCGTAAATTTTGTTGTAAAGTAACAAATTTTAACTTGCTTAAAAAATATGCTTGACAATAACAGCAATTTATGATAGAATGAATAATAAGTTACAGATAAGTCTGCTGTTGCGGAAAAACAAGGTTAGATAAACTGACATTCACAATTTTGTGAAATGCTTAGTATATATTTAGAAGCAGAGGAATCTGCATCTAATAACCTCTGTCTTCGAGGCAAAGGGAGGGAAAATAGTGGCAGAAATTCGCGTTGGTAAAAACGAATCATTAGACACAGCTCTTAAGCGTTTCAAGAGATCATGTGCCAAGGACGGCGTTATTGCTGAAGTTCGTAAGAGAGAACATTACGAAAAGCCTTCAGTAAAGCGTAAGAAGAAGTCTGAAGCAGCTCGTAAACGTAAATATTAATCAGTATTAATGATTGCCTTGCAATCTTAGTGCGAAGAAAAAAGCGGGCGAAAGCTCGCTTTTTTGTTTATTATAAATTATGTATTTCTAAGGAAACACTGATTAAATATTGTTCGTAAGATCTGACAGCAGATTGTGTGCAAAGTAGTTAGGTGTGATTTAATCAGTGGTTCCTTAATATTCGACATAGATATGATGTATAATAGATTAAGGTGACACTGTATAAAGACTTTATAACGGCTTTGCAGGTATTCACCATAAGGAAGGAAAAAATATGCTTTTTAAAGCGGATTATGCTTTCAGACGAGTAACTGAAATAACATCTGATTTTCTTTTGAATAATAACATAAAAGGTCTTTTGCTGGATCTTGATAATACACTTACAACCCATGATAATCCCGTTGCAGGTGATGGTGTTATGGAATGGATTGACAGCATGAAAACTGCTGGAATAAAGCTGGTTATTGTATCAAATAATCATGCGCCGAGGGTAAAGCCTTTTGCTGATATGCTTGGACTGGATTTTGTCTGTGAGGGAAAGAAGCCGCTGTCAAGTGGTTTTAATCGTGCGAAAGAGAGGATGGGTATTCCTTTTTCCGAGCTTGCCGTTGTTGGTGACCAGATTTTCACGGATATACTTGGTGCAAATCTTAGACGTGTAAGAGGGATTTTTGTTTATCCGATTGAGCATGAGAAAACTAAGTTTTTCAAGTTTAAGAGATGGGCGGAAAAACCATTTTTGCCGAAGTTGAGTTAGAGCAGGTAGTTAACTTGCGGTACAATAGCGAAGCGAAAATAGTTTAGGTCAACCCTTTTTAAAGGGTTGTGGTTTCCAAAGGCAAAGCCTTGGTCGCTCCGCAGAGCGAAAGCTTACAGCCTTCAAAGAGCATTTTCTTTGGTTCTTTCTATTTTGTGATAGAAAAAAGAAAGAACGGAGAATTCATGTAGTATCTGAGTTTTAGAAACTTGCTAGACTTAGTTTTTTCTGACTCTTTGGGTAGTTAACTCACTGAATTAAGTTGTTTTGACGTTTCAAAATTGTCCTTGTCGGGCATTTTGAAAATTGGTAGAACTCGAGGCCTGTTACTTAGGTATCTTTTTTCACTTGCAAAAAAGATATCTCTTTTTGCCCCTCTATCGTAAAACTAAGCCCGCCGAACGGCGATTGGGTGCAGCGTCACGCTGCTTCACTAGAAGAAATTCGCCCTACGGTTATAAGAGTTCGCTCTGCGGAGCGACCAAGGCTCTGCCTTTGGAATCCGCAACCCTTTAAAAAGGGTTGACCTAAACTATTTCGCCGTTCGGCGGGGTTAGTCAACGTTGTTGCCATTTGGTGTGGCAGTTAAACTAATTATGACTAGACTAATAAATACGCTTTATTACTGGAGGATTAAAAAATGTCAGCTAAATTTGGCCCAGCAGGAAATTCTGAAAGTTTTTCTGCTAAATATAAATCAACCATTGATGCTCCTGTGTTTCTAAAGGAAATGGGGCTTGACTGGTATGAATATCAATGCGGACGTGGGGTTAAAGTGAGCGATAAAATTGCTACGGCAGTTCGTTCAAAGGCTATTGAAAATGATATAAGCCTTTCACTCCATGCACCTTATTTTATATCACTTTCTTCCGTAGAAGAAGAAAAGCGTGATAACAGTATAAATTACATACTACAAAGCTGTGATGCGGCCCAAAGGCTTGGTGCAGACAGAATAGTGATACATAGTGGATCATGCGCTAAAATGAGTCGTGAGGACGCTCTGGAGCTTGCTAAGGATACTTTGACAAGAGCAAGGGTGCAAGCGATTGAACGGGGTTTTGAATCAATACATTTCTGTCCTGAAACTATGGGCAAAATTAATCAGCTGGGAACGCTTGATGAAGTTTTGGAGCTTTGCAAGCTTGATGATACATTTATCCCTTGTATTGATTTTGGACATCTTAATGCAAGAACATTTGGCGGAATTAAGTCCTCGGCGGATTATGAAAAAATGCTTGAAAGTGTAGAAAATGCACTTGGTCTGGACAGGCTTAAAATGTTCCATAGCCATTTTTCAAAGATAATGTATACTAATCCTGGTGGTGAGAAAAAGCATCTTACATTTGAAGATAATGAATACGGCCCAGACTTTGAACCACTGATGGAAGTTGTTGCAAAGAAAAATCTTTCACCTGTTTTTATATGTGAAAGTGCTGGTACACAAGCAGAGGACGCATTGACGATGAAAAAAAGCTATGGTCAATATAGTTCTAAATAAAAAATTGTTATTTTCAAATTTGTCTGGCGAGTTGACTAACTACACGCAAAGCGAAGCGAAAATAGTTTAGGTCAACCCTTTTTAAAGGGTTGCGGTTTCCAAAGGCAGAGCCTTGGTCGCTC
>JAVBRC010000183.1:0-7830 GCA_031548405.1 Oscillospiraceae bacterium | reverse complement strand
AATAAGTTTTTTATGTGTATAGTATTAATTAGAGGTGATTTATATGAAATACAAAGCAATTGTAAATAAATCTGACTGTGTTGCTTGTGGATGTTGCGTAAAAGTATGTCCAAAAAATGCGATAAATATTTTTAAAGGTTTATTTGCAGAAATTAAAAAAGATATGTGCATTGGATGCAAAAGATGCCAAAAAGAGTGTCCTGCATCTGTAATTATTATGGAGGACTACAATGAAAACTAAGAAATGGTATGATTACTTATGGATTTTTTCAAGCATCTATTTAATTTTCGGATTTTTTAACATTTTATTTGCATGGCTTGGGCTACTTTGCTTTTTCATTCCATTAATAATATCTATTGCTGGTGGAGGTAAAGCTTATTGCAACAAATATTGCGGACGTGGGCAGCTTTTTTCTTTAATTGGCGGGCGATTTGGATTATCTAGAAAAAAGGATATCCCAAAATGGGTTCGCTCTAAATGGTTTCGCTATGGATTTTTAATCTTCTTTTTTATTATGTTTTTTCAAATGCTTTTTAACACTTACCTTGTATTTTCAGGCACAAATTCACTTAAACAAATTGTAAAACTTATCTGGACAATCAAAGTCCCTTGGCACTGGGCTTATCATGGAACAATAATTTCACCATGGATTGCACAATTTGCATTTGGTTTTTACAGCGTCATGATTACATCAACAATACTAGGATTTTTAACCATGATTTTGTTTAAACCAAGGTCATGGTGCGTATACTGTCCTATGGGGACTATGACTCAGCTTATATGCAAAGCAAAAAATGTAACAAAGTCACAGAAAAATCAATAACAATTGGTTATACTATAATAGAGGACGGTGAAAAAACATGAGTATAAAATTAAATGAGGACAAAGAAATTGTAAAAGCCATTAAAGAAGGTCTTGAAAGAAAAAATGGCTATTGTCCATGTAGACTTGAGCAGTCTGATGATAACAAATGTATGTGTAAAGAATTCAGAGAGCAGGTTGCCGATCCAGAATTTGAAGGCTATTGCCACTGTATGCTTTACTATAAATCAAAGGATTAAGAAAGGAAGTATAGACTATGCCAGTAATTAAATTGACCAATAGTATTTTTGAAACCGAGGTTATAAAATCGGACAAGCCTGTTCTTATTGACTTCTTCGCTGATTGGTGTGGACCATGCAGAATGGTTTCTCCAATAATTGATGAAATTGCAGAAGAAAGTAGCGACTACAAGGTTTGCAAAGTCAATGTTGACGAAGAGCCTGAGCTTGCACAAAAATTTGGCGTTTCAAGTATTCCTACAATTGCCGTTGTAAAAAACGGTGAGATTTCTGCAATAAGTGCAGGAGCAAAACCTAAAAGCGCCATCCTCGAAATGCTAAACAGCTAGTTCTTTAAGCTTTTTCTTGTTTGTTATTTTCACTCCGCTTCGAGAAAGCTCAACTATTTCCTCTGAAACAAAATATTTAAGCATTCTTGATATAGCCTCTCTTGCAGAACCCATATATTTTGCAATCTGTTCATGAGTCAGTGAAATAACATCATTTTCAGACTTTGCAATCTCATCCCAAAGAAAAATTGCAAGTCTTTTGTCAAGGCTCATAAAAAGAATTTGCTGCATAACCCACATTACGTCTGAAAATCTCTCAACAGCCGTTTCTAAAGCAAAGTTCTTGACATAAATATTTTTATCAGCAATCTCTGCAAAAACTTTTCCACTGAGAATAACGCATTCGCTATCTTCAACCGAATCAATAAAAACATCAAAGGTTATTGCTTCTAAAACGCATGAAGCTGAAAGTGTACAAATATCACCAGGATAAAGTCGATAAAGTGTAATTTCCCGACCTTCATCAGACATAATATAAGCTCTGACGCATCCACTTATAACTATAATTGCACCAGTACACTCAGCACTTCCGCCATGAATAACCGTATTTTTCGGAAATTTCATTTCAGTTGAAAAACGCAATAATTGATTTTTTTCATCATCAGACAAGCATTCCCAAAAAGGAAAAATTTGTTTAAACAATTCAAAATTAACCATGACACAATTCCTTTCATACCAAAAATTTTTAGGGGGAAAATTCAATGAAAACAGTAATAATCGGTGGTGTTGCCGGTGGCGCCTCTGCTGCGGCAAGATTAAGACGACTTGACGAAAAAGCTGAAACCATCATTATGGAGCGTGGGGACTATATTTCATTTGCGAATTGTGGACTTCCCTATTATATCGGTGGAGAAATCAAAAATAAATCATTGCTGACGTTACAAACACCAGAAAGCTTTAAATCCAGATTTAATATTGATGTTCGTGTAAATAACGAAGTTACAGCAATTAACCCTGATGATAAAAGTATTTCAGTAACAAATAAAAAAACTGGTGAATCTTATATTGAAAAGTATGATACTCTTATTTTATCCCCTGGAGCCGAACCTGTCAAGCCTAATATTGAAGGAAACAATAGCAAAAAGGTTTTTACACTCAGAAATATTCCAGACACTTTAAAAATAACGGACTATATCAGCAAAGAAAATCCTAAGACAGCCGTAATTATTGGTGGTGGATATATCGGTGTAGAAATGGCAGAAAACCTTGTTAGTGCAGGCCTTAACGTTTCAATCATAGAACTTGCTAATCATCTGATCGCCTCTCTTGATATGGATATGGCAGCTGAAGTTCATAAATATATGCGTGAAAAAGATATTAAACTAATATTTAATAATGGTGTCCAGAAAATAAATGAAATCTCTGACAGCCTTGAAATAATCCTTGACAATGGTAAAATAAAAGCCGACATGGTTATTATGTCCGTCGGTGTTAAGCCTGAAACTTCGCTTGCACAAAACTGTGGAATTGAAGTTAATGAAAAAGGCTCTATCATTGTTGACAAGAATATGCGAACAAATAATGCTGATATCTATGCTGTTGGCGATGCAGTTGAAGTAATGGATTTCATTACTTGGAAACCAGCTTTTATTCCTCTCGCTGGGCCTGCTAACAAACAAGGGCGAATTGCCGCTGATAATATATGTGGTATAAATAGCGAATATACTGGAACACAAGGTTCTTCTATACTGAAAATTTTCGACATGACAGTTACTGCAACTGGAATTAATGAAAAAACTGCTTTTGCACAGAAAATTGATTATGATAAAACGTTTATTTATTCAGGTTCTCACGCTTCGTATTATCCCGGAGCAACAAATATGTCAATCAAAGCATTATGGGAAAAACAAACACAAAAGTTGATTGGTGCACAGATTGTTGGATTTGATGGGGTTGATAAGCGTATGGACGTTCTGGCAACAGCTATTCGTTTTGGTGCAAAGATTACTGACCTTACAAAGCTTGAACTTTGTTATGCTCCACCTTTTGGAAGCGCCAAAGATCCAGTTAATATGCTTGGATTTGTTGCTGAGAATATCATAAACGGTAAGGTCAAACAATTTTTCTGGAATGAGGTTGAGTCACTCCCTCGTGATGGCAGCGTTACACTTTTGGATGTACGCACAAAAACTGAAATCAAAAGAGGCAAAATCGATGGGTTCACTAATATTCCCGTTGATAATCTTCGTGAACAGATTGATGAAATCCCAAAGGACAAACCTGTTTATGTTCATTGTCATAGTGGGCTGCGAAGTTATATTGCTTGCCGTATTCTAAATGGATATGGTTATGATTGTTATAATCTTGCTGGCGGGTGGAGATTGTACGAATCAGTAATTAATGAAAAAACTGTTCCAGAATATATCTGCACACAATGCGAATGATTAAGAGACTAGCACTATTCTGCGTGGATAATTAACTAACAGCAC
The DNA here is from genome assembly GCA_031548405.1 of Oscillospiraceae bacterium. Taxonomy (GTDB): domain Bacteria; phylum Bacillota; class Clostridia; order Oscillospirales; family Ruminococcaceae; genus Porcipelethomonas. The sequence continues at coordinate 4,010 of JAVBRC010000183.1, read as the reverse complement.
ACATAGCTGAGCGAAATCTTACGAGTTAACTTTGCCCGACGAATGTCGCATAGTTTAGGTCAACCCTTTTTAAAGGGTTGCGGTTTCCAAAGGCAGCGCCTTGGTCGCTCGTCGCAACGAGCGAAAAGCTTTATCGTTCAAGAGCATTTTTTCTTTGGTTCTTTCTTTTTTGCGATAGAAAAAAGAAAGAACAGTAACTCGTTAAGGATTTGAGGGTTAATTAAGTTGCTAGATTTAGTTTTTATAAAGTTTTTCGGAACGTCGAGGACGCCGTTCCCTACAAAATTATACTCTTAGGCTCAGTCAACTCGCCAGATTCAGACTTTCTGACGTTTCAAAACTTCCCCACTATCGTGCGTTTTGAAAGGCAAATAGAACTCGACGTCTGTTACTTAGGCTTCTTTTTTCACTTGTTAAAAAGAAGCCTCTTGTCGCCTATGGGCGACAATTCACAAGAAAAAGACGCTTTTAAGGCTATAAGATTTCGCTCTGCGGAGCGACCAAGGCTCTGCCTTTGGAAACCGCAACCCTTTAAAAAGGGTTGACCTAAACTATTTCGCCATTCGGCGAGGATAGTCAACTTAGTCCACCGAACGGTACTAGGCACTAGCTCTTTAAGCAAAATGAATTTTTATTATAAGTAAGAATTCCTTCATTCCGCATTTTTGACAATTCATTGCTCATTGCACTACGGTCTACATTAAGATAATCAGCAAGCTGCTGACGATTAAACGGAATTTCAAAACTTTTACTTCCACAATTCATTGATTGCTCGGATAAGTAGGAAAGCAATCTCCCTCTTATGGATTTTGACGATGTATGCATAATTCTTTTTGATAAATTTAAGTTTTTTTGTGATGATATCTGCAAAAGATTTCTGATAAGCTTATTATGATGCTCACATGAGCTTGCACAGGTTTTTAGTATACGTGTTGCATTAAAAAACATAATGTCTGTTTTCTCAGTAGCAACCACATTAACCATAAGTGGCTGACCTGTAATGCAGGCGTATGTTTCTGCGAAAATTTGTCCAGCATCTACATGACTTAGAATACTTTTATTTCCCCACACATCATCATTTTCTATATTAACACTTCCTACAAGAACAATTCCAAAATATTCTGTTACATCACCAATATTATAAATAGTTTCACCTTTATTAAATGATTTGGTATATACACCACAGCATTTCAACATAGGTTCAATACTCGCCACATCAATATCAAAAAATAATGGACTTTTCGACAATAATAAAAAATTCATAAAATTCTCCGTTTTGTTGTTTAAACAACATATTTATTATGGATATTATATTATAATTATAACAGAAAGTCAAGCTTAAGGAAACACTGATTAAATATTGTGCGTAAGATGCGCCGTCAGGTGTGATTTAATCAGTGGTTCCTTAATATATTTCAAAAATAAAGAATTATAAACTGGAGGATATACTTATGATAAGAAAAATAATAGAGATTAATGAAGAAAAATGCAATGGTTGCGGTGCTTGTGCTGATGCTTGTCACGAGGGTGCAATTGAAATGGTAAATGGCAAGGCTAAATTAACTCGTGATGATTATTGTGACGGACTTGGTGATTGCCTGCCATCATGCCCTACTAATGCTATTACTTTCATTGAGCGTGAGGCTGCTGAATATGATGAATCAGCTGTTTTGAAAAATAAACAAGACAAAGTAAAAATTAAAGCTGCACCGTTACCATGCGGATGCCCTGGAACACAATCCAAAACAATTAATCGCAAAGAAACAGCACAGTCTGTTTCGGTTGAAATCAACTCACAGCTCCAGCAATGGCCAGTTCAGATAAAGCTTGTTCCAATCAATGCCCCTTATTTTGATGGTGCTAAATTACTTGTTGCTGCTGATTGCTCTGCATACGCCTATGCAAACTTTCATAATGAGTTTATTAAAGGCAAAATTGTACTTATCGGATGCCCAAAGCTCGATAGTACCGATTATTCAGACAAACTTACTGAAATTATAAGAAGCAATAACATAAACAGCGTTACAGTTGTTCGCATGGAAGTACCTTGCTGTGGTGGGATTGAAAATGCCGTAAAAACAGCACTTCAGAAAAGTGGCAAATTCATTCCTTGGCAGGTTGTTACTATCTCAACTAATGGTAAAATTTCAAATTAGTTACTATAATATAACGTCACTTAAATTTCAAGGCAATACTGTACAAAGCCATTTTTTTGGCTATATGCGGTATTGCCTTAAATATTTGTGTGACGTTTTTTTCAAAGGTTTAATCCGAAACCCGATTTAATTTTCCGGTTTCAGGATTAATAATAAATCCAAATACATCTACATCATCCGGAATCAATGGGTGCGTTTTTATTATTTCAACTGTTTCGTGTATGTTTGTTTCAACATCGTCAAAGCCCTTCAGCCATTTATTAATATCAACCCCACAATATTTTATCATTTCAATCTTTTCTCTTGAAATTTTTCTGCTTATCATCTTTTCTATTAATTTTGATGGTTCAAGGCCCTGCATACCGCAATCATAATGACCTATAACCATGATAGCTTCAACGCCAAGCTCATATATTGCAATTAACAGGCTACGCATAACGCTTCCAAAAGGATGTGTTATTATTGCACCAGCGTTCTTAATGATCTTAATATCCCCATTTTTAAAATTAAGTGCAGCTGGTAAAAGCTCTGTCAAACGAGTATCCATACAAGAAAGTACTGCGATTTTTTTATTTGGAAAACGAGTAGTTTCATACAATTCATATTCTTTATTTTGAACAAATTTCTCATTGAAGTCTAATATTTCTTCTATGCGTGACATAATAACCTCCTTAATGTTTACTGTAGATTTTTCCTATTATATCACACTTAGCTTCGAATGTAAACTTATTTTTTCTCAAAAGCAGCGTGACTCTGCGCTAAATTGCCGTTCGACGTGATAGTTAACTATCCAAAAAAATCTTAACAAAAAAGAGAAGCCGAAGCTTCTCTGATTTTTATTTATTCACTAACATATGGCAAAAGTGCAACATATCTTGCTCTCTTGATAGCCAATGTCATCTTACGCTGATGGTAAGCACAAGTACCAGTAACACGTCTAGGTAGAATCTTAGATCTATCAGTCATGCACTTTCTTAGTCTTGCAATATCCTTATAATCGATTTCTTCTACTCTGTCAGCACAGAACATACAAACCTTTTTACGTGGTCTCTTTGAGCCACGGAAATTTCTTTCTCTTTCCATTACAGAAAACCTCCTTCAATATAAAGTATATCAGAACGGTACTTCACCGTCACTGAGAATTTCTTCAAAATCACCTAAATCACCGATTGAAACTGATTCTTCAGCTGGCTGTGATTGTGGAGGAGCTGCCTGCTGTTTGGGTTTTTGAAAATTACTTTCATCACCAATGCTGTAACCCGAATTTGCAGCACTTGCAGATTTACTTTCGCCGAATGAAATATTATCAGCCTGAACGTCCATAGAATAATGCTTTACACCATTTGCATCAGTATAATCATTATTTCTCAAACTTCCTTCAACAATAATCATTTTTCCCTTTGAAAAATATCTGCTTGCAAACTCTGCAGTTTGACGCCATGCAGTAACTCTAATAAAATCAGCCTGTCTTTCGCCAGTATCCTTAGACTTAAAGCCTCTGTCAACAGCGACGCTGAAACGACAAGACGCAACACCGCTTGGTGTCTGTCTTAGTTCTGGGTCAGCTGTAAGCCTACCCATCAGAATAACCTTATTAAGCATTTTTGAAGTCCTCCAATTGGTTGTAATTACTTAACTATTATCATAGAACGAATAACGCCTTCTGTGATATTAGCAACTCTCTCGAACTCAGTTGGGAAATCAGGCTTTGATTCAAATGTATAGAGAACATAATATGCCTCTGTTTCATAGTTGATTTCATAAGCCAGCTTACGCTTACCCCACTCATTAACTTCTTCAAGAGTTCCGTTGCTTTCGATAAGAGCCTTGAACTTTTCAACAAGAGCCTTAACG
>JAVBRC010000206.1:0-2840 GCA_031548405.1 Oscillospiraceae bacterium | reverse complement strand
GCTTTGATTATAATGGTTTAATGTTAATAAAACTATAAATCATTTATATCTTGAAGAGTCAGTTAGTTTTTAATACAGGATGTAACTAAAAATTATAAAATTATCATATCAGGGTATTATGTAATTCAAATCTAAAAACTCTCAACACCCTGCTGTAATATACGTAAAATAATTTTTGTGATATATTGTGGATTTTCTATTTGACCATCCTCTAACCATTTCTGTATAATACTGATACAGCCGTTAACTGAAAAGCGGCGTAAATATTCAAATAATCGTTCATCTGTATTACGAGTTTTATTTTTATATGAAATAGTTGGACTGCTTACTAATTCTATAACATTTTGCTGAAATGTGCGATTTCCATTTTCACCAAGTAAAACTTGAAACATATCCGAATTTTTACCTGCATATTCAATTAGTTTAACTATCTTTCTCATATCTAAAACTGAATGATTGCTGTTTTCGGATTCCGATATATAGTTTGCCATGTTCATTAATACTTCCTGCTCGACTTGGTTTAACATATCGAATTGATCCGTATAATGAGCGTAAAATGTGGTTCGGTTAACATCTGCTGTTTTACAAAGTAAGGATACAGAGATTTTTGAAATTGGCTGTTCTTTCAAAAGTATAATCAGAGCTTTTTTTAAAGAGTGCTTAGTGTATTTAATTCTTCTATCAATCTTTGATTCATCCATGTTTTTTCTTCCTTATAAAATATTTTTTAGATAATTAACAAGTTGTTATATATTGTTGATTATTTTACAATATCTGAAATATTGGCGGTTGTAAAATGATATTAGATATATTATAATACAACTAGGTTGATTAGTCAACATCATTGTTTAATAATTATGAAAAGGAGAATTATATTATGTCACAAGTAAAAGAAATTCCATACAAAGGCAGAAATCATGGAGATTTTGATGAGGAATGGCTAAGCCATAAAAAGGCTTCAGAATGGTGGTATGCAACAGGTTTTGTACATGACAGCGAAGGTCATGAGTACTCATATCAATATACTTTAATTAAAGCTACCATGCCGTTGATTTCACCTTGGATTGTCCATCTTGTAGTTACTGATTTTACAAACGAAAAGCATTATTTTACAAAGAAAATCGACAAAAATGATAAAAACATAACAGTTAATGAAAATATTGTAAAATATGGTGAAATTGCTGAACTTACTAAAAATGAAAATGGTATGCGTGTTGTTGCACGTGGTGATGGTTTTTCATTCGATGTAAGCATGGGTTTTGGCAAGGGTGCATTTTGGCATTGTGATAATGGCTCTCTTTTAATGGGTGATCCAAGCTTTACTGATAAGAATAGTACGCTTTATTATTCATATACCAATATGCCTACTACTGGTTCTATTACCTTGGGCGATAAAACCGTGCAAGTTCAAGGAAAAACTTGGTTTGATAAACAAGGCGGCCCATATAATTTGGTAGACAAGGATAGACATTGGGAGTGGTTTTCTCTTCGTTTTTATGATGATGAAGAAATCATGCTGTTCTCATTTCCACAGCACGGTTATGTTGATGGCACTTACATTAAGAAAGACAGCTCAGAACGTCTCAATAATTATACAATTAAGGAACACAAATTTATTGAAGCTAAGGGATTAAAATTCACATGCGGCTGGGATGTTTCTATGCCTGGCATCAAAGAAGAAACCTATACTATCACACCTATGATGGATGGACAGATTCATAATATGTATTTTGAGGAGTTGTGCGAAATAAAAAATGTAAAAGGTGAAGTTGTAGGTCAGGCGTTTGTGGAGTTGCTTCCTGGAGTATATAATAAGAACTATGCATCTGCATTTATGGATTGATAGGGGGAAATATAAATGGCTTATTGGTATAAAGAACCAGATCCGATTAAAATCGGACTATATATTACTAACAAAGAAAGTCCTACTTCCTATCTTGACATTTATGAAATGGCGTTTGCAGAAGCATATGAGCAAGGACTTTTAGACCGTCGTGTTGAATTAGTTGTAAAAGTTGAAAACGGTTTGCCGAAGGGAACAGCACACAAAGATATACAAGGATTTAAAGAAATGATTGATGAAGGGATAATCGGTCTTTTAGCACCGAATAGCTCTGATAATGCAATCGTACTGGGTCCTGTTGCAAACGAATTTAAAATTCCAATGATCTGTTGGGCGGGGACAGAGCGATTACAGGGTGACTATTGTTTCCGTATGGGTAATGGTGATTGCGGCGGCGAACCAGCATTAATTGCACAATGGCTCAAGAAGAATAATTATAAGACTATTGCAGTTCTTTCAGAAGTTTCTCCGAACGGTGAGGAATACTTTAGCTATTTACGGCAGGAGTGCCGCAGACTTGGAATTATCATGAGTGCTGTTGAAACTGTATCTCAACGACCGAAAGACTTTACAGCCAGTATGAGCCGTTTAAAAGCTGCTAATGCAGATGCATTAGTATATCTTGGCTATGGTATGTTGTTTGTGGATGATTTAGTCCGTAAAGCTTTTACAGAGTTGGAATGGAATCCACCAAGAATCACAACAACTGCATTTATGTTCTATCTTTTTGGATTTGAGTTATTAGAGGGTTGGGTTGGTGTAGATCAATATTATCCAGAAAATCCGAGTGTGGATGCTTTTGTTGATAGATATATACAACGATATGGTCAAGAACCTGTGCTTTGGCCAAATGCTATTCCATTGATTACCTACGATACAGCAATGGTAGTAGCAGAAGGACTACATCGTGCCCCAACATTTACCGGTGAGGGATTAAAGCAGGGTCTTGAGCGCTTGAGATGGGTTCCAGCACTTACATGGGGCCATCAAAAACACA
>JAVBRC010000097.1:0-4020 GCA_031548405.1 Oscillospiraceae bacterium | reverse complement strand
TGATGATGAATCTGATAAATCACCGTCATGAAGAGTAATAGATTTTGCTGAAATTAAATGGTCGATTCGAGCTGTATTTGAAATTGATGCACGTCTTGTAATTCCGTGAACCTCATAACCCTTTTCAAGGAGAAATTCTGCAAGGTAGGAACCATCCTGACCTGTGATACCTGTAATTAACGCTTTTTTCATATATAACCTCCGAAAGTAAAAAAATATTTTTGATTTAATATTTATATTTTAACTGTATTAGTATTTATTTACAAGTCACAATATTGATAAAAACTAGCACAATATTGACATTAAATATATATTAATGTATAATTGTACAAAAAGGGAAGGAATGTCTGAATATAATTTATGAAAAGATCTATGTTTCATAACGAACTTGAAAAATCAAATAGAATAGTCTATACTCCTGAGACTTTTGCGAAAACTAATCTTATCTATCTTCAGGAAACGGGAGAGCTTACAGCGCATAAAGACCATATCAGCAAGAGAGTAAATCTGAAATCATATTTATTCTTTATTGTTTTAAATGGAACTGGGAAAATAAAATATAAAAATCAGCATTATATTGTCAAGGCTGGCGATTGTGTTTTTTTAGATTGTCATAATGAATATTCTCATGAATCACTCGATGATTTATGGACTTTGAAGTGGGTACATTTTTATGGGGAAAATGTAAAAGCAATATATAAGAAGTATGTTCAACAAGACGGTAAAGTATGCTTTAAAAGTGAAAAAATCGTAAACTATGATAATTTGCTCAACGAGATTTATGAAACAGCAACTGCGGAAATAAATATACGTGATATGAAAATATACGAAAAGCTTGTTTTGCTTCTTTCTATGTTAATGGAAGAGTGTTTGCATTACGAATTAGAAGAAAATATAGGGGTTAGAAATGTTACACCTGTAAAAAAATATATTGATGAGCATTACAGAGAAAATATATCACTTGACATACTTGCTGAAACCTTCTATATTAATAAATTTTATTTGACACGGCTCTTTAAAAAGGTATACGGAATTTCAATACTTAATTATCTGATAAAGGTGAGAATAACTCACTCAAAACAGCTTCTAAGATTTACTGATATGTGTGTTGAGATTGTTGGCGCAGAATGTGGTTTTAATGATGTGAATTATTTTTCAAGGGCATTTAAAAAAATTGAGGGAATTTCGCCATCAAAATTCAGAAAGTCGTGGAGATAATATCTTTTAAGTAGCATCGTACAATCCGTTAGGCGTGATTTAATCAGTTGTTCCTTAACCTAGGGCAACCGCACAAAGCCTGCCTGACGGCTGTGCACATATCGTTCTAGCAGATTTTCCGTAAACTTGCACAAAAATTCCTTAACATACGCCAGTATGCCTTCGGATTTTTTATACAATCTAACGAAAAATCTAACGTCGCAATATACGCACAATCTTTGTGCGGTATTGCCCTAGAGAATATTCAAATCCTGTGTAGCATAAAATTAAAGGTATATAACACAGGAGGTATATTTCATGAAAATACATATTGTCAATAAATTCAAGTGTAAGACTGAAGAGGACTTCAAAGAATCAATTACTAAAAAAATGGACAGATTGATTAATTTAGTAGTAGCTCTTGAATCCTCAGAGAATGAAAAATTCAGTAAAAAGGAAGATAACGAATGTCAAGTGTAGCGATATATCTGCGTCTTTCAATTGAAGACAGGGACAAACGTTACAAATCAGATGAAAGTGAAAGTATACAGAATCAAAAATCAATGCTTCGTGAATATTGCTCAGAAAGAAATTGGGAAATCTATGACATTTACTGTGATGAAGATTACAGCGGTGTAGATAAGGAACGTCCAGAATTCAAGCGTATGCTAAAAGATTGCGAAGACAGGAAAGTTAATATTGTTCTATGTAAATCCCAGTCAAGATTTTCTCGTGATATAGAAATAATTGAACGGTATATTCATAATAAATTTATTGAATGGGGGATAAGGTTTGTAAGCATCGTGGATCACGCTGATAGTGATGATGTTTCAAATAAAAAAGCTCGCCAGATTAACGGTCTGATAAATGAATGGTATCTTGAGGATGTTTCAGATAATATCAGAAAAACGCTTAAGCATAAAAGGCAACTGGGGGAATTTACGGGTTCATTTGCACCATACGGTTATCTTGTTGATCCCGATAATAAAAATCATCTGGTTATTGATAAAAACACTGCTCCAATTGTAAGCGATATCTTTAACTGGTATGTTAGTGGTTGGGGATATCGGAAAATTGTTATGGAGCTTAATAATAGAAATGTTCCATGCCCCACTCTGTATAAGCAGCAAATTAATAGTAATTATGTAAACAAAAACCAAAGCAATAGTTCATCGGCTGGGTTATGGACACATTCGACGATTTATAAAATGATACGCAATGAGGTCTATATCGGTTCGCTTGTTCAGGGAAAATCACATAATGTCAGTTACAAAAACAAAAAACGAAAAGCAGTACCTCAGGAAGAATGGATTCGCATTGCAGACTGCCATAAATCAATTATTGAAATGGATACATGGAAAAAAATACAGAAACGCCTTAAAAGTAAAACAAGAGTTAGCCAAACTCAATATGAACTTTCACCACTTGCTGGAAAAGTTAAATGTGCCGTATGTGGAAGACCTATGAAGCGTAATGTCTATTACAATAAGCAGAAAACAAAAGCATACTATTCTTTGCAATGTAGTACATATAAATCAGGAGCTATGAACTGTAGTAATACGAGCACAATTAGCGGAATGCAGCTTGAAAAAGCAATTCTTGAGGAAATTAATAGTTTGATATCACGTTATTGCCAGATTGATAAAATCGAAATTATTGATACACAATATGAAAAAATTCAGTCGTACAGAGCCATGCTTAAATCATATGAAGAACAAGTTGAAAAAAATAAGAAAAAGCTTGTACATCTTTACGAAGACAAGCTTGATGGAATTATTACCAAAGAGCAGTATGTTATTTTAAGCGATAAATATAATGATGAACAAATGTTATTACATGAGAAATTAAAAAGCATAGAAGGACAACTTGTAGATATTGAGAAAAATCAAAATAACATTATTCATAAAAGAGAATTTCCTAGGAAATATTTGCATTTAGAAAAGCTTACAAGAAATATTGTGGAGGAGTTTGTTGAACAGATTTATGTTGGGATGGTTCAGGATGATATGGTTCGGGAGGTTAGGGTTGAGTGGCGAGTTTGAGAGTTCTATTGATAAAGTTTTATTAGGGTATTTAATTTTTGCAGAATGTGTCGATTAATATTTTATAATATAATAAAATTGGGTGTGTATATGGAACTATTAAAAATTAATGATATTCTAAATAAAATTCATAAAAAAAATTCTGAAATAAATGCAGTAATTACTAAGAGTAACATTTTAAGTTCTGAATTTTGGTATTATAACTTTGAAACTGGAAAAATAACGAACAAAAGTGATAGTTTTTTTCAAATAGCAGGGATTAAAAGTGTTAACAAAGGACGATGTATTGAACAGCCAATTATTATTCAAAATGAAATCGGTTATCTAGGTATAATTCAAAAGAAAATCAAGGGTGAGATGCATTATTTAATGCAGTATAAGGTTGAACCTGGGAATGTTAATATAGTACAGATATCGCCTACAGTTCAAGCAACAAAAAGTAATTTCATGCTAAAACATGGGGGGGGGAAGCCATTATATCTTGAATATTTTTTTGACAATATAAAATACAATGTAATTGTAGATCAAATTCAATCCGAACAATCTTCAAGATTTTTTATTAAAAGAAATCGTAACATAATAATAGAACTTCCTGAAAATGAGGAAATTGAAGTTTATTCAAATTACGATTGGATGACATTGACACAAATTAAACAGCTAATGAAATATGATAATTTAGTTAATATGGATTCTCGTACAGTTTTGTCGTGTATTCCATATTCTTTAACAAATTACAGTGCAACTGAATTAGAATATTTTGAAAAGGAATTTAAAGATAAAG
>JAVBRC010000069.1:0-5083 GCA_031548405.1 Oscillospiraceae bacterium | reverse complement strand
TTTCCCGTCAATAAAATCATTAGCGTTATCAACAATTGTTGTTCTTGCGTTTTCAATATCCTTATTAAGTCTATTTGCAGTATACTTAACATTTTCCATAACCTCTGCAAATTTATTTTCAAGAATACTTATTTCAGTCTTAAAGATTTCCTTCAGTTTTTCAGTTGTATTAACAGCTGACTGTGCATTTTTCTTCGCATCTGCTTCCATAATAGCTGCATCTGTTCTGGCAGTTTTATTTATGCTGTCTGCTTCTGTTTTAGCATCCGTTATTAATCTGTCTGCCTCATTCTGTGCATCTCTCACAAGCTTATCTGAGGCTATTCTAGCTTCAACAACAATTCTTTTTGCAGTAGCCTGAGCCTCTACAAAAAGTGCTCCCATATCAAAATTACCGCTAAAACTACTATCATCAGTCTGAAGGCGTAATTCTTCGTTATCAAGATTCAGCTGTTCAATCTTCTTCGCCTTATCAGTTATATCATAAGCAAGCTTTGTCATTTCACCAGACATTTCGGAAATCTGACCTCTAGCACTTTCAAGCTGAATTTTCAAATCACTTATTTCATTTTCAAATCTAGTTGTATCAACTGGTTTAACCACTTCAGAAGTAACAATCGGAGCAGCATTCTGAGCTGCATCAAGCTGATATTTCAAAGCCTCAATTTCGTTCTTCAGCTTTTCATTTTCCTCGGAAATAATATTTTTCTGATTTTCCAATTCACTTTTCTGGGAATCAAAATCAGTTCTTGCTGTTGAAAGACTAGTTTCAGTTTCAGAAAGTCTTTCCTTTAATCTTTCTACTTCACTTTTATAATTTTCAAGCTCACTTGTATCAACTGGTAATGATTTTGCAGTTTCAAGTTCACCTTTAAGCGAATCAATTTTTGAATTTAATTCATCAACATATGTCAGAACGTCCTCTTTATTGAAGCCACCAACCTTTGCGGTTCTCAAAATCGTAGAATTTTTCATACTAATTCTCCTGTCTGAATTATTAATCAAAGCCTTTCCATATAAAATACAAATTTTTAAAAAACAAGATTTTATATGGTATTACTTTAAAAGACACTCAATATTTATATTAGTCATTATACCATGTTTAGAAATTTATTTCAACATTTATTTTGTCGAATTCGAGGAAATATTTGGGTTTACTGAAACAAAAATGCAGCCAGATTAAACTGACTGCATAAGTTTTTTTATTTTTCAAGCATTCTCAAGATTTCATCAAGATCATCTTCAGTAGTATCCTTCTTATCGCCTGGGTTATCGATAAGTGGATTGTCGATTGGAATTATATCATCATTTTCATCAGCTGTTGAAACATCATCACCATAACCAGCAGCGATTACAGTAATTGTCATTTCATCGTTCATATCTTCCTTGAATGCAGTACCAAAAATGAACTCAACATCATCAGAAGCTGTGTCTGTGATCATCTTTGTAGCTGTATCAACATCAGAAGCCATGATATCTTCAGACATTGTGATGTTAATAAGAAGACGTCTAGCGCCAGAAATTGAAGTTTCAAGAAGTGGGCTTGAGATAACAGACTTAGCTGCCTCAGCTGCCTTATCCTTACCAGAGCCATGGCCAATAGCCATATGAGCATAACCAGCGCCCTTCATGATTGTGGATACATCAGCAAAGTCTAGGTTTATGTATCCATCCTCTGTAATAAGATCAGATATACTCTTTACACCTGTTTTCAGAATATCATCAGCAAGTGTGAAAGATTCCATCATTGTTGGCTGTTTTTCAAGACCATCAAGAAGCTTTTCGTTAGGAATAACGATAAGTGAATCAACATATTTTTTTAGTTCTTCAATACCTCTTTCAGCCTGACGCATTTTCTGCTCTCTTTCAAAAGCAAAAGGCTTTGTTACAACTGCAACAGTAAGAAGACCCATTTCCTGAGCAACTTCTGCTACAACCGGAGCAGCTCCAGTTCCTGTTCCGCCGCCCATACCAGCAGTAATGAACACCATGTCAGCACCCTTTAGTGACGCTTCAATTTCATCTCTGTTTTCTTCGGCTGAACGTTCGCCAACTTCTGGTCTGTTTCCAGCACCTCTACCCTTAGTGAGTTTTGTACCAATCTGAATTTTTGTAGTTGCTTTTGATCTGTTAAGTGCCTTTGCATCTGTATTTACAGCAATATATTCAATATCTTTTACGCCAGCATCGACCATACAATTCAAAGCGTTTCCGCCGCCACCGCCAACACCGATTACTTTAATGTTAACCTGTGGGTCGAAAGCTTCCTCAAAATTGAAGTCTGTCATTTAAATTTCCTCCTAAATTTATTTCCATACCTGAATATCAAGTAGTAATTTCTAATATAAACAATACATATTATTATATTAACATACTTTGTGGAATATTTCAAGTCATATTTTAATTTTTTTTGATTTTATTTTTGCTTTTTTTCGCCTTTTATAATATCAATGATTATTCTAAAAACTCCTCATCCTCTAAATATTCATCTTCTGAATATTCATCCTCCTGATAATCATCTTCATACACATCTTCTTCATAATAATTATCATCTGACAGAACATCATTTTCTTCGGTATTATCCTGAACTGTTGGCTCTGTTGTTGGCATATCTTCTTCTTTTATCGGAATCCTTCCACTATTTGTTTCCGTTTTAGCTTTACCAGTTTTATCACGGAATGAAATCTGATTTGTGCCAACCATAGTCATATAGCCTTCTTTATCTTCACTAAGATCATCTAAAACTGTTTTTGCAAGACTAAGCTTATATGAAATATCATTTGAATTTCCCATTTCAAATGTTATTCGGTTTTTAAAATCAATACTTATTTCATATTTATCAGACATGTCAACAGCTGTTATTTTATGCTTATCTTCCTTAGCATATTCATCAAGAAGTTCATATAAAATATCATCTTTTTGATTATCAACTGATTTCAAAAAAGTTCCCAAAGTTTCAACCGATAGTTCAAAGCCTTTAATATAAAGCAGATTATCTGATTTTTCCTTTACTTTATCAAGGATTTTTCCTTTTGCTGAAACAACAAGAAATCCATCTTCACATTCAATATTGGCTGTTGCGACACATTTCGTAACCTTTATAACAAGTGTTTCCGGATATTGCTTATCAATTTCTGCACTTTCAATATAAACCATGCTTGAGAGTATTTTTTCAGATGCTTCCTTTGAATCAAGCCTTACAAGATTATCGCCCTTATTTATACCCGACATGAAGATAATATCTTCATCTTTATAATCTTTTTCGCCGCTTATTTTAATTTCCTTTATATTAAAAAGCAAGGTAACTGAAAGTAAGACACCAAATCCGATAACCATCAGAAATACCAAAAAAAAGTAAAATGACGTATGACGTCGGCGTCGGCGTTTACGCTTGCTGTTTTGTTCTCTTTTTACATTTGTCTTTACAACATCTCTCATTTTTTGTTCCTTTAATTTTTAGACAACACACAAAAACTGTGGAATGCCTTATACTCTACGAATTTTTCCACCAAGTAATGATATTGCTCTCTCAAAATCTTCATATCCTCTGTCAATATGCCGGATATCAAATATTTCTGTAATACCCTCAGCGCCAAGTCCGGCTACTGCCATTGCTGCACCTCCACGAAGATCCGTTGCAATAACCTTTGCGCCATAAAGCTTTTCTACTCCACTTACAACTGCGGCTTTTCCTACAACTTTTATATCTGCACCCATTTTTGCCAGTGCATCAACGTGTCTGTATCTGTTTTCAAAAATATTTTCTTCAAATATACTACTACCTGAAGCCTTACAAAGAGCTGCCATTATAACAGCCTGTGCATCAGTTGGAAATCCTGGATGCGGCATAGTTGTTATTTTATTTACACCTCTTATTTTCCCAGACGCATTTATATACAGTCTGTCACTATATACATAGATTTTACAACCCATCTGCTCAAATACTGAAAGAAAACTATCACAAAATCCACTTTCAATATCCGTTAGATTTATTTCACCGCCAGTAGCCACTGCTGCTGATATATATGTAGACGCAACAATTCTATCTGGCATAACTGAGTATGTACAGCCATGAAGTTTCTTTACACCTTCAATAACAATAGTACTATTTCCAGCACCCTTGATATTTGCACCACATCGATTTAAAAAATTTGCAAGGTCAGTTATTTCCGGCTCTCTTGCTGCATTGGAAATAATTGTTTCACCCTTTGCAAGCACTGCTGCAAGAATAATATTTTCAGTTGTTCCGACTGATGGATAATTTAGGTTTATCTTTGCACCATGCAGTCCATTTTCAGCAGTACATTTTATTACCCCATATTCATCGCTTATCTTGACTCCAAGCTTTCTAAGGGCAGATAAATGCATATCAATAGGTCTTGGGCCAAGCTCACAGCCACCTGGGAACGTCATAGTACATTCGCCATACAAACCAGTAAGCGCACCCATAAAAATTATGGACGAACGCATTTCACGCATAAGCTCATCGGGAATTTCATTTATCTTTTGCCCATTGCTTTTAATTGTCATTGTATTGTTTTCAAAAACGCAATTAAACCCAAGATGTGTCATAATTCTCGAGGAGGCATAAGTGTCCGTTATTTTCGGACAATTTTCGATTACCGTTTCTCCACTGCACATTGCTGCAGCAGCAATTATAGGAAGAACGCTGTTTTTGGCTCCCTGAATTTTTAGTTCACCATTAAGCTTAGTTCCACCCTCAATTATAAATTTCTGTTCAGACATTTTCAGCACCACCAAAGCATTTTTTATTTTATACTATGCTTTAATGGCGAAAGATGCTACTTTTTAAGTGCTGGTGTCTTTGCAATCAATTCTTCTATTACAGAATAAATCCTGTCATTTGTATCCTTAACTGCCATTTCCCCAGTCTTTATTGACATCTCCTCAAGCTTTTGCCTGTTATTATAAAGTTCTTTTATTTTTTCAATCATGATATCATTGGTTACATTTTTTTGTTCAATAACTATTGCAGCACCAGCTTTTCCAAGTACATTTGCATTATGGAACTGATGATTTCCTGCAACAATTGGTGAAGGAACTAAAATTGATGCTTTTCCCG
>JAVBRC010000046.1:0-3370 GCA_031548405.1 Oscillospiraceae bacterium | reverse complement strand
CCTCTTTCAAAACAGTCCGTATGGACTGTTTTGAAATTCACCCTGTGCGGAGCGCCCTACGGCTGTAAGATTTCGCTCTGCGGAGCGACCAAGGCTCTGCCTTTGGAAACCGCAACCCTTTAAAAAGGGTTGACCTAAACTATCTTCGCTTCGCTTTGCGTGCGGTAGTAAACTAACCCAAGGCTTGACCTAAACTGTTTTCGCTTCGCTATCGTGCCAGTTAGTCAACTTCACCGCTCCCCGCAAATTTACAAAATATCTCTAAAACCAGTTGACGGCTTTTGAATAATATTATATAATAAAAATAGCGTTTGAATGTAAATCAGGTTGACCGTCGACCATAATGAACGGTACTGCAATTTGGCAGTAAATGGAGTTAAAATGAAAAAACTTGTATCAGCTTCGATTCTTAGTGCTGACCTTCTCTGTCTTAATGACGAAGTTAAAAAAGTTGAACAAAGTGGTGCAGATATGCTTCACTTCGATGTTATGGACGGCATTTTTGTAAATAACATCTCCTTCGGCTTCCCTGTGCTTGATGCTGTAAGCAAATGCACAGATATCTGCCTCGATGTCCATCTTATGATTGCGTCCCCTTTGAAATATGCCGAAAGATTTATAAAGGCAGGAGCAGATATACTTACTTTCCACCTCGAAAGCGATGACCAACCTCTTGATGTAATTAATTCTATTAAAAAACATGATGTTAAAATCGGTCTTTCAATTAAACCAGCAACTGAATTTGAAAAGGCTATCCCGTTCCTTGATAAAATCGATATGCTGCTGATTATGACCGTAGAACCTGGCTTCGGTGGTCAGTCTTATATTGAGGCTATGACTGATAAAATTAGTAAGGCTAAAAAGTATATTACAGATAATAACCTTAATGTGACTATTCAGGTCGATGGCGGTATAAACGAACAGACTGCTAAAATCGCCGCTGACGCTGGTGCTGATATTCTAGTTGCTGGAAATTATCTCTTTAAAGCGGATTCTATGGCAGAGGCAGTTGAAAAAATCAACTTTTAAGCCATAGCTATTTTTGTAACCGCATTATTTTCTTCCACGCAAGTGTAATATTCAAGCGTTACTGCGTCCGTAAAATCATCACTTTCCTGAATGTGCCCGTCACCAACGGAATCAGCCAGAAAGCTTGTATACGAGCCTGAGGCATCTATTACAAGGCGCAGAACAGATGAATTGAAGTAAAGACTGCTTGATTTTATTATTTCAGGAATGTTTTGATTAACAAAACAACAAAATTTCTTTAAGGAATTATAATCATTAAATGTGCAAACAATACGATTGCTTGTATTTTTTGATGAATTGTTATTTGGTGGAAATGAGATGAAAATAAGACAGCCACTGATTTTTGAGAAAATTTCAACGTAAAGTTTTTCGTGAGTTATGTCTGCACCCGTTTCTTCTTTGATTTCTTCTGAAACAGAAAGAAGAAAATCTACTGCGATATTGCTATCCCAGTTGTCATATTTTATTCCATATTCGGAAAGGTCATCTTCATTCAGAATAATTTTCATTGAGAAATCGCTTAACTTTTCAATTTTCATTAAATAGATTGCCCCCTTTTGATTTATCGTTTCACATTTTCAACGAAAAATTCCTAAGAACTCGTTTTCACAAGTCTGTCTGTACGTTTTTTCTGCAAAATTTTTTTCACATATTGCGTTAAAAAAATTATGCTCAAAAATATGCACATAATTCTTATGAAGATAAGTTACTAAATAATAGTTCTTTTATATTATATACATAAAAAATAAATTGGTGTTTAGGATTAGATGCCCAAAGTATGTGTCTGGAGCATAGAATGAAAAAAAAACAAAATGTATTTAAACCCCCAAAAAAATTCCATATTTTTAAAATTCTCTCAACTTTATTTTCATCATTGGTAATTGTATCCTTTTTTGCGTTAATTGGATACAGCGTT
Organism: Oscillospiraceae bacterium; assembly: GCA_031548405.1. Taxonomy (GTDB): domain Bacteria; phylum Bacillota; class Clostridia; order Oscillospirales; family Ruminococcaceae; genus Porcipelethomonas. Next base: position 1,425 of record JAVBRC010000046.1, on the reverse strand, counting down.
GCAAAACCGTTTGGTAAAGTTGGCGAAACCCAAAGTAAGGTTGATGTCGATTTTGGGATTGAAGATGATAACAATTCAGTGGACGATAACAATAAATTAATTGAAAATGCTATCGTTGCATATTGGCTGGCAGAAGCTGAAATCAAGGATTTTGAAACATTGGAGCGTATGGTTGAAAGAATTGGTGACAGCTATAATACAGTTGTCGTTCCGCTTAAAATAAGCGGCGGAAAGCTTAATTATAACTCTATAAATGACGGTGCTATAATGGCAAACGTTAATTCCGAAATTGAAATAGGCGATATTATAACGTGCTTGAGAACACATGGCTATAAACCTGCCGCATCATTGAATACGTTAAATGATAATCTTTATCCTAAGGCGGACAAGTCCTCTGGTTTTACTAACAAAGAAGGCGGTACGCTCTGGTATGATGCCGCTGAGAAAAGCGGTGGCAAGGCATGGTTATCCCCAACGCCGTCATCAACGAGCAGTTATCTGACTTCGCTTACGCTTGAAATATCTTCGGCTGGATTTGAATATATAATCACAACGGGTACTGAGTATCCGCAGTTCAGCCGAATTGCATTTGACGCAATAGGCGAATCGGTTACGAACGAAAACAGGTATCTTGACCTTGTAAGCATAGTAAACAAGATTGCAGGTGCTGCGGAGTCCAAGAACCGTGAAACATGGATTGAAGTTTCAGCTTTGGAGATGTTTACAGGAACGTGTGAAGTTTTCCAGCCACTTCTGCTTGAAACGGACAAGATAGTGCTTGAGATAAACATTGACGATTTCAAGTCGGTGGTAAAGATCGGTGATGAAACGGTTGATTTTTCAAAAAGGGGCACCAAGGAGAAGATTGAGAAGGTATGTGACATAGCGGAAACGTATATATATAAGACATCGTTTATACCTGAGGTTACTGGGAAGTCTATCTCCAGTGCTGATAAAAACACAGCTGTAGAGGCGTTGAAGGGTATGGGGTATTATTCGTATATTATAAGGTAGGCGGTGCGAGTTTACTAACCGCACGCAAAGCGAAGCGAAGATAGTTTAGGTCAACCCTTGGGTTAGTTTACTAACCGCACGCATAGCGAAGCGAAAATAGTTTAGGTCAAGCCTTTTTAAAGGCTTGCGGTATCCAAAGGCAGAGCCTTGGTCGCTCCGCAGAGCGAAATCTTAGAGCCGTAGGGCGCATTTTTTCTAGTGAATTTTTGCGAAAGCAAAAAGAGGTATCTTTTTTGCAAGTGAAAAAAGATACCTAAGTATGCCTACGTCGAGTTCTACCAATTTTTCAAAATGCCCGACAGGGACAATTTTGAAACGTCAGAAAGTCTAAATCTTGCGAGTTGATTAAATTGAGATGTCAGAAAAACTAAGACTTGCGAATTTAATAACCCAAAAAGTCCATTAAGCTTT
>JAVBRC010000135.1:0-4150 GCA_031548405.1 Oscillospiraceae bacterium | reverse complement strand
TTGCCGAAAACCGACTTAATTATATTTGCGAGATTAAATGAAAACTCAGGAATTGCCTGCGGACACATAGCATATTTATACATATACCAATACTTTGGATCAGCCCATTTTTCAAGCCCGTAAGACGCTGAAATATAGTTTATATCGTTAATATAAAAACTGTCATGCGATTGTGCATACTCGTAAAATTTCATGTTCAGATTGCTTATAAAGTTTACACGTCCGTGAAAATCCCACGCATCTCTGTTTCCAAGCGTACGGTAAAGAGGAAGCTCAAAGTTGTTCTGGATTATCGGACATGAGTACGTTTCGTTCAGACGCTCCCACATTGCCTCAAAGTGTGCATACTGCTTTTGCAGTGCCTCGTCAATCCCCTGCTTATCAGATTTAATATCAAAGTTATAATCAGAAAGATTTCTTGAAGTAGTGTGTATAAAGATTAAATCGGGCGAAAACTCTAAAAGCTCCCGATTGCTAAACATAGCGTCTTCCCAATATTTGTTATATTCGGATTGATAAAATTCAGCCTGAATACCGTTATTAAGCAGAAACAAATCAAGTGCAACGACAATATCATCTGTAGTCGAACCACCTAATACGGCGATTTTTTTGTTTATGCGTTCGCTGTTATCTTCAAGTAAATCACGTCTTATTTTCTTTCTGTTTTTAAGAATAAACTTGCTGTCAAATGGATAAAGCAGTTCTTTCATACTTGTTTCCTCACTGTGTTCTGATTTGTTCAATACATTCAAAATTACTGCCAGTTGCACTAAAAGTATTCATTGCGAAAAGCAGATCGGTAACACCCCATTCTTTAAACTGTGAAACTGCGTTTACTTCAAGATATCTCACGTCAACAACGTAAATATCCTCAAACGAGCCAGTCAGACAAGGAACTAACGCATTTCCATAGCTGTCCTTGACAATTGCAAGCTTTCTGCCGTTTCCAACATCAGTATGAACATGGGTTATAACATCGTCCGTACCCATAAAAACAAGGTACCAGCTGACAGGATCAACATTATCAAGATTTATAAGTAAATTTCCATCATATTCTTCTGTCATATCCGTTGTATAATATGTTGTTGTATACTCATTTTTAGGCTTATAATAAACGAACTTTTCAGGATTATTTTTAAGGCTTGAATCTCCCGTATAGCCATAAAGCGTACCCACATAGCCGTCCTTTTCAATACGTTCATAGCTGCTTAGTTTAGCATACGGTACGTCTGCCTGCTTTGCAAATTCTGCTGCTGCATAATAAGCGCCAAGCTGTGCCCAGTGATGGTCAGTAGTCTGGAAAATATTTTCATTCTTATGTTCCATCAAAGCTGAATAAGCGTCAATAGGAGTTACCCCCTCCAGACAATCGTTTATATTATCAATGTTATCCTTTTCACTAGCTGTCATATCCTGATATTTCTTTGGCAGATAGTAAGAAACAGGTGTCGGACAAACCATTGAATAAACATTAATTCCAAGGTCATTTTTAAAGTTGTTGACATACTCCGCATACGTTTCGCCATTCGCATAGCTGCCGCCAAAAAGCATAATTCCACGGTTCTTATAAACCAGAATGTTATTACTGATTTCGCCCTCAATGTTTGGATCGTCAAGAGGATCATTTTCCTGAGTTGTCGGCTTAGTAGTATCGGTAATCACCGTTGTAGTAACATCTGAGTTAGCAACAGCCCCTGTGGAAGTAGTTGTTTTCTTAGCATCCTTTTTACCACTAGGTTTAGTATCCTGCTTAACAGGCGTACCGTGAATTTTAACCTCCTGCTCGTTTCCAAAACAGTCACGAATTCTGGCGGTCACATTCTTAAAGGACTCACGACAAGGGACAGTATCATTGTAATAGTTTTCAACATCAGCCGTATATTTTCCGGAAAAGTAGCTGGAGAATGAAAAGTGTGGCCACTTTGCAAGCGCTCTGTTTTCAATTTCAGAAATTTCAGGACGCTTTGAAACTATAAGAAAAACTGAAATCGCAACAAAAGTCAAAGAGCAAGCCAAAATATTAATCCTCTTCAGCGTTTTAAGTGCATATCTTTTTTTAACACGGCGTTTCTTTTCATTACGTATTTTAATGTCAATATCAAAATCATCTCTGTTATCCATATCGTCCACCTCCTAAAATCTGAAATACAAGAACGGATTGTTTGTTGCGTCAACAAGCATAATACTGCTTACAATTATGAGCATAAGGTTTACAGCAATTTTTGTAGCCCCAACCCCATAAGCCAAAGCGTTCGACTTCTTAGCCACCCTGTCAATCAGCTTTGCTATAGGGAAAGTACAAATAAGAGCCGCTAACACAAGGTAAACATTATTTGAGAAAGAAAGCTTTGTAAATTCATCAATAAAGCCGTTTCCATTTAATCCAACCAGATTTTTAAAGAAGCCGCCAAGCCTTCCGAAGTCCTCAAAATAGAATATTCCAAAGCCAATTATAATGACAATTTTATTATAAATATGGCGTAAAACTATAGGGATTTTTTTCATTTTCTTTTTGCCGATTTTCTGTTCCATAAATATGAACAGACCGAAATACAATCCCCATATAACGAAGTTCCAGCTTGCACCGTGCCAAAGACCTGTACAGAACCACACAAGAAAAAGTCCGCCGTATTTTCTTCTTTTTCCGAAAATCGGAACATACAGGAGGTAGTCACGGAAGAATGTACCAAGAGATATATGCCATCTCTGCCAGAACTCTGAAACGTCCTTACAGATAAACGGATAGTTAAAGTTTTCATCGAAGTGGAAACCGAAAATTCTTCCAAGTCCGATTGCGATATCGGAATATCCTGAGAAGTCAAAATAAATCTGCAAAGCATAAAGTACAGCACCAAGCCATGTTCCGACAACGGAAATATTTTTCAGTTCACCATCGAAAAGAGTTGAAACAACCGTACTCAAATTATTAGCGATAATAACCTTTTTTCCAAGTCCGACAGCGATTCGGGAAATACCACTGTAAAGGTCATCAAGAGTTGTTTTGCGTGAATTTATTTCACTTTCAATAGTACTGTAACGCACAATTGGCCCTGCAACAAGCTGTGGAAAAAGTGAAACATACATTAAAAATTTCGGATAGTTTTTTTGAACTTCAATATTTTCCCAATGAAGATCTATAATGTAAGAAATCATTTGAAATGTAAAAAAGCTTATTCCGATTGGAAGCCTTACATCTGGAACGTTCAAATTCAGATTCATAAGTGAATTTAAATTTTCGATTATAAAACCGTTGTACTTAAAAATCCCAAGCATACCAAGGTCAAAGATTACTGCCGAAGTCACCGCAATTTTAGAACCAACCTTATTCTTGTACCTGTCAATTATAAGTCCGAATATAAAATTTATAGCCGCACTTATTATCAAAAGAAATACATACAAAGGCTCTCCCCACGCATAAAAAGCGAGCGAGAATAATAGAAGTACCATATTTCGGTGATACATCTTTTTTGTTGCCGCATAGCTCACAACGCAAAGCGGCAGGAAGAAATAGAGAAAAAACAGACTAGAAAATACCATTTTGTCAGCTCCTGTTTGTGAGGTTTTGCACCTCAGATTTTGTTTTGTTTTTGATTTGTTCTTTTTTCTTTATAAGTAATTTTATTTATATAAAAATCGAATTTACATTTTAGCCAAATTCACTATAAAGCAATGTGCATTTTCACGAAAAGTGAGATGATATTCATATAATTACAAGCCCTAAAACGTCAAATTGACTATAAAATTCAACTATATTAACATTATACAACATAAATATTGACCTTGCAATACTGGTATAAAATTTTCGCAATTTAGACAAATTTCGCATTATTGCGACAAGAAAAGGAGTGATAATTGACAAGCGGCGTTCGGCGGTGAGAGTTAACTCGTGGCACATTAGCGAAGCGAAAACAGTTTAGGTCAACCCTTTTTAAAGGGGCAACGTGACGTTGCATCCAATCGCCGTTCGGCGGGCGAAGTAAACTAACCGCACGCAGAGCGAAGCGACATCAGTTTAGGTCAACCCTTTTTAAAGGGTTGCGGTTTCCAAAGGCAGAGCCTTGGTCGCTCCGCAGAGCGAAATCTTACAGCCGTAGGGCGCTCCGCACAGGGTGAATTTCAAAACAGTCCATACGGACTGTTTTGAAAGAGG
>JAVBRC010000132.1:0-7216 GCA_031548405.1 Oscillospiraceae bacterium | reverse complement strand
GTCCTTTAACGTTTCCTCACTGAAAAGAGTCAACGGGTTTTGAGGAATCATACCAATGTTGGCGATATTTCTTACACCACCTACAAGTATTTTTCCAGCGTAAGGTTTAAGGTGTCTGGCAATAATTGAAAGCAAGGTTGTCTTACCGCTTCCATTTCCACCAACAATAGCATAAATTTCACCACGTTTAACATTCATATTAAGATTTTTTATTACGTCATCTGATTTTCTGTCATACCTGAAATAAATCTTTTCAAGCTCAACAGCATACGAATTTTTATTGCTATATTTTGGCTTTTTAAGTTTCTTAATATTGTCTGGGCAATATTTATATAAAAATTCCTTTGCTTCCCTAATATCTATGGGACAAGCGGCTCTGATTTTGAACCGATTATAAATTCTTGCAGGAACAGGCATACCCTGAACAATAGAGGCTTCTTTAGAAAAAAATCCACAACAGGTTCTTGGAATACCTAAATATCTTATGGTATTTTTATCAATAACAGCAATTGTATCAGCCATGGCAAATATACTTTCAAGGTTATGCTCGGCAATTATAACTGTAACGCCATATTCACGATTTAATTTCAGGAGCATATTAACAAAAGTGCTTGCACTAAACGGGTCAAGCTGTGAAATTGGTTCATCGAGCAATAAAAGCTCCGGAGATGTAATCATAGCAGACGCTAAGTTTAAAAGCTGTTTTTGCCCTCCAGACAGCTTACTGGTATCACTTTCAAACCATTTATTTATACCAAACACACTTGAAATTTCAGCTGTTCTAAGCTTTATAGTTTCACTGGGTTCGCCAAGATTTTCAAGTCCGAACGCAAGCTCATGATAAACCTTGTCTGTAACAATCTGGCTATCAGGATTTTGCATTACAAAACCGATTTCAGAAGCGGAACGTTTTGTTCCAATCTTCTGAATGTCCATATCCTTATAATAAATACTTCCCTTTGTTTTACCTTCAGGACGAAGTTCCTTTTTCATAAGTTTCAGAAGTGTTGTTTTTCCACAGCCTGAAGGGCCGTATAATATCACGAACTCCCCTTTCCTTACGGAAAAGTTGATGTCCCTTAGTATTTTAACCTTGCTGTCCTGATAAGCAAAGCTTAGATTTTCGACCTTAATAATTTCCATTTAACTTCCTCGCATATTTCAGTTATAACAGGTATAACAGATAAAATTATCCATAAAATATTGAGCAAAATAATAATTGCTGATAGTTTAGGGTATATCATTTCAGGATAAAAAATAAAATTGATTTCCTGATGTTTTAGTGTATATATGGTAAATGGCAGAAGATATGAAAATAAAAATAATAAAATCATATCAAATCTTTCAAAATAATATCTGTTGAATGTTGTTCTTTTTCTTAAACCATACCCTCTTGAATACATCACGTCCAAGGACTCAGCCGAGTCTTCTATTATCCATGTTATAAGTGCAGAAAATGTTTTCGTGAATATATATAACTTACTTTGATAACCTCTGATGTATGAATAAAGGCAGGTTTGTGAATTATGTATAGCACGGTATTTCTTTTTTACAGCTGGAATGAATTTTAATAGTCTTGATATTGAAATGGCTAATCGGGGTGAAATCTTAGAAACAAGATAGCAAAGCTTTTCATCAGTCATAAGATGGGTGAAGTTCAAAACCCAGCCGAGTATTGCGGATGCTTTTATACCGTTACAAAGTCCTATAATAAACGCTTCTCTGGTTATAGCATTATCCCCCATAAAACATATAATAGTTTTTCCGTTATGTGAAAAAAGTGGAATAATGAATGTAAAAGCTAGTGTAAGGAAAATATAAAAAATTAGTTCCTTTATAACTTTACTGCTTTTTAAAGAAACACATCTAAACAAATAGGCACTTAAAAAATTAATCAGCATAAATATTGGATTATTATTTAATATTGCAAAGCCTGTTACTGAAAAAAAATATACAAATAAAATAAAAGGATGACTCCTTGAAAAATTCATGTAATTCTCCTGTTGCTTATGTATTATTGCAGATATAAATCCACTGAACATTATCACCGTTTTTAAGCTTATAATCACTGCAAACGGGCTGTTGGACTTCACCATTCAATTTATAAATCCATTTACTACCATCTCCGCATGATGAATTATAAATATAGTTAATCCCCTCAATTTCCTTGGCATTTAAAGCACCCCTGACTTCCATTTGAATTTGCTTGTCTTTAACTGCCCTCACCAATAAATCATAAACAGTGTCCCCACTGTTAATTGAATACTCAGTGTCCTCAAGAATAAGTCCATATTCAGGAATATATTCTTCAAGACCCGAATCAAGCAAGCTCATATTATCAAATATATCCGAACAATCGATTGAAATCATAGCTATTATATCTGTCTGAGCAGATTCAATACTGTAATATTCGTCAACACTTTTTATTTCAGCACACGAGTTCAAACAAGCCATCGCTGTTATTAAAAAAATAAACTTAGATTTGTATTTCATGATTAACTCCGAAAAATTGTATTGTATACTAAAAAGGCAGGGCAGAAAAAATCTGCTCTGCCTGTAGCAATAGTCTTATTATACCATTATTTTCAAGAAAATTCAATAGATTTACAATTATTTTTTTAATATTTTCTTAATTTGTTTAATAAGTTGTATAACTAATAGAGTAGCAACTGAGGTTCCAGCAATCATAAGAACCTGAACTGAATCCAACGCTGAAGCCTTGAAAATGCCTGCAATGCTTGGAATAAACAGAACTGCTGATAAAAGTGCTAATCCTATTCCAAAGGCGATAAATACAACCTTGTTATTGAAGAATTTTTTTGTAAATAAAACTGGATATTCTGATTTACAGTTAAAACCATGAATAAGTCTTGAAAGACAAATACTTGCAAATGCCATAGTGCTTCCCACTTCGTCAGAAGTTTTCAGTCCAAACATGAAGCAGATTGAAGCTGCAATAGCGATAATAAGACCGTCTGATAGAACGCTTGTAATAAACGGCTTTGTAAGAATTGATTCATTTATTGGACGTGGCTTTTGCTTCATAACATCACTTGAATGTGGCTCAAGACCAAGTGCAATAGCTGGTAGTGAGTCTGTCAGGAGGTTTATGAATAGCAAATGAACCGCTGCGAAAGGAACTGGAAGTGCTGCAAGTGACGCAAACAGAACAACTAAGATACCAGCAGCGTTACCAGAAAGTAAAAATTGAATTGAACGCTTTATATTTGCATATACGTTTCTTCCGTTATTGACAGCCTTAACAATAGTTGCAAAGTTATCGTCAGCAAGAACCATTGAAGCAGCATCCTTTGAAACCTCAGTACCAGTAATGCCCATTGCAACACCGATATCAGACTGCTTTAATGCCGGAGCATCGTTAACACCGTCACCAGTCATTGCAACGATATTACCTCTCTCCTGCCATGCTCTGACAATTCTTATCTTATGCTCAGGTGAAACTCTGGCATAAACAGATTTTGTAGGAACATATTCTTTTAACTGTTCATCAGAAAGGTCATCAATTTCTGCACCCTCTGCTGCTTCAGAATAATCTTTAAGTATTCCTATTTCCTTGGCAATAGCAGCAGCTGTAACCTTATGGTCACCAGTAATCATAACAGGCTTAATTCCAGCGCTTATACATTCAGCAACGGCAGCCTTAGATTCCTCTCTTGGAGGATCCATCATTGCGATAAGTCCCATAAATGTAAGTCCGTTTTCATCGTCAAGACCAACATTTTCAGACTGTATTTCCTTATAAGCAAAAGCAAGAAGTCGTAAACCTTGTTCTGAGAGCTGTTCAGTAACTTTTGTTATTGCTGATTTTTCTTCTTCGCTTAACATCATTCTATCAACAAGAACGTCTGTAGCGCCCTTGGTAAGCATTGTAAGCACACCATTAACATTGTGAACAGTAGTCATAAGCTTACGATCTGAGTCAAATGGTATTTCAGAAAGTCTTGGATATTTTTCACGAACTCGTTCAAAGTCAAAATTATATTTACTTCCGAAATTAACAAGAGCAGTTTCAGTTGGATCACCGATTTCCTCGTTGTTTTTACAGATAGCATCATTACAAAGTATACTGCTAAGTAAAAGACGTTTTTGATGATCCGTTTCAAAATTGCCGCTTTCAGCATCAATTATTTCATTATCAACAAAGAACTTTTTAACAGTCATTTTGTTTTGTGTAAGTGTTCCAGTCTTATCGGAACAAATTACTGAAACACTGCCGAGTCCTTCAACTGCCTGTAGCTTTCTTATAATAGCATTTTCTTTAGACATTTTCTGTGTGCCAAACGATAAAACAATTGTTACAATTGAGCTTAGTGCTTCAGGAATTGCAGCAACTGCAAGTGCTACTGCAAAAAGGAACGCATTCATAATGTCCTCGCCTCTGCTGAATACACTTAAACAGAAGACAAGTACACAGATAATCATAATGCCGATAGAAAGTTTTTTACCGAAGTTATCAAGGCTTGTCTGTAATGGAGTTTTTCTTTCCTTGGCATTTTTAATAAGACCAGCAATTTTTCCGACTTCAGTATTCATTCCGATGTCTGTCACAATGAATTTAGCTCGTCCATATGTTACAAAACTTCCAGAATAAACCATATTTATTCTGTCACCCAAAGGAAGTTCCTTATCAAAAATAGTATCTTCCTTTTCAACGCTAAGGCTCTCACCAGTCAATGCACTTTCATTAACTTTAAGGCTTGCATTTTCGATAATACGTCCGTCAGCACAAATATAATCGCCAGCCTCAAGTAAAACAACATCTCCGATAGTTACATCTGCTGATGGCATAACAACAGTCTGACCATCTCTTAACACCTTTGCATTAGGAGCAGAAAGCTTTTTCAAGCTGTCCAATGATTTTGATGCGTTAACAGTCTGGACAGTTCCAAGTATTGCATTCATGGTAATAACTGCTAAAATTACAATCATGCTTTCGATATCGCCGAGAACCGCCGAAACTATAGCCGCACCAATCAGAATAATAACAAGGAAATCCTTAAACTGTTCAAGAAAAATCATAAAAACACTTTTAGATTTTTCTTCAAAAAGCTCGTTTTTACCGTGCTTCTCGATATTATTCTGGGCTTGTTGGTTGCTAAGACCATCAGAAGAACAATTCAAATCACTGACTAGCTGTTCTTTCCCTTTTAAATAGTCGTTCATGTTTTACTCTCCTACAAATAAATTTACGCAATAAAAAAAGACCTTTGCAGAAACCTTGGCTGTAATAATGCAGCGAATGATTTCAACAAAAGTCTTGCCGTTTAGATATGCTACGGATTGAAAAAAATTCAATCGTGTACTGACGAAGCATAAACAGTTATAAACTGCCGGCTACTCCCCTTTATTGTTACCTTTATATTACATTATTTTTCCCATTTTGTCAAGAGTATTTGTAAATATTATTTGCTTTTGATTTGTGAAATTTATCATAACAAACGCATGATTGTATTTTTCACAAAAGGTGATGTTCGGAAGACGAAGTTTACTATCCCCGACGAATGTCGCATAGTTTAGGTCAACCCTTTTTAAAGGGTTGCGGTTTCCAAAGGCAGAGCCTTGGTTGCTCCGCAGAGCGAAAGCAGCGTGACGCTGCACCCAATCGCCGTTCGGCGGGCAAGTTAAACTCTCCCCCACGAACACGTTCTTCGTTAGAAACTACATTCTTGAGTTTGTCATGTGAAATTTATGTGTTATTGTTGACATTATCTTGTAGTTCTGATAAAATTAATAATATACAATAATTTTTATATTATTTAAAACATTTAAAGGATGATGACTTTGTTTGGATATATTCGCCCGTTCAAGCCATATATGCGGTTTAGTGAATTTCAGGTCTATAATGGATTTTACTGCGGACTTTGTAAAAATCTTGGCAAAAATTATGGACAACTTTTCAGAATGATGTTAAGCTATGATTTTGCTTTTTTGGGACTACTTGCAAATTCCTGTACAACAACACCGTTATATTTTGAACCTCAGCATTGTATTGTTCATCCTTTTAAGAAAAAATTGTGTTTGAAAAATATTGAAACTCTTGATTTTACAGCAGCAGCAGCTGTTATATCAGTTTACCAAAAACTTTGTGATAGTATTGTAGATTCAGGTTTTATAAAGTCAATTCCATATAGAATTGTCAAACTATTGGCTTCAAAGGGTTACAAAATAGCTGTAAAAAAGTATCCCGAAACGGCTGAGAAAATCCAAACTGAAATGAATAGGCAGTTTGTTTTGGAAAAAGAGAATTGTAAATCAATTGATAGAGCGTGTGAACCTACTGCTCAAATTATGTCCAGTCTTGCTGCATATATTCCTGAGAGCGAAGAACAAGCCGAAATATTTGGTGGTTTTGGATATCATCTTGGACGATATGTATATCTTGCAGATGCTCATGATGATGTGAAAAGTGATAAAAAGCATAATAATTATAACGTTTTGTTAAATTATAAAGAAGATATTGAATCTGCACAAAAGCTCGCTGACGATAATATAAATATGAGCCTTTGTATGATTGCAGAATATTATAGTAAAATGAAAATAATTCGTTTTAAGGAAATAATAGATAACGTTATTTTTCTTGGGCTAAAAAATTTTTCAATTATGAAAAAGCAAAAATTGAACAAGGAAAAAAATGAACAGATAGTACTTTAAGGTAATAAACATCAGAAAGGTTTGTGTTTCATGTCAGATCCATTTAAATATTTTGGTATATCCCCCGATGCATCAAAATCAGTGCTTGACGATGCATATAATCTGATGAGGGAACAATATAAATTTGACGAAAATACCGATTCTGTTACAAAAGATATTATTGAAAATAAACTTTTGGAAATTGATGAGGCTTATGGTCATGCATTAATGCTGATTTCAGCGTCAAAGAAAGAAAATAATCAAGAGAATTCTACAAATTCTAATGATAAACGGTTACATTTTGATAATAATTATTATAACATTAATTCGCTTATAAATACAAAAGATTTTTCAAGAGCCGAACAGATGATTTTGGAATACAATCTTAATGGCTATGCAAAATGGCATTATGTATTAGCAAGATTACGCTTTTCGCAAGGTTGGATGAATGATGCTCTTGAAAATTATAGAAAAGCATATGAGCTTGAACCGTATAATCAAGTTTACAAACAATCATATGAAAATATTTGTAATATGCGTGACGGAAATATTAAAAACCATAAAA
>JAVBRC010000114.1:0-19808 GCA_031548405.1 Oscillospiraceae bacterium | reverse complement strand
AAAAAGATACCTCTTGTCGCTATGGCGACAATTCACTAGAAAAAATGCGCCCTACGGCTGTAAGATTTCGCTCTGCGGAGCGACCAAGGCTCTGCCTTTGGAAACCGCAACCCTTTAAAAAGGGTTGACCTAAACTATGCGACATTCGTCGGGGATAGTAAACTGCGCCGTTCGTCGTGGAAAATAAACTGTTTCGCAGAGCAAAAGAGGAGTTCAAAAAATGGCTTTTGAAGAAAATATAAATACCCTTTCAGAAATAGTAAATCAACTTGAAAAAGGTGATTTGCCGCTTGCAAAATCAGTTGAGCTTTACGGAAAAGGCGTTAAGCTGGCTGAAAAATGTAGGAAAGAGCTTGATAATGCCAAGCTTAAAATAACACATCAGGGGGAAGAATAAAAATGAATCAACAAGCAAAGGAAAGGCTTGATGAATATACCGCATTTGTTGAAAATGCACTTAAAGAATATAGCCTGAAGAATAAGGTTGAAAGGCAAAAAAGCGTTGCTGATGCTATGGACTATTCTCTTGAGGCAGGCGGTAAAAGAATAAGACCTGTTCTTGTTCTTGAGTTTTGTCGTCTTTGCGGCGGAGATTGGAAAAAGGCAGTTTCTCCAGCGTGTGCAATTGAAATGATACATACATTTTCACTTATACACGATGATTTACCTTGTATGGACGATGATGACTTCAGAAGAGGTAAGCCGTCATGCCATAAACAATATGGTGAGGCAAGAGCAGTTCTCGCAGGAGATGCACTGGCTATTTTACCGTTTGAAATAATCTCTGGTGCAGAAGAACTTGATGCCGAAAAACGTGTTAAACTGATAAATGAACTTTCTCATTCGTCTGGCGTTGAGGGCATGATTGGTGGTCAGATTATCGACATGGAAAACGAGGAACGTGATGATGTCGATGGCGAAAATTTACAGTTTATGTACGCTCTTAAAACTGGAGCATTGATTAAAACATCCTGTGCAATGGGCTGTATATCCGCTGGAGCCGATGAGGGAAAGACAAAGCTTGCAATTGAATATGCTCAGGCACTTGGAATTGCTTTCCAGATTATTGATGATATACTTGACGTTATAGGTGATAGTGATGTTCTTGGAAAGCCGATTGGCAGTGACAGCGAAGAAAATAAGACTACGTTTGTTACTGTTTATGGACTTGAAGAAGCTAAGTATAAGGCTGAAATTTATACGAAAAAAGCACTTGATATACTCGACAGATTTGACGGAAATGAATTTTTAAAGGAATTGACTGAATTTCTGCTTGAGAGAAAATTTTGATTTTGTTTTCAATAGATAAAAGCAGTGAAAAAATGAAATCAGGAAAGGATAAGAAAAAATTCTTAGGTGTCAGAATTTTTTAGGGATTATTCCTGAAAAGATAAATATATGGAAAATAACAATTACGTGAAACTTGATGCACTTGAATTGCCAGGGGATTTAAAAAAGCTCGACCATGAACAGTGCCGTCAGCTTTGTGAAGAAATCAGAGAAATTCTTATTGATACTGTTTCAAAAAATGGCGGACATTTAGCATCAAATTTGGGTACAGTTGAGCTTACTATGGCGATACACAAGACCTTTGATTCTCCGAATGATAAAATTGTATGGGACGTAGGGCATCAGGCTTACACTCATAAGCTTTTAACAGGTCGTCTTGACAGGTTTTCTACAATCCGAAAAGAAAATGGAATTTCGGGCTTTACAAAGCCGTCAGAATCTGAGCATGATGCATTTATAAGCGGCCACAGCTCAGTTTCGATTTCCGCTGCCTACGGTATCGCTAAGGCAATGAAGCTTGATGGAAGTGACAACTATGCCATTGCTGTAACTGGTGATGGGGCGATGACTGGTGGATTGATTTATGAGGGTATGAATAATGCTGGAAAATCAGATGTGAATCTGATTGTAGTTGTAAATCATAACGATATGTCAATATCAAAAAATGTTGGGGCACTTGCAAAATATCTGCTCTCAATCAGAACCAAGCAGAAATATTTAAAGACAAAACGTGCAGTTGAAAAGGCACTTTTGAGCACTCCTGTTTTAGGAAAACCAGTTGCGAAAATCCTGAAGAACTCAAAGGATACTTTTAAAAACAGCGTTTATAGAAGAGCAAATAATGCAGACACAACTATCTTTGAGGATTTAGGTTTTATTTATTTGGGGCCGGTTGACGGTCATAATCTTGAAGCACTAAATGAAGTGCTTGTAACAGCAAAATCATACTGTAAACCAGTTGTTGTTCACGTCAATACTATTAAGGGTAAGGGCTATGAGCCAGCTGAAAAAAATCCGTCTGAATTTCATGGTATTTCAAAATTTGATATTATGACTGGTAATCCAGAGGTTTCGTCAGATGATTGCTATTCAACTGTTTTTGGCAAGGAATTACTTCGACTTGCAAAGGAAGATGAAAAAATTTGTGCTATAACCGCTGCTATGAAGTACGGAACAGGCTTGCAATATTTTTCAGATGAACTTAAAGAAAGATTTTTTGATGTCGGCATTGCGGAACAGCATGCTGTAACATTTTCAGCCGGACTTGCTTCGATGGGCAAATTACCGGTGTTTGCAGTATACTCATCATTTTTACAAAGGTCTGTTGACCAGATGATTCACGACGTTGCAGTCGGAAAAAATCACGTTGTAATCGGTATTGACCGTGCTGGTATTGTTGGAGAGGACGGGGAAACCCATCAGGGAATTTTCGATGTTTCAATTGTAACCGGAATTCCTCAAGCGGTGATTTATTCACCATCATGTTACGAAGAACTCAAGCTTTGTCTGAACGAAGCTTTATATAAAGATAGCGGGCTTGCTTGTGTCAGATATCCAAGAGGAAATGACTGCACAAGCTTTGATAAAACATCTCTTAATACGTCTTATACCTTGACTTCAAAAGAAAAATCTTCTGTATTGATTGTTACATACGGAAGAATTTACGATGAACTTTATAAATCTTTTGTTTTGCTGAACAATGGAAGTGGTTCTTGTGATATATTAAAGCTTACAAAGATTTTTCCACTCGATGAAAAAATGGTTAAATCAGTTGCGGAATATCAAAAGATAGTATTTTTTGAAGAGGGTATTACAAGCGGTGGAATTGCTGAACATCTTAGTAAGGCTGTTCTTGCCGTTGGTTTTAAGGGAGAATTTTACGTTCGTGGAATTGATAAGCCAGTCAAGCAGTCGTCAGTTAAAAACGCACTTGAAATGCTCGGATTTGACTGTGATTCTATGACTAAATTTATAAGCAATATAATGGAGGGATAGCTTTGGAAGGCAGACTTGACATTGTTTTACACCAGATGAATCTTGCATCAAGCCGCCAGAAAGCCAAGGAGCTTATATTGCAGGGGCATACTGAAATAAACGGCAAAGTATGCTTAAAACCATCTTACATGGTTAAGGAAAATGATGATATTAAAATAATTGGCGAAACCTTGAAATATGTTGGCAGAGGCGGATTGAAACTTGAAAAAATAATTGAGATTTGCGGACTTGACATATCTGGTAAAACCTGTATGGATATCGGCGCATCAACTGGTGGATTTACTGATTGTATGCTTCAGAATGGTGCAGAAATGGTTTATGCCGTTGACGTTGGAAGTGGTCAGCTTGCACCTAAGCTTTGTGACGATAAACGTGTTATAAATATGGAAAAAACGGACATACGAACCGTTAAACCATCAGATATTTCTAAGCTGCCTGAATTTATTTCAGTTGATGTTTCGTTTATTTCTTTGAAATTAATCTTGGATTGCGTTTACGGACTTTTATCTGAAGATGGCACGGCAGCAGTACTTATTAAACCGCAATTTGAGGCTGGGAGAGAAAACGTCGGCAAAAATGGTATTGTAAAATCAAAGAAAGCACATATAAATGTTGTTAGCGGTATTATTGATTTTGTGTTGAAAATTGGATTTTCAGTTACTGGTATATGCTATTCTCCTATAACTGGTTCTAAGGGGAATATTGAGTATCTGATGTGTCTGAACAAGGGTAGCGACAGTCTGATAGTTGATGTGAAACAATTAATTGATGATGCATTTGAAATTCTAAAGAGTGGAGGAAAATCATGAAAGCAGCTGTATTTCCTAATTTTCTAAAAAAAAATGCTCTTAAATGCGCGAGGGCTGTTTGTGATATACTGCACGAGAATGACATTGAGGTTTGGATTGATCAGAGCTATAACGAAGAATTTTCTGATAAGTTAATGGTTAAATTTGGGTTGTTCGATGAATTTGTAAAGACTTCGGATTTTGCGATTGCGATTGGTGGAGATGGTACAATTTTAAAATGTGCAAGCCACATTATAGAGAGCCAGACAAAGCTTCTGGGAATAAATACGGGTACACTCGGGTTTATGTCGGCACTTGAATCAGATCAGCTGGATTACCTTAAAAGGCTGAAAACAGGGGATTATAACGTAACTGAACGCATGATGCTTGAATGTGAAGTTATTGGTAAGGACATTATCTTTACAGCCCTTAATGATGTTATGATTTCAAGAATGAATTCAAGAATATGTGATTTCAGTATATATGATGAAACCGGAAGAATAGGAGCATATAGAGCAGATGGTGCGGTTTTTAGCACACCAACTGGCTCAACCGCATATTCACTTTCAGCAGGCGGGCCTATAATTGATCCTGATATGGAGTGTGTTGAGATGACTTTGATTTGTCCTCATTCACTTTTTGCAAGACCTATGATTTTTCCGTCGTGGAAGAAAATAAGATTTGTGCTGGAAGAAAATTCGCATCAGAGTGTAAATGTCAGCTTTGATGGAAATGATCCGGTTGAACTTTCAGATGGTGACATAGTGGAAATAAGATGTTCACAGGATAAAATAAATCTTATTAATATGAATGATAATTCTTTCTACAATTCGCTTAATAAAAAAATGATGCACCCGATTAAATAAGAAGGGAGATTTTGAAGTCAGAATGAAAAATAAAAGACATTATAAAATTCTTGATATTATTAAAATACATGATGTTGAAACTCAGGAAATGCTTCAGACACTTCTTTCAGAATATGGTTTTAATGTGACACAGGCAACAGTTTCAAGAGATATTAAGGAGTTGAAGCTTGTTAAAAAAACAAGTGGAAATGGTGCTTATAAATACGCTGCTCCGACAGAAAATAAGTTCAAGCAAAATCTTTTTATTGATACTGTTACTGATATTGATTTTGGTATGAATACTGTTGTGGTGAAGTGTCATACTGGTATGGCACAGGCGGCTTGTGCGGCACTTGATAGTATGGAGTATAATGGAATTATCGGTACGATAGCTGGTGATGACACAATTTTTGTATTGATGAGAACGGAATCAGAAGCAAGAAAGCTTGTGAAAACTTTTAGAGAACTTGTCTGGGGGTAATTTAAAATGCTTAAAGAGATTTATATAGAAAATCTTGCAGTTATCGAAAAAGCTGTAATACCATTTTCTGATTCGTTTAATGTTTTCACGGGTGAAACAGGTGCTGGAAAATCTATACTTATAAATGGAATTAACGCTGTTCTGGGACAGAGAGTTACTAAGGATATAGTCAGGACTGGTAGCAAGAAAGCGATAATAACAGCGTTGTTTACTGGTCTTGCTAAAAACGTGTGTGATAAGCTTAATGAGCTTGGAATTTCTCATGAAAATGATGAAATAACAGTGACAAGAGAAATTGCAGCTGATGGCGGAAGTACGGCGAGAATTAATTCAAGAACAACAACTGTTTCTGTGCTGAAAGAAATCGGTGAACTTTTGATCACGATACACGGTCAGCATGATAACCAGATTTTGTTAGCTCCTGAAAAACATATTGAAGTACTGGATAGTTTTGGCGAGAGCGGAAAACTTTTGGAGGAATACCGTAACAGCTTTCGCAATCTTCAGTTAATGGCAAAAAAGCTTGGCGATATAAAAAGAAATCGTATTGAAAAGCGTGACAAAGCAATAATGCTTAAAGAGCGTATTGAGGAATTAAAAACGTTTGACTTGCAGTCAATCGACTATGAAGAACTTGAAAATGAATATAATATGATACAGAATATCGACCGAATTGCGAGAGCAATAAGAAATGCTGATATCATTTTAAATAATGAAAACGACGAAAACGTTCTTGATATGATTAGTTCATGCGAGGACGAGATAGCAAATATTTCTGATTATTCAAAAGAGGCAGCTGAAATATCTGAAAGACTTTCTGATATTAAAATTGAACTTTCGGATATATCGGATGAGCTTAACAGAATAGGTTCAAACCTTGATATTGATGAGCGAAGATTTGATTTTGTAACCAGCACATATAGTAAAATCAATCATGCGATGAGAAAATATAATTGCGAGTTTGATGACCTTTTAAAGTTATATGAGGAGTATGTTTCGGAGCTTGAGAGAATTGAATTTTCTGATGAGGACTTGCAGAGTATGACAGCTGAGAAGGACAAGCTTTTGCATGAGGTTACTGAAAAAGCTAAAAGACTATCAGAGCACAGACAGGCTTCGGCAGAAAGCTTCACTAAGCAGGTTACAGAAGAATTGCAGTTTCTTGATATGCCAAATGTTATAATTAAGGTGAAGCAGGAAAAGGGCAAGCTAACTGTAAACGGTATGGATAACATTGAATTTCTTATTTCTGCAAACAAAGGCGAAGAACCACGCCCAATTGCTAAAATTGCATCGGGTGGTGAGCTTTCGAGAATTATGCTGGCTTTGAAAAGCGTAATTGCGGAAAAGGACTCTATTCCAACCATGATTTTTGATGAAATTGATACTGGTGTCAGCGGACGTGCAGCTCAGAAAATTGGAATTAAAATAAGACAGATTAGTAAAATAAGACAGCTGTTGTGTGTAACACATCTTTCACAGCTTGCCGTTATGGCTGATAATCATCTTTTGATTGAAAAGAATGTTGTTGATGAAAGAACTGCAACAAGTGTTATAACCCTTGATTTTGAGGGACGAATTAAAGAAATTGCAAGAATAATGGGTGGTGAAAATCCAAGCCAGACTTTGCTCAAAAGTGCTGAGGAAGAGCTTAGGAGAGCCGCTGAAATTTAGGAGTTTTTAACTGGTATGGAATACTGTTTTAACGGTGGTTGCTGGGGGGCAGTTTTTGCTGTTCCACAGTCAGTTGTGGATAATTATATAAAGCTTGCCAACGAGGCGGCACTAAAAGTCTTATTATTTGCATTGCGAAACAGTGGTAAAGTTTTTTCGTCTGAAGAAATTGCCGCTACATTAAATTTAAGTGAAAGTCAGGTTGAAGAAGCTTTTATATTTTGGGAAAATGCAAATGTTTTTTCTAAGAATAATCAATCGGTTACAGTGGAAATTACAAGTGAAGTTCCAAAAGAGTTGCCAAGAGAGATGCCAAAAGAAGAGCCGGTTAAAGTTGAAGAAAAACCAGTTAAGAAAAGCAGTATCCCATCTGGAACTTCGTATAATCTGAAACCAACGGAAATCGCAGAGAGAATAAAAAATTTCGAAGATGTAAGAGTTATGTTTTCAATGGCAGAGTTAAGCTTTGGCCGTCCGCTTAACCATACAGAGCAACGTTCTTTTATCTGGATGCATGATTATCTTGGAATGTCAGCTGATGTTCTAATTACAATCGCTGCTTATTGCATTTCTATTGACAGGGGAAACATCAAGTACATAGAAACGCTTGCGTCGGATTGGTCTGAAAAGGGTATTAATACACTTGAACGTGTTCAGGAAGAAATTAAAACTCAGGAAGATAAGAATTCTTTTAACGGAAAAATCATGAAAGCATTTTCTATGACAAGGCGACCTACTGCCAAACAGCAGGAGTTCATTGATATCTGGAAAACAAAAGGGTATAGCTTTGAATTGATTGAATATGCATTTGAAAAAACTATTGAGTCGATTGATAAATTGAATTTTCCTTATATAAACAAAATTCTTGAAAACTGGTATGAACAGGGGCTTATAACTAAATCTAAAATTGACAGTGGAAATTCCACTTGGAAAAATAAACCGGAAAAGAAAGACAATAATGAACATTCGTATGATTTAAATGACTACAAATCATTAGTTAATAATTTTGGTGATAAATAATGAGCGGAAACAATGAGTTATTAAATAGGGCGATAGATGTTATAAAGCAACGCCGAAATAGGGCGAAGGCAATAAACGATCGTCATTTTGATGAAATCAATAAGAAAATTCCAGAGATTGGTGAGATTAACAGCCAGCTTGCTAAAACTGGAAGGGAAATTCTTGAGATTGTAAAGAACGGTAAAAATGTTTCTCAGAAAATTCAGGAAATGAAGGAAAAGAACTTTCAGGCACAGCAGATGGTCGGAATGCTTTTAAAGCAGAACGGTTATCCTGAAGATTATCTGCACATCAAGTATACTTGTGAAAAATGTGCTGACACTGGTTTTGTGAACAATGACAGATGCAGTTGCTTTAAAAATTTGATTGCCCAGCTTTCAGCACAGCGAATGAATGCTGGTTCACAAATTCAGCTTTGTAGTTTTAGCACCTTTCAAGTCAGTTACTATCAGGGTAAAACACCAGAGGAAACGCTTGAAAACCGTGAAATCATGAGTAAGATTTTGCAATATTGCAAAAAATATTGTGAAAATTTTTCACTTTCATCTCATAATATTCTGATGTTTGGGAAAACAGGTTTGGGGAAAACTCATCTTTCACTTTCAATTGCAAATGAAGTTTTAAGAAGTGGATTTAATGTGATTTACGATTCTGCGCTTAACTATCTGAGAAAGATAGAAAAGGAGCATTTCGGTCGTGATTCTGGCAATGTTGACACGCTTGAGATGCTGTTGTCAGCAGATTTATTGATACTTGACGATTTAGGTTCAGAGTTTGACACTCCGTTTTATATATCGACTATGTACAACATAATTAATACCAGAATGGGAAGAGGACTTCCAACAATAATCAGTACTAATTTAAATCATGAGGGTATTCAGAAGAAGTATGATGATAGAATAGTATCAAGATTGTTTGCAGCTTATGACTGCTTAGAGTTTGTAGGTATTGATATAAGGCTCATCAAGAGGAAGAATGGTGAAAGTTAACTAACCGCACGCAAAGCGAAGCGACATCAAAAGTTTACTCATTTTTCAAAAATTGCGGTTTCCAAAGGCAGAGCCTTGGTCGCTCCGCAGAGCGAAAGCTTACAGCCTTCTGGGCACAGCGTTACGCTGCCCGCTTCGCTATAGTGTCGGTTAGTTAACTGTTTCTAATGACTGTAATATAATTTTATATTTTAATCTTAAAAAATACTTGACAAATCATCCGAAAACTCATATAATAAGTTCATAATAATTTTTAAATTCTAAGAGCAAAGGTAAGTAATCAACAAAACGATGTTTCAGAGAGCCGAATAATGGTGTGAGTTCGGTACAGACGCTGTTTGATGAATGGATTTGTGAGAAGCATAGTGAAAGATTTATCGAGTATCTAGAGCCGTTTTCCCCACGTTACAGGGGTAGGATATTAATGACTTAAATGTCTGCGTATCTGATAAAGAAAAGTATTTTATTAAGCTAATGCTTTTGAATTTGGGTGGCACCACGATGTCTATCGTCCCTTCTATTAGGGATGATAGGCATTTTTTGTTGCCTGAAAATACAAATCTGCCGTATTTTAACTTGAGAAAAGGAGTAATAACAATGATTTATCCGAAAATTGAACAACTCAGAGAAGACATAAAAGGATATAAAGTTCATCCAGTCTTTTTCGAGATTATGTCAGACTCATTTACACCTATTCATATTTTCAAAGCCCTTCAACGAGGTGAAGAAAATGCATTTATTCTTGAATCTGTCAGCAACGGAAAGCAATGGGGTAAATATTCATTTATCGGAATTAACCCGTTAATGGAAGTTATCATAGACAAGGGCAATGCACAGACTATAAAAGACGGCAAATGCGAAACAAAAGAAATCACAAACCCAGTTGAATTTCTGGGTGATATCCTAAAGGATTATACATCTCCGAAATCAAAAAGTTTTCCTAATTTAACTGGTGGCTTTGTAGGTTATTTCGGATATGACACTGTAAGATATATTGAAACAAAACTTACAAATATTCCAGAGGACGATACTCAGATGCCTGACTGTCACCTCTTTCTGTATGACGAGTTAATTGCTTGCGACCACCTCAACAGTAAGGTTATACTCATAAAGAATATCAGAGCCGATGGAGATATTGAAGAACAATATAAGGAAGCTCAAAAACGTTTTGAAAAGTTGGCTGACAAGATTAATTCATATTTTGAAAGACCTCGTATGCCAGGAAAAGTTAAGAACTTCAAAGTTAATTCAAACGTTAGCCGTGAAGAATTCGTTCAAAATGTTGAAACAGCTAAGGAACATATTTTAAACGGTGACATTTTTCAGATTGTTCTTTCACAACGTTTTGAAATTGAAAATCCACCTGAAAGCTTTAATGTTTACAGAATGTTAAGAGCAACTAACCCTTCACCTTATCTATATTATTTCAAAAGCCGTGACTATCAGATTGCTGGTTCATCTCCTGAAATGCTTGTAAGTGTTAAAAATAACATTGTTAAAACCAAGCCTATTGCTGGTACAGTCCCAAGAGGAAAGACCGAGCAGGAGGATAATGATTTAGAAAAGCAGCTGAATGCTGATCCTAAGGAACGTGCTGAACATACTATGCTTGTCGACTTGGGCAGAAATGATGTTGGAAAGGTTTCAAAGTTTGGAACTGTTGAAGTAACAAGCTTTATGAAAACTGAAAAGTATTCTAAGGTTATGCACCTAGTTTCTGATGTTAAGGGTGAACTTTGTGAGGACAAAACTGCTCTTGATGCGCTTATGGCAGTATTGCCAGCAGGTACACTTTCAGGTGCGCCAAAGGTAAGAGCAATGCAGCTTATTGATGAGCTTGAAAATAAACGCAGAGGACTTTATGGCGGTACAATCGGATATATCGGTTTTGATGGCAACATTGATACCTGTATCGCAATAAGAACTGTGCTTTTCAAGGATAAAAAAGCTTATGTTCAGGCAGGGGCTGGTATTGTTCATGATTCAGTTCCTGAAAAAGAATATCTGGAAACTGAAAATAAAGCATTGGCTATGATAAACGCTGTAAAGGAGGCATCTGCATTATGATTCTGATGATTGACAACTATGATTCTTTCACCTATAACCTTTACCAGTATTTCGGTGAAATCTACAGTGACATCAAGGTTATAAGAAATGACTGCATTACTATTGAAGAAATTGAAAAGCTTGCTCCAGAGGCAATTGTAATTTCACCAGGCCCTGGTTATCCTAAAGAGGCGGGTATCTCAGTTAATGTTATAAAGCATTTTTCTGGAAAACTTCCAATACTCGGAATTTGTCTTGGACATCAGTCAATCTGTGAAGCCTTTGGCGGAAAGATTGTTAAGGCTGATGAGTTAATGCACGGAAAATCAAGTATTTTATCAATTGATAACGGTGTTGACCTTTTCAAAGATCTGCCGAAAGACCTTGAAGCTGCAAGATATCATTCACTTATTGCTGAACACGCTTCCCTCCCAGATTGTCTTATCGCAACCTCTTATGACGCTGCCGGACAGATTATGTCAGTTCAGCACAGAACTCATCCAACATTCGGACTTCAGTTTCACCCTGAATCAATTTTGACTTCTGATGGAAAAATTATAATCAGAAACTTTCTTATGATGGTTGAGGGCATAAAGCTTGATGCTGATAAGCTACCTAAAAAACAGATGCCGAAGTCACTCCTAAAGCCATTCATCGCTAAGGTTACTGACGGATATGACCTTTCCTGCGATGAAGCTATGGAGGCTATGGATATTATTATGAATGGCATGGCTACCGACGCACAGATTTCAGGTTTCTTGACAGCACTCCGAATTAAAGGCGAAACAGTTGATGAAATAACTGGATTTGCTAAAATAATGAGAGAAAAGGCAAATACTATTGAAGGTTGCCGTGATGCAGTTGACATTGTTGGAACAGGCGGAGATCTTGCAAGTACGTTTAACATTTCAACAACATCTTCATTTGTAATTGCTGGTTGTGGTGCAAGGGTTGCAAAGCACGGAAACAGAAGTGTTTCAAGTAAGAGCGGTGCGGCAGATGTGCTTGAAAGTCTTGGAGTTAAAATTTCATCTTCACCTACACAAGCCAAGACAATAATCGATAATATCGGTATTTCATTCCTCTTTGCACAAAGCTATCATGGTTCAATGAGATTTGTCGGCCCTGCAAGACGTGACCTTGGAATCAGAACTGTTTTCAATATTTTAGGGCCACTCGCAAACCCAGCAAACACTGATTATATTCTGCTTGGAGTTTATGATAAAGCACTTCTTGAGCTTATGGGCGGAGTTTTAATTAATCTTGGTATAAAAAAAGCTATGCTCGTTTACGGAAACGATAAGCTTGATGAAATTTCAATTTCTGATACAACTTCAGTTTGTGAAATAAACGACGGAAAGATGTCATTCTTTGAAATCAATCCTGAAGATTATGGAATAACTATTGCTCAGAAAAGCGATATTGTCGGTGGTTCTGCCGAAGACAATGCAAAGATAACACTTGGCATACTCAAGGGTGAAATAGTTGACGCAAAGCGTGATATTGTTCTTCTTAATGCAGGATGTGCTTTATACATTGCTGAAAAAGCTGGTAGTATTGCTGAGGGTATAAACCTTGCCAGAGCCTCAATTGACGGCGGTTGGGCATTATCTAAGCTTCAACAGCTTGTAGAACATTCAAATAAATTTTAAGGTGATTAATTATGATTTTAGATGATATTATAGAAAAAAGAAAAATTCAGCTTGAACGTGAAAAGTTAGCTGTATCTATCGAAGAAATGAAAAATACCGCACTTTCTATGACTTCACCATGTAAGGATTTTTATAAGGCACTAAAAAATAATACACTTTCAGTTATTTCTGAAGTTAAAAAGGCTTCACCATCAAAATCAGTTATCTGTGAAAACTTTAATCCCGTTGAAACTGCTATAAGCTATGAAAAAGCTGGTGCTAATGCGATTTCCTGCCTGACAGAAGAATTTTATTTTAAGGGTAGCAGTGAGTATCTTAAAGAAATAAGAAAAGCTGTTAATCTGCCTATAATTCGTAAGGATTTTATTATTGATGAATATCAGATTTATGAGGCAAGAGTTATTGGTGCTGACGCTGTTTTACTGATTGCGGCAATACTTGACGTTGAAACTATGAACCGTTTCAGAGAGCTTGCTGAATCACTTGGAATGAACTGTCTTTTTGAAGCACATAATGAAGAGGAGCTTGAAAATATTTTTAAATGTTCTCCAAGAATTGTCGGTATTAATAACAGAAACTTAAAAACATTTGAGGTTAGTCTTGAGAATACTAAAAAGCTTGCAACCATGATTCCTGATAGCTGCGTTGTTGTTTCAGAAAGTGGAATTGCTGATAATTCTGATATGAAATATGTCAGAGAATACGGTGCTGACGCTGTTCTTATAGGCGAAACACTTATGAGAAGTAACAGTATTTCTGAAACTATGAACGCATTGAGGGACGGTGTATGATAGTAAAGCTTTGCGGAATTAGACGTCCAGAAGATATCGACTATGTAAACGAATACAGACCTGATTATATCGGGTTTGTGTTCGCTAAATCAAAACGTCAGGTTACTGCTGAATATGCTGCCCAATTAAAGGCGAAACTTTCACCAGAAATTAAAGCTGTTGGTGTATTCGTTAATTCGACCATTGAAGAAGTAGCACAAATTCAGAAAATTGCTGGGCTTGATGTTATACAGCTTCATGGAGATGAAGATAATAGCTATTTACAAAAGCTTAAAAATGTAGTAAAATGTAGTATATGGAAAGCTGTCAGAGTTAAAAGTTCTGCTGATATTGAAAATGCCGACAAGCTGGGAGCTGATCTGCTTCTTCTTGATGCTTTTTCAGAGGATAGCTACGGCGGAACTGGTAAAACCGTTGATTGCAATCTTATTAATAATGCGGTTTTTAAAACACCGTTCCTTTTAGCAGGCGGGCTTGACTGTGATAATGTTAAAAATGCCGTTAAAACTGTTTCACCAGATGGAGTTGATATTTCAGGTGGCATTGAAACAGACGGCTTTAAAGATGAAAATAAAATTAAAAAATTTATAGAAAATGTTAGGAGTGTATAACCATTGAATAAAAAAGGTAGATATGGTATTTTCGGAGGACAGTATGTTCCCGAAACCGTAATGAACGCTGTTTCTGAACTTGAAAAGGCTTATGAATTTTATAGTCAGGACAAGGAATTCCAAGATGAGCTTAGAACTCTTTTAAGAGAATATGCTGGCAGACCATCACTTCTTTATTATGCAGATAAAATGACAAAGGACTTGGGCGGTGCTAAAATATATATCAAGAGAGAAGATTTAAACCATACTGGTTCTCACAAAATCAATAACGTTTTAGGACAGATTCTTCTTGCTAAGAAAATGGGTAAAAAGCGTATTATTGCTGAAACTGGTGCTGGACAGCATGGTGTTGCAACTGCAACTGCTGCTGCTCTTTTTGATATGGAATGTGAAATTTACATGGGTGCTGTTGACATCGAAAGACAATCACTTAACGTGTACAGAATGGAGCTTTTAGGTGCTAAGGTTGTTTCTGCTGAAAGCGGAACTAAAACACTCAAGGACGCTGTTAACGAGGCTATGAAGGACTGGGCAACTAATATTGATACAACATTTTATCTTCTTGGCTCTGTTATGGGCCCTCACCCTTACCCACAGATGGTTCGTGATTTCCAGAAAATAATTGGTGAAGAAATCAAGGAACAGATGAAAACTGCTGAACAGTGTCTTCCTGACTGTGTGGTTGCTTGCGTTGGCGGTGGTTCAAACGCAATCGGTGCTTTCTATGACTTTATCGGTGATGAAAGTGTACGTCTGGTTGGTGCTGAAGCTGCTGGCAGAGGAATTGATACTAAGGATCATGCTGCAACTCTTACACGAGGCAGAGATGGTATTTTCCATGGTATGAAATCAATTTTCCTACAGAATTACGAAGGTCAGATTGACGAAGTTTATTCAATTTCAGCTGGTCTTGACTATCCTGGAATCGGCCCTGAACACGCTAATCTTTGCCGTACAGGCAGAGCCGATTATGTTGCTGTGACTGACGAAGAAGCTGTTTGTGCATTTGAATATCTTTCAAGAACAGAGGGAATTATTCCTGCAATTGAGTCTGCACACGCTGTTGCTGCTGCTTTGAAAATTGCTCCACAGATGAGCAAGGATCAGATTATGGTTATAAATCTGTCAGGCAGAGGCGATAAGGACGTTTATCAGATTGCAAGATACAGAGGAGTTAATATCAATGAATAGAATAGAAAAAAAGCTTGCAGAGCTTAAAGAACAGAACAAAAAAGCTCTTGTAACATATATAACTTGTGGCGATGGTGGATATGAAACTACTGAATCAGCAGTTCTTGAAATGGTAAATGCTGGGGCAGATATTATTGAACTAGGTGTTCCTTTTTCAGACCCAGTTGCTGAAGGGCCTATAATTCAGGCAGCCAGCCTTCGTTCATTATCAGGCGGAACAACTATTGCTGGTATATTTGAGATGGTGAAAAGGCTTAGAGCAAAGACTGATGCTCCACTTGTACTCATGCTTTATCTAAACTCAATCTTTGGTTTTGGTACAGAACGTTTCTTTAATATTTGTGCTGAAATCGGAATTGATGGTGTAATAGTTCCTGATATGCCTTTTGAAGAAAAGGATGAGATTCAGCCATACGCTGACAATCATGACATCATTTCAATCAGCCTTGTAACTCCAACATCAAAGGACAGAATAGAAAAAATCGCATCTGAATCAAGAGGATTTGTTTATTGTGTATCTTCAACTGGTGTTACTGGAATGCGTTCAACATTCGAAACTGATTTCAATAATTTTATTTCCGATATCAAGAAGCATACTGAAACTCCTTGCATTGTTGGATTTGGTATTTCAAATGCTGAACAAGCTCATGAAATCAAGCAGTACTGTGATGGAATAATTGTTGGAAGTGCAATTGTTAATATAATTGCTGAACATGGTGAAAATTCTGTAAAACCTGTTACTGATTTTACAAAAGCATTAAGAGAAGGTCTTGATAAGTAATGGGCACCAGTGCATCAGACGTTTTCGACCTCAGAAATTTTTATTTTTACCAGTCTGGTAATACATTTATTGGGAGTTTAAAAGGTTTTAACTATAAAATTTCACCAGAATCGGATAAATTGAAAATCATGATATGGCATGGTATGTTATGTTCTGATTTAGCGGAAATGGAGCTTGAGAATGAGTTTCCATGTACGCAGGAGGGCTTTGACGAGATGATTAAGTGGTTAGAGGATACATATCGCAGTGAGGGTGGGCAAAGTTAACTATCCCCGCCCAACGGCGAAGGAAGTTTGCTAACCTCGCCGAACGGCGATTCAAAAATTTTACTCAATTTTTTTCAAAAAATTGCGGTTTCCAAAGGCAGAGCCTTGGTCGCTCTCCGCAGAGAGCGAAATTCTTTATCGTCAGGCGTATTTTTTCTAGTGAATTTTTGCGAATGCAAAAAGAGGTATCTTTTTTGCAAGTGAAAAAGCAGCGTGACGCTGCACCCAATCTCCGTTCGGCGGGCTTAGTTTTAGGATTTACGTCGAGTTCTATTTGCCTTTCAAAACGCACGATAGTGGGGAAGTTTTGAAACGTCAGAACAACTAACCATATAACCTAAAACAAAACTAAAGTCCATTAAGCTTGTAAATAATAAGCTTAATGGACTTTTTTGTTTGTGAAGTAATGTTCGGAAAAACTAAGTCTGGCAATTTAACTAAATCCTAATACTACAGATATTCACCGTTCTTTCTTTTTTTATCGTAAAAAAGAAAAGAACCAAAGAAAAAATACTCTTGAACGATAAAGAGTTTCGCTCGTTGCGACGAGCGACCAAGGCTCAGCCTTTGGAAACCGCAACCCTTTAAAAAGGGTTGACCTAAACTGTTTTCGCTTCGCTTTGCGAGCGGTTAGTTAACTATTGCCGCCTGACGTTACTTCCTCTTTCTCCTAAATAACCCCAACACAAAAATAATTAATATTCCAAACATTACACCCGAAAAGTCAATGCTAACATCTAAAACCCTACATGCCCGCCCTGGAACAAAATATTGGTGAATTTCATCACTTATTGCATATAAAAGACATACCAGCATCGAAAATAATATCGTGACTTTCTTGGAAAATCTTTCTGAAATGCGAAAAGCATTATATGTGAGCATCCCTAAAATTGTGTAAACAGAAAAATGTGCAGATTTCCTCACAATAAATTGACATCGATTCAGAATGAGTATTTTATCTGATTCATTATAATTATCAAATTTTGGTTTTAAAATTCTGGCGAGAAATTCGGTTGGTAAACTACTTGTTGAAGATGAATTTTCAGCATTCTGCGATGAGAATAAAAATATTACTACCATCCATACTAAAACTATTAACCAAGGTATGCATTTTTTATATTTCATGTTATTGTCCTCTCTTTTCTAGGAATATTTTAGCATAAAAAAAATAAACTGTCAAATTAGATAAAAATGCAGTCATAAAGTTATTGAAATAGTGTTATTATAGTCATTGAAAAAGGGTTTCAAAAGTGGTAGAATATAAAGCATCGAAACTGTTAGGGGTAAAAGCGTTAAAGGGGTGAAGGGGAAATGAAGCTTTGTGCAGGACAATGCAGATACTTAATTACATTATATCGTCTTAGCTGTGAACATAACATTGTCAGATCGGTTGATATAGCCAACGCACTTTCAGTTACCAGACCAAGTGTAAGCCGTATGCTAAAATGTATGGAACGACTTGAATTTATTCATCCCGACTTTTCGACTAGTGTTAAAATGACGCAAAAGGGAAGAGAAACTGCTGAAAGACTTTCGGAAAATTTTAATGATGTTAAAGACTTTTTTATGAATATATTGAAAATTGATGAAAAACTGGCTTTTGATCAGAGTATAGACTTTTTATCAACATTTCCAGAGCATACTATTGAAAGATTAGCTACGGTTACACGCACTACTATTAAAAAGAGAAATAAAAAGTAATATTGTCAATATTGTCAGCTTTTTGACTTTCTTTTTTTTGTCTGCTGTGATATAATGAATATGTATGTATTTTGTTGATGCGTATAAGGAAATTTTGGCTGCCGCAGCCGTAATGAGCGGAGCTGCATATTAATCTTATGCAGTGATTGGAGAATATTATGAGAGCAGTTATAACTGTAATCGGCAAAGACAATGTTGGAATTCTTGCAAAGGTTAGTAATATATGCACTGAATATAATGCCAATGTAATGGATGTTACTCAGAGCGTTTTGCAGGAAATGTTTGCTATGATTATGATGGTTGATATTTCTAAAATGAATGCTGATTTTGTTGTGTTGGGTGACAAGCTTAAGGAACTCGGTGAAACACTCGGACTTTCAATTCACACAATGCACGAAGATATTTTTAATTCAATGCACAGAATTTAATTCATTTTAAGGAGTTTTTTAAATGCTTAATGCTTATGACATACTGGAAACCATAAGAATGATTCAAGACGAATGTCTTGATATAAGAACGATAACAATGGGAATATCACTTCTTGATTGTATTGACAGTGATATAGACAAGGCTTGTGAAAAGGTTTATAACAAAATAACTACAAAGGCTCGTGACCTTGTTAAGGTTGGCGAGAGAATTGAAAAGGAATTCGGTATTCCTATTATTCACAAAAGAATTTCTGTAACACCTATCGCAATTATTTCCGCAGCTTGTACAGAAAAAAATCCTGTTAAATTTGCACTTGCTCTTCAAAGAGCCGCTGATACTTGCGGTGTAAACTTTATTGGTGGTTATTCTGCACTTGTTCAGAAGGGCTTTAGTGCAGGAGATATTGAGCTTATCAATTCAATTCCTGAGGCACTTTCAGTAACATCAAATATCTGTTCATCTGTTAACGTTGGTTCAAGTAAAACTGGAATTAACATGGATGCAGTTGCAATGATGGGTAAGATTATAAAGGAAGCAGCTGAAATTACTGCTGACAGACAGTGTATCGGTCCTGCAAAGCTTGTTGTATTCTGTAACGCACCTGAAGATAACCCATTTATGGCTGGAGCATTCCACGGAACTGGTGAGCCTGACTGTGTTATTAACGTTGGTGTTTCAGGTCCTGGCGTTGTTCGTGCGGCTGTTTCAAAATATCCTGATGCATCAATTGATGAAATTGCGGATGTAATTAAGAAAACAGCGTTCAAGATTACAAGAATGGGTCAGCTTGTTGGCT
This sequence comes from Oscillospiraceae bacterium, assembly GCA_031548405.1. Classification (GTDB taxonomy): domain Bacteria; phylum Bacillota; class Clostridia; order Oscillospirales; family Ruminococcaceae; genus Porcipelethomonas. The sequence goes on along the minus strand of JAVBRC010000114.1, from coordinate 462 downwards.
CAAAGGCTTCAAAGATGTTGGGAGTACCATTTGGCATAGTTGACCTTTCACTTGCACCAACTCCTGCAGTAGGTGATAGTGTTGCATATATTCTTGAGGAAATGGGACTAGAAACCTGTGGAACTCACGGCACAACTGCTGCTTTAGCACTTTTAAACGATGCGGTTAAAAAGGGCGGCGTAATGGCATCTTCAAATGTTGGTGGACTTTCAGGAGCGTTTATTCCAGTTTCAGAAGATGCTGGTATGATAGATGCTGTAAAGTGTGAATCACTCAGCATTGAAAAGCTTGAAGCGATGACAGCTGTTTGCTCTGTTGGTCTTGATATGGTTGTTGTTCCTGGTGATATAACACCTGAAACAATTTCTGCAATCATTGCTGATGAAGCTGCGATAGGAATGGTTAACAATAAGACGACTGCTGTTCGCCTTATTCCGGCAATTGGTCAAAACGTAGGCGATA